>JAHDRK010000070.1 GCA_018433345.1 Syntrophobacterales bacterium | reverse complement strand
CCGGGTGCTGGAACTCGATCCCGGTAACGTGTGTGCCCGGGAAGGCATGGTACGAATCGTGGCAAGACACATAGAAAGGGCTGACGCGGCCATGGAAAGCGGGGATCTCGAACTTGCCGATTCCCATGTGAAGGCCGCCGACAGCGTTCTCCCCGGTGATCCCTCCGTGAAAACCGCCGCGGCGAGGCTTGCCGAAGCCCTAAACAGGGCCGAGATGGAAAAAAGACGAATGGCCGAGGCCGAAACCGAACGCAAGGCTAAAGAAGCAGCCGAAAGGGATGAAGCCGAACGCCGTAAAAGAGAGGCGGCCGAAGCTGAAAAACGCAGAAACTACGATCAGTACATTACAGTCGGACTTCGCGCACTGGAAAGAAACGAACCGGACAACGCGATTGCGGCTTTCAAAGAAGCCCTTGCCCTCTATGCCGACGACACCGCGGCCAGGCAAGGATTGGAACGCGCAATGGCGCTTCTGACGATGCCGAAACAGGGAGAGACCTTCAAAAATGATCTGGGAATGAATTTTGTTTTTATAGCGCCAGGCAGCTATTACAGGGGCAGCCCTGAATCAGAGGAAGGAAGACTGGACGACGAAACCCTTCATAAAGTCACGCTGAACAAGGGCTTCTGGATGCAGACCGTTCCTGTAACCCAGGCATTGTGGAAATCTGTAATGGGGCGAAATCCTTCCCACTTCTCGAAATGCGACGAATGTCCCGTTGAACAAGTATCGTGGAACGACATCCAAGGTTTTATTGAAAAAATCAATTCCTCGAAAGGCGGAACCTACAGACTCCCGACCGAGGCCGAGTGGGAATATGCCGCCCGCGCGGGATCCAAGGCCGCGTTCTTTTTTGGCGACGACGAAAATTTACTGGGAGAATACGCTTGGTACGCCGCGAATTCGGAGAACAGAACGCATCCCGTGGGCCGGAAACGGCCAAGCCCGTGGGGATTATACGACATTTACGGCAACGTCTCGGAATGGTGCCACGACTGGCGCGGCCCTTACCCCGAAGGGCATGTAAAGGATCCTAAGGGGCCTCCATCGGGGTCCATGCGAATAATCCGCGGTGGAAGCTGGTTCGATGAACCACGGTTTTGTCGATCGGCCTTCCGGAATTGCGGTGCGCCGGAAAAAAGTTACAAGCAGGTTGGATTCCGCCTTGTGAGAGACGCAGGCAATTAAATTATGTGATTTACGTCCCTGCAGCCATGAGAAATCGACCCAAAGCCTAAATCACCAAGGGTCCGCCGACTTAGGCAATATCGATCGAATTCCCGTTCCCGTGCTTTCAAAGGCAAATATCGAATCCGCCTGGATTTCAGGAAAATCATCTTTTGCGCCGGGATTCAACCTTTTGCATATCCGCCGCGGGATCCTCCTGCCTGCCATGGTGTCCCGCCCGGATCACCGCCCCTTGACAGGCTCTCCGACCCATGGCAAGAATTATCAAGGCTGCTAAATGCTTATCATATGATCCCGATTTTGCCATGTCGTTATTTGAAACAAAAAGCAACATCTTGATAACCTGCGGCAGGGGGATTTCACCCTACCTTGCCATGGAACTGAAAAAAACGGGATTTACCGTCACGTCAGAGCATCCCTACGGCGTGGAAACGGAAGGAACAATGTGCGATGCCATGACCCTGAACCTGGCAGTCCGCACCGGTCAACGGGTACTCTATCGAATCACCAGTCAAAAGGCGAGGACCCCGAAGGAATTCTACCATGTGCTTCGGGATTTACCCTGGGAAGAATACATCGACCCCAACGAGTACTTGACGGTTACCTCCGTTGTAGACACCCAATCAATCCGTGATTCCCGTTTCGCCAATCTCAAGGCAAAGGACGCCATCGTAGATCGTCTGTTCGCTGAAATGGGCCGACGCCCCGATTCGGGACCGGAACGCAGGGGTGCAACCGTTCACTGCTACTGGAAAGGGGACCGATGTGATATCTATATTGACACCTCCGGAGAACCTCTATCCAAACGAGGATATCGTGTCGCGTCCGTGGAGGCGCCTCTTCAGGAATCCCTCGCGACGGCGCTTATAATGGCATCCGGATGGTCGGACGGCGAGCATTTTGTCAACCCCATGTGCGGAAGCGGAACCTTCGCCATCGAGGCGGCGCTCATGGCGCTCGACAGGGCCCCCGGCCTGCTGCGAAACAGCTTCGGCTTCATGCATATAAAGGGGTTTCGGAAATCAGCATGGAAAAGTATGCGGAACAGTTGGAACCGAAGGTCAAAGATATCAGCCGGAATTCGTATCATCGCCACCGATATAGATGAAACGGCGGTGGCGGCGGCCCGGGAAAACGCCGAAGCCGCGGGCATGGAATCATTTATCGAATTCGCCGTCGCCCCTTTCCAGGAAACGACGATACCCGTCGGAAGGTGCCTGATAATGATAAATCCTGAATATGGAAAGCGTCTCGGTAATCAACACGAGCTCGAGGAAGTGTACCGCCGCATGGGCGATTTCTTAAAACAGAGATGTGCCGGTAACCGGGCGGCGATTTTCACGGGAAACCTCCACTTGGCGAAAAACATAGGGCTCAAGACGAGCAGGAGGCTTACCTTTTACAATGGCGGCATCGAGTGCCGCCTGCTGTGCTACGACCTCTACGAAGGCGGCGGGAAAAAACGCCCGCCATCTGCAAACCGAGAAGTGCCGTCCTCTTTTCACCGTTCAAGTGAAGATAAAGTGAACCGGGAATAAAGACCTTTTTTGCCTTGCAACTTTACGCATCAATCTTTACACTGCTTCCATAAATCAAATGATGTTCGCGAAGAATACCAATGTGCCAAACAGAAGAAGGAAACTTTTAAAAGGTCGTCAAAAACCATAAGCGGCCGTAATCCGCCGAAATTCCACATCCGCATGAGGGAAAGCGATTTTGATACAAAAAAGATAAGAGAGGTTAAGTCAAATGTTGTCGACAATAACCGGCAATAACTGGAAAAAGGCACTTGTCGAGCCCGAGGAGATCATCAAAAAAATCGAACCGGGCATGAAAATATTTTTGGGCACTGGTTGCGCGGAACCGAGGAAGCTTATCCAAGCGATACTTAAATCGAACGCCAGAAATCTCAGGGACCTGGAATTTATCCAACTTTTGAGCCTGGGAGACGCTCTGCCCACCGACCAGACACAGGAACACAAATACCGCCTGAAAACCTTTTTTTCGGGGTACGTGGCAAGTGACGCAATTCGGGAAGGCCGAATCGACTTTATCCCTACCGCTTCATCAAGAGTACCCCAGCTTATCAGTGCAGGGATCATTGATGTGGACGCGGCCTTCGTTCAGATCACGCCGCCGGACGAACGTGGTTTCGTGAGCCTCGGATTGGCGGTGGACGCCGCGCGCAGGGCCATGGAGCGGGCCTCACTGGTCGTCGGCGAAATCAACGAGCAAATTCCTTTTACCATGGGTGACAGCTTCGCCCACATCAGTGATTTCCACTTCCTGGTCGAATCGGATCAACCTCCCCACTACTTTCCCCGGTGGCCGGTGGCAGAAGTCTACGAGAAACTTGCCGCGAACGTTGCCTCCATGATCGACGACGGGAGTTGCGTGGCCTTCACCTTCGATCCCGTGTTTGAAGCTCTCGTGGAACCGCTTTCCAAGAAAAAAAATCTCAGTGTTCATTCACTGGTCATGACCGACGCCCTGATGGATTTGATCAAGACCGGCGCGGTCACCAACAAAAACAAGCGTTTCTTTCGGAACAAGAGCGTGGTCTGCTACGCCCAGGGGACAAGGGAACTGTACCAGTGGCTTCATCGAAATCCTCTCATTGAATTCCAAAGCGTCGACCTGGTCATGGATACCCAGCTCATGTCCATGAATGAAAAATATATCAAGATCTTGCCGGCCCGAAGGGTGGATCTCATGGGGATCGTTGCGCTGCAGGTGGGGCGACGGAACGTGACCCTCGACCCCGGGGAGGTCCACGCGGTGTTTACCGGCGCATCGCTATCGCCGGGCGGCCGCACCATATTCGCCCTACCCAGCAGGAACCGAGAAGGAAAACCCAATATTATCCTTTCCGCCAAGGAATATCCCAACCAGTTTACCAACCAGGAGGCCCTTGACCTTATCATCACGGAATACGGTGTCGCCTCCATGCGCGGCCGGACCCAGAGGGAGCGGGCCCTGGCGCTGATAGACATCGCTCATCCCAATGACCGTTGGGAACTGGTCCAGCAAGCCAAGGCGGCGAACATCCTTTACCGCGACCAAATATACCTTACAGACTCGGGACGGTGCTACCCGGACGATGTATCATACCGGCATACCTTTAAGAACGGCGTTACGGTATGGTTCCGCCCGATCAAGCCTTCCGACGAGGACGACATGCGGAAACTGTTTTATCGTTTCTCCGACCGGGCCGTTTACTACCGATATTTCGCCCCCATCAAGTCGATGCCCCATAAGCAGATGCAGGAATATGTCAATATCGATTATTCCAACATCATGTCCATCGTGGGCGTTGTTGTGGAAGAGGGCGTTGAAAGAATCATCGCGGAAGCGCGTTATGTTCACCTACAGGATTCGGCTTACGCGGACGTCGCCTTCATAGTGGACGAGCGGTACATGGGGCTGGGAATCGGCAAGCACATGCTTGACCTGCTTATCACCCTGGCAAAGAAACGAGGAATAAAGGGGTTCAAGGCCGATGTGCTGACGGAAAACAAACCCATGCTGAAGGTTTTCGAAAGCTGCCGGTATCCCATGCATGCCGTCGTCAAATCGGGCGTCTACGAAGTGACCATACCTTTCATTGACGAAGTAAATGGCAAGAAAACAGCAACAGGATAGGTGCAATGGAGAAGTCTCTCTTCGCAATAATCATGGCGGGGGGTAAGGGAACACGCTTTTGGCCGGAAAGCAGGCAATCGAAACCGAAACAATTTCTTGCCCTCACAGGAGATAAAACACTCATAGAGCAAACGGCGGATCGTATCCTACCCGTTGTTCCCCCGGAGAACATTCTCACCGTTACCGACATCGCATACCGCGAATTAGTGCGCCGGCTCCTACCCTGGATCCCCGTGCGCAACGTGCTGGCGGAACCAGTGGGGCGCAACACGGCACCCTGTATCGGCTTGGCGGCGCTTCACGTGAGGAAAAAGGACCCGGAAGCGGTCATGCTGGTCTTGCCCGCGGATCACCTCATATTCGAGGAAGAGGACTTTCGGTCGACACTGCTGTATGCCGCCGACCTAGCGAGGCGAACAAAAGGTCTGGTCACTATTGGAATAAGGCCCACTGCGCCGGAGACGGGCTACGGGTATATAGAAAAAGGCACGCCCATCGACGGCGACAAGGCCTTCTCCGTCTTGTCTTTCCGGGAAAAGCCCGATCTGGAAACAGCCCTGTCATTTCTCGAATCAAACGCCTTTTTTTGGAACAGCGGGATGTTCGCCTGGAAGGTGTCTGCCATAATGGAGGCTATTGAAAGATACCTTCCAGATCTCCACGAAAGGTTGCTCGTTCTTGAAAAATACCTTGACACCCCCGACGAAGAAAGGGTTCTCAGGGAGGTCTATGAGGCTGTCACGCCCATTTCTATCGATTACGGGGTCATGGAGAAGACGGACAACGTGCTCATGGTTACCGGCAACTTCCGCTGGAATGATCTCGGAAGTTGGGACGCCCTCGCCGACATTTACCCGCGCGATGAAAACGATATCGGCGGCCGTGGCCTGGTTATCACGGTAGACAGCACCAATTCCTTGGTTCTTGGAAAAGACAAGCTCATCGCCCTGGTTGGAATAAAAGATCTGGTGGTGGTCGAAAGTGATAACGCCATTCTGGTAATGAAACGAGGCCGCTCGCAGGACGTAAGGAAGATCGTGAAACAACTTGAAAACAAGTCCATGAAGGAATATCTCTAAAAAATGGAACTTACCACACTGATCGGCCTCGCGGCCGCGGTTCTCAGCTCCCTGTCCATGGCACCGCAGGTTGTAAAGATTTATCGCACCCGGCAAACAAAGGACCTCTCTTTACCGGCCTTTTTATGCCTTGCCACAGGTCTTTTCCTGTGGCTCGTCTACGGTATCATGATCGGGGCCATGCCGGTAATAGTCGGCAACGCCGTCGGATTTTCACTCGTGTTTTACGTCGTGGTAATGAAACTGAAACACGGATAAAACCGCCGAAACGCGGTCACCGTGTTCCAGAAGCATCCGCTGCAAACAGGCGACCGCAACCTCGCTTCCCACCGAGGCACCGCCCAAGCGCTTCGTCGGCCGTGATTATAATATCCTCCCCCACCTGGCTGATCACTTATGATCGCATCGCGTTCAGACGATCTATCGCCTCGTCCGCTTCAATCATAATCCGATCCATCAGTTCCCGCGTCGTGGGAATATCCTTAATCCCACCGCAGCACTGGCCGGCGAAGAGGATACCTTTTTCCACGTCACCTTCCATGATAGCCTTCATGTGCTTCATGTTTCCCACCGCCTGCCGGGCCAACACAAGCAAGGGGTGGCCTTCCTCGGCACGCATCATTTCAAAGGACATCTTAACGAACTTTCCCCAAGACATGTTCAAAACCCGTTTGACCAAGAGCGCCCCCTTTATCGATTCCGCGAGGGGGAACCCCCTCTTCGTCATGGCCACCGCTTCCTTTGTCTTCAACACCCGGCCGTCCATACCGTCGAACACGTTGTCGTATAGCGTGTCCTGTTCCGTCGCCTCGAGACAGAGTCGCTTGAAGTTTTCGTGCACCATGCTTTCCTGGACAAGCATGAAACGACTCCCCATGGAGACACCGTCGGCACCCAGGGCAAGAGCGGCCGCCAGCCCCCGGCCGTCGTAAAAACCGCCCGCGGCGATAAGGGGAACATTCACCATGCTTGCCACAATGGGAATAAGCACCATGGAAGTGGCCGCCGCGCCATGGGCCGCAGCCTCGTGACCGGTGATCACAAGGGCGTCGCATCCAAGTTCCACGGCCTTGGAAGCGTGCCTGGAGATGGCAATGGTCCCCAACACCTTTCCGCCGTACGCATGGACATCGTTGACGAACCAGGGTTTGCCCAGCGAATAGTTGATCACGGGCACCTTCTCTTCAATAGCCACCTCGATATTTTCCTTCGCACCCGGACCCACAAGTATCTGGTTTATACCGAAGGGCTTGTCGGTCATGTCTCTTATCTGCCGTATGTTATCCCGCGTTTCCCGTGGTGTACAGCGGGCGACCGCTAGAATTCCCAGGCCACCGGCGTTACAAACCGCCGACACTAGTTTAGGCTCTGTAATCCAGTTCATTCCGGCGAGCATGATGGGACGTTCGACCCCAAACATTTCCGTCATCCTTGTTTTCAGCATAAGCACCTCCCTTTCGTCCGCCCATGGCGGAAGATCATGCTATGATTTTAGGCGGGTTATTATAACTCCCAGGCCGCGCGGGCCCCTTCCTCCGTCGCCTCGAAAATCCTTCGCGGCTCTCTGGCATCGCCCACGACGGTATGGGGAATCCCCATGTTTTCCATATCTCTTTTCAGCTCGTCGCGGGGGTAAAGACCCACGGCTACGACCACGTGATCGATAGGTGACAACGTCGACTTCTCACCCGCCGTTACAACCTCCACGAATCCATCACCTATCGACGTTATCTCTGTGCTAAATAGTAACTTGCATTTTTTATCACGGAGGCGCTTGTGTACCATATATCCATGCGAGGTTATCTTTTTAACCGGCGATCGCTCAAGCATCTCGGCAAGCGTCACTCTTACACCCCGTTCGCTTAAATAATCTGCTGTTTCCATTCCTATCAGCCCCCCGCCAATAACGAGGACGTTTCCCTCCGGCTTTACGCGACCGTCGAGCACATGCCACGCGGTACTGACGTGGGGACGTTCAATCCCCGGAATAGCGGGCATGATCGGCTCGCCGCCGGTGGCGACAATCACGTGATCCGGCCTGCCCTCTCTTACTATTTCCCCGGTAACGCTCGTTTCTTTCTTGATTTCAATACCCGTCTTCTCCACCTGTCCAACAAGCCAGTCGATCCACTCGCCGTAAATTTCCTTGTGGGGCGGAATGGATGCATAGCGTATCTGCCCACCCATCCTTGCATCCCTTTCGAAAAGCGTAACCCTGTGACCCAGCCTTTGGGCCTCGGACGCCGCGATAAGGCCTGCAGGCCCGGATCCTGCGATCCAGACGTTTTTCGGCTGTTCCGCCGGCCCCTCGGGATAGACGGTCTCTTGCCCCGTCTCGGGATTGATGGAACAGCGAATGCTGCCTTCTCCAAGCAGTTCGCGCTCTATGCACCCCTGGTTGCAGGCGATACATCGGCGTATATCTTCCGAACGACCTTCCTTGGCCTTTATCAGAAAATCCGGGTCCGCCAAAAACTGCCGGCCGAAAGCCACCATGTCGGCATCCCCCCGCCCGATGACCTCCTCTGCCTGGGCCGGATGAGTAAACCGCCCCACGGCAATGACGGGCACATCGACCACATCTTTGACCTTTCGCGCCATCCAGGCATGGAATCCCGGTTCGTATTCCGCCGGAGCCTGGGTTATACCACCCGGGCTCCCGTGTGTTCCAAAGGAAGCATGAATAATGTCCGTACCCGCCTTGACCATGTCGGGAAGAATTGTCTGCATGTCGTCGGCTGTGTAACCACCCTCGATACATTCTTCTGTGGATATTCGCACCGATATGGGGAAATCGGGTCCCACTTCACGGCGCACCGCTTCAATGACTTCGATGACAAAACGGGATCGTTCCTTCAAGGTCTTTCCACCGTACTCGTCGGTCCTCCGGTTCGAGAGAGCGGATAGAAACTGGGTCAGCAAGTAGCCGTGGGCGCAGTGAATCTCGACGGCGTCGTAGCCGGCTTCACGCGCCCTGCGCGCCGCCGAACCGAAACTTCCGATTACTTCCTTGATTTCCTCGATGGTCATCTCCCTTGGCGTCATGCGAAATACGATGCTGGGAACAGCCGAAGGCCCCACGGCCTTGCCCTGGCTTAAAAGATGGATGCTTTCCCGGCCTGCATGGTGAATCTGGAGGGCTATCCTACAGCCCGCTTCGTGGACGATTGAGGCAAGTTTGGCAAGTCCCGGAATGAAACGGTCGTCATAGGCCCCGAGCTGCCTGGGCCCGACTATACCTCCCTCGTGGACAGCCGATATTTCCGTAATGATTAGGCCCGCCTTCCCCCGTGCCCGGCGTTTCATGTAGGCAAGATTTTCTTCGCTCACCGTTCCGTCAGGATTCCCCAGGTTGGTTCCCATGGGCGGCATCACCACGCGATTGGACAACGTCATGGGCCCTATTTTCAACGGCGATAGGACACGTTCGAGATTTTTCATGGTCGACTCCTTTCTATTCCATTTTAACTTTTAAAACGACTTTAAGACCGCCATTATCGAACAATTGAATACGACTTACCATACCCTCATCCGTGGATTACATTACATCTTCTCCATCACCATCAATATTTCGCATACGAAAGAGTACTCTTACTTTTGCAGGTCCTTGAGCAGGCGTTTGAAGATCACCCGTTCCTCCAAACTGAAGGAATCAAGGACCCGGCGATTCGCATCGTCGCTCTCCGCCTTGAGAAGTTCGAGGTTCGACCTCGCCCGGTCGGTCAAATAGAGCTTCAGCGAACGCTTGTCTTCCTGTGACGACTGTTTGACAACCCACCCGCTTTCCGACAGGCGGTCAAGCACACCGGAGAGGGTCGCATTGTCAAGCATGAGCCTCTTGCCAAGTTCGCCGGCCGACACCCCTTCCTCTAGAGAAAGAGCAAGTATAACAAGGTGTTGTACCGGCGTTAGTCCATGGGGCTGCATGCGTTTCTTGAAATCGCCGTAGACCCGCTGGTATGCCTTCGCCAGCAGGAACAACAGGCAATCGTCGTATTCGCTCGCCATAATGGCTCTCCTATATTTCGTATGCTAACTATCAGCCTGACGAGATCGTGTCAATGGAATAATATAAAACCTGTTTCGAAAGGGGCTCCTCGTGTCATCACCGCTAATTTAACAACAGACGTACCTGCAGAGAAAACAAGGCCTTCTATAAATCGGCGGAAATGACCCGCTCTTGCCTGCGAAAGACACAAACGTGATTCTCGGCAAGGCTGATAAATCGCAAATCCACATGTATAGATATGACTTTACCGCGGTTTCTGCTGAAAGCGGCGGGACCGGTTTACGGAGGGGATATTGTGAGCTGCTGTCCGGCGTAGATGACATGGCGCGACCGGAGACTGTTTTCGTCCATTAATGATTCGACCGTTGTGCCGAAGCGTCGCGCTATGGTCTCCAGTGTATCGCCCCTGGACACTGTGTACACTGTCTTTTTCCGTCCATTTCCGGCAATCGGTATGTCAAGCCGCTGACCCACCAGGATACGATCGGCCGATTTCAGCTTGTTGGCATAGATAAGATCTCTCACCGTCACGCCGTATCTCCGGGCTATCTGCTCAAGGGTTTCTCCCCGGGAGACCACGTGTGTGGTCGGAGTCGAAGGCCTCACCGCCTCCACGACGGGAGAACGGGCCACAACCAGCCGCTGGCCCACGTATAGGCGGTCACGGGAACGAAGATTGTTCATGCGCTCCAGTTCCGCCATGGGCACACCGTACCGACCGGCGATTCTCTCCAGGGTATCTCCCTTCTTCACAACGTGCACCGTGGGCGTAGCGGCGGCCTCCGCCTGTGACGGCGG
>JAHDRK010000048.1 GCA_018433345.1 Syntrophobacterales bacterium | reverse complement strand
AGAATCGAGATAAGATTCGAGGCATCACCGATTGATCCCTGCACCAACAGGTCGCCGTAAGCCGGCGCCTCATCCGCGACGGGGACGCCTTCAAGGCTTTCCTCCGGCGGGCGGTTGCAGCCGGAAAACAGGCACACAAGCGACGCCAATGAAATTAAGCAAAAGAGAGAAAATGGAGAGAGATGTCCCTTGGCCCCGGCGCTTCTGGAAAGTGTGGAAGACTGAGTGCTTGTCATGGATTTTTTCTATCATAGCGGTTTCCGAAGTCAATATTCCTATTTTATCCGGTGATGATTATGTACGACATGCGAATCGGGGTATTTCCGCAAAGTATTGCGCCGACCGGCTGGTGGTTTTAAATATCTTTGTGAAATTGTGACCTTACGCTTAAAAATTGCGAAAAGACGTATTGACAGCAGACCTGTTTTGAACTACATACGGTGATCAAATCAGAGACTCAAAGGGAGAATGATAGTGAATGAAGTGCTTGCCGTAACCGCCAAGGATCTGGGAACGCCTTTCCACGGCAATGTTCTGGAGATGGTGTTCGACGCCGGTCCCATGGTCCAGTTCGTGATCCTCCTGCTTTTGCTCTTTTCGGTGATTTCCTGGGCCGTGATCCTGGTGAAATACAAGACGATACGGCGGGCGAGACGGGAAAACGAGATGTTTCTCGACGTTTACATGCGAAGCAACAGGTTGTCGGCTATTTTCCCGGAGTCGAAGAAGTACCGTAATTCGACCATCGCCGAGGTGTTCAGAGCCGGGTACACGGAATTGAGCAAACTGGCGGACACGAGGCGTGAAGGCGATTCCAAGGAAGGTGAAAAGTCGGTGATTGAGGACTCTGCAAGTCTTGAATTGAGAGCGATGGACAACATCGAGCGGACTTTGAACCGGGCCTGTGACAACGAAACAACGAGGCTGGAGCGCTTTCTTATATTTCTTGCTACCACGGGGAGCGCCTGCCCCTTTATCGGCCTTTTCGGGACCGTTTGGGGGATAATGAACGCCTTTCAGGGTATCGGGATACGGGGGGCGGCCACGCTTTCCGTCGTAGCGCCAGGTATTTCCGAGGCGCTGGTGGCTACGGCGGCGGGTCTTGCGGCCGCAATACCGGCAGTGGTATTTTATAATTACTATTTGTCAAAAATCCGCGCCATTACGGTGGAGATGGAAAACTTTTCCGTCGAGTTACTCAATATAATCGAGCGCTATTATGTAAGGAAGATGCAGAGACCTTGAAATACAAAAGAAACCAGAGGGGGGGAGGCAAACCCCTGTCCGATATCAACATCATTCCATTGGTGGACGTTACCTTGGTTTTGCTCCTCATTTTCATGGTGGCGGCGCCCATGCTTCAGATGGGAATCGACGTGAATCTTCCGAGGGTTGCGGCTCGCCCCGTGGATGTGGGGGAAGAAAAACTGGTTTTGACTATAAACGCGGATAAGGAAATATTTATAAATAGACACAAGACGACCCTGGAGGAATTAAACACAAAGCTGGCGAACATATTTGCCTCCAGGATAGACAGAGATCTGTACCTGCGGGCCGATGAAACGGTTTCTTACGGGTTCGTCGTTAAAGTGATGTCGGAGGTGCGGAAGGCTGGAGTGGATCGACTTGGAATGATAACGGATCCTCCCGGGGAAGAGAAAAAGGATGTCCCTTCTTGACCAGGTCAAAAGACAGGGCGATAACGGCGCCGGGCTCAAGAGCATGATCGTGCTTTCGGCGCTTCTTCACGCCTTGGTACTTTTCGTGGCGTTTTTTTCGCCTTCCCTTCCTACGCCGTCGAGAATCTTCGTTCCAGCCTATACAGTCGACTTGGTAACCATGCCGGCAGAGGCGGGAGAGTCGAGAACGCCGGCCGTCTCCTCGGAGGAGGAAATCCGGATCGGTGAGCGCGAAACAGCCGTGGCGGCAAGAAAACCGCCCGAAAAAACCAAGGCGGTTCCCATAGAACGGATAGAGGTGCAAAGGAGGGACGTTCCCGAGCGGCTTGACGAAGCCCTTCGCCGGATACAGGAAAGGGTGGCGTCGGGACGGCCTCAAGCTTCCGTATCGCCGCCCGGCCCACGAGGGACGCCTACCTCGGGCGCATCTCCCGATGCGGATGTCGACAGGATGAATGCCTATTATTCGGCGCTCTGGGTAAGGATAAAGGAGCAGTGGGCCCTTCCGGAAGCGATCCTGTCCGGCGGTCAGCTGGAAGCGGTGGTGGCGGTTACGATCATGAGAGACGGCTCAATAAGTGGGCTCGCGTTCGAGAAGAGATCGGGCAACAGGGTTTTTGATGAATCTGTTGAAAGCGCCGTCAGAAAAGCTGAACCTTTTCCTCCGCTTCCAGGGTGGCTTAACGAACCACACATCGAAGTGGGGATACGCTTTCGTTCTTCAGATTATCGGTGATACAAGAATTTCCACAAAGGAAACGCGACTTACGACCGCCTTTCGTGCTCTTCGTTGCTGTTGAGGCGGTCAAAAAATTATCTTTGGAGACAAACATGATTCTATTGGTCGGCCGGGTAGAAGCAGGTTGCGGGATCGTCATAAAGGAAAATAGGAGAAACAAGGGAAGGGAATTTTGCCGTGCCTTGGGCATTATAGCCGCGCTGTTGCTGAGTTTTTTCGCCTGGAACCCGGCTGCTTCGGCCAAGGTATATATAGATATCGACTCCCCGGCCTTTCAAAAGTTTCCCGTGGCCGTTCAAGACTTCAGGGCGCTAGGCGAGGGCGAGGACAAGGAGGGGAGCGCCGCATTCTTCGCCGACGAGCTTGGGAAATTGCTTGAGATGACCGGTTTTTTCAGGGTTATCCCAAGGGAGGCCTTTCTTGAAGATGGTGCGACGGCCGGCATTACAGCGCCCGAAATTCGCTTCGGCGATTGGCTGTCCATAGGGGCTGACTTCCTTGTAAAAGGTGGTTTCGAATACAAGGACGATGAATTGGTTTCTGAATTCAGACTGTTTGACGTGGTTAGGGGGTCTCTGATCACGGGGAAACGTTATATCGGAAGACCGGATGACCGGAAGACCATGGTCTTGAAGTTTGCCGAAGAAATCCTGCTTGCTCTTGTAGGCGAGCACGGCGTTTTTGACACGAAGATAGCCTTCGTAGTCAAGAAGGGGGATAACTCAGAACTGTATACGGTGAGCTTTGATGGTACGAACATGAAGGAAATCACAAACTACGAAACCCTCACCATTCTTCCCCGTTGGTCGCCCGAGGGCGAAAGACTGGCCTTTGTCTCCTATTTGCGGGGGAATCCCGATTCTTATATTCTACATTTAAATTCCGGCCGGCGGGAGGTGCTCACGGACTTTCCCGCTTTGAACATACCTTCGTCATGGTCGCCCGACGGGAAAGAGATATTGATGGTCCTCGGTAAAGACGGCTACAACGACATATACGTGATAGAAGTGGAATCGAAGAGACTGAGGAGACTCACCCATAGTCCATCAATTGATGTATCACCTTCATTTTCCCCCGATGGGTCCCAGATTGTCTTTGTGTCGAACCGATCGGGGAATCCTCATCTCTTTATCATGGATTCGAAAGGCCGGAGTGTGAGGAGAATCACATTCGAGGGGACGAACAACACGTCTCCCCGGTGGTCGCCCCGTGGGAACGAGATCGTGTACGTGGGTCTCGTGGAGAAAAGGTTCCAACTTTTCACCATAGACGCCAAAGGCGGCAACAACACTCAACTTACCTACTTCGATGGTGACTGTTTCGATCCCAGTTGGTCTCCCGACGGTCGTTACCTGGTTTTCACCCTTAGACGTGCAGGCATTGAAAAAGTTTGCATAATAAACTCAACTGGTGTAAATCTCAGAATTATAGAGGGCGCCGATTCCGCTAAAAATCCAGCCTGGTCGCCCAGGCTGGATTCAGATTGAGGATTTGTTACCATTGAAAAAAGACGTTATCTGCAGGGTGCGGGAGGGGCCCTGTTTGCCGCACACCCGCAGGAATGGCAACGACGCACATAACATACAACGAGGAAGATGAGGAGGTAGGGATGAAACGGAACTGGCGGTTTATGTGGAGTATGGCGGTTATTTCTATGTTCGTTTTGGTTGCCCTGGGCGGCTGTGCCTGTTTCCAGGAAACGGCGGTAAAGGAGACACCCGCTCCGGTGGCGGAAAAACCCACCGAACCGGCCGCTGCACCTGTGAAGGCTACTGATGAGGACGCGGCCAAGGTGGCAGCCATGAGGGAAAAGCTGGTAGCCGAGGCGCATGCCTTTGGAGAACGTCACATCCATTTCGCTTTCGATCGTTACGACCTGAATGACGATGCCCGTGCCTATTTGAACGAGCTGGGGGGATGGCTAAAAAAGAATAAGAACTTCGACGTTATCATCGAAGGTCATTGCGATGAGCGAGGCACTGCCGAGTACAACCTTGCCCTCGGCGAAAGAAGGGCGACCGCCGCGAAGAACTATCTCGTAAATTTGGGGGTTGACGCGAAACGCCTCAGCACGATCAGCTATGGGAAAGAGCGACCGCTTGATCCCAGGAGCTGCGAGGAAGCATGGGCGAAAAACAGGCGGGCACGTTTCAATGTTTTCCCCACCACTTGGTAGCGGTAGTCGGAGCCGGCGGACAGGTGAAATATTCTATAACCCCGATTGCAGTCGTCGCGGCGTTGATGCTTTCCTTTGTCGGCTGTGCCACCCAGGATGAGCTGAGGCATGTGAGCCGGAGTCTCGATGCCAAGATAACGGCTCTGCAGGCCACGGTCAGCGGACTTCAGGAATCGCTTGAGCGGACCGAGAATCGGCTTGAGGAAATGGAGGAGTCAAACGCGTCCATTCGAAGAAGCCAGGCCGACATTAGCGCTGATATGACGAGTGTCAGGGAAGAACTCAATAGGTTGCGGGGCGCTTACGAGGAACTGCAATTCAAGCTAGAGGTGGGATCCACGGTCACTGCGGCGGAGGACACGGCCTCCGCCCTGGAGAACCTTGAGAAGCGGCTTCGGTTCGTGGAAAACAAACTCGACATCGCCGCAGTCACCGAGGAACCGAGCAGGCCTGTCCGACCTTCCGCCGAGCCCGGGAAGAAGAGTCAACCGGACAGCGAGACGCTTTATTCCGAAGCGTACAAATTGTTCAAAGAAGGTGATTACGAAGGGTCGCGGAAGCTGTTTCTCGAATTTTTGCGGCTGTATCCCGATGCGCAGTATTCGGACAACGCTAGGTTCTGGATCGGTGAGAGTTACTACTTCCAGGGAGAATATGAAAAGGCAATCCTGGAATATCAAAAGGTGATAGAGGAATATCCCCAGGGGAGCAGGGTGCCCCACGCCCTTCTCAAACAGGCCCTGTCCTTTGAGAAGCTTGGGGACAAGTCCAGTGCGCTTCTCCTGCTTCAACGCGTGACGAGGGATTATCCCGGAACGACCGCTGCCGAGACGGCCCGTTCAAAACTCCTCGAGCTTAAATAGATCGCATGTTCGCACAAACCACCGGCGGGATTCACGGGCCCGCCGGTGGACGCTTACTCTTTTTCTTTGCATTTGCCGCCGATTTTTCAATCAAGGAATATCAGTTCCACTCCCGGTGGAACGGGCAGGTCGAAAAAGCCTTTCGGCAAGTCATCCTCCGTTCCAATTGAAACGGAGTCTAATTCGAAATCCACCACGGTAGCGTGCAGGTCGGCCATTGCGATTGTAATGCGGCGAGGCTTGGCTGTCATCCCATCTTCGCGCCACTCGAAATAGACGTGGTAGCGGAGACGTCCTCTGTGGTTGTAAACTTCCAGTTCCCTCATCCGGCTATTGCTGTCCAGTCGAATCGATTGAAGAAGCCTGTCATGGTCTGAGTACACTTTCAGGCTATATCCTTCCTTGTTTCTGAAGGCCCGTATTCGACGTTCTCCGACTTCTTCTCCCGCAAGTAGGGGGGTGGGAGCGGCGCCCGCCATCAAAGCGATGATCTCCCGGGCATCCATATCCAGCCTGAAAAATGAAAAAATCGTATCCCTGGAGGTCTTGCCCGTGTACATCCTTCCTTTCCCGGGAATGAACACCTTGAACGATCCTTCATTTATGGAAAAGAAATAATCGGGGATGCCGAAGGCGGGCAACGCCTCCACTTTGAGATTCGATGGAGGCCGCACTACGAAGGCAACACGGTGGGATTGCCTGATATCAGGGGTCTGCAGGAGGTTGACCGTCGCCATGGCACGAAGAATCTTCTCGCCATCGATGCTGTAGATGTCGGATATGATGGTCTCATCGAGAACCGTCGGCGTTTCTTCGTAAGAAGCTGTCCGGAACGAAGCGCATCCTTCCAGGTATAGCGACAGCACCGCTGGAAACAGAATGAAAAGTGACATGATACGCGATGTACGCCGACTCACGGTTGCTTCCCTTCGAGACTTTCAATCCGCCTTATGATGTCTTCGTTGTCCGGGTCTTTCTCGAGGGCCTTTCTGTACATCTCAATGGCCTGATCAGGCTGCCCGGTTTTTTCATATGCCTGTCCGAGATGCTCAGCTACAACCGGATCGTTCGTCATAAGCTCAAAGGCCTTCTCCAGGTACTCGAGGGCTTGGTGATAGCGTTCCTGTCGAAAATACACCCACCCCAGGCTGTCCATGATATGGCCGCTGCCCGGCTTTAAGCGCAAGGCTTCAAGGATTAATTTTTCTGCTTCGTCAAGGTGAATTCCTCGATCGGCATAGGTGTAACCGATAAAGTTCATTGCCTCGGCGTTTTCCGGATCGATCTCCAGTATGCTTCGCATCAGGGCGATGGCTTTTTCGTAATCACCTGTCTTTTCAAGAATAAATCCCAGGCGGTATTTGATATCAGTGTTGCCGGGAAGGATTTCCAATCCCCTTTCAAGAACGTACACGGAGCTGTCCAGGTCTTCGGCTTCTTCGTAAAGTGTGGAGAGGGCAAGGTAAAGATTGGGGTCATCGTTCCGATTTTCGAGTGTCTCTTCGACGATTTTGACCGCCCTTTCACGGTCACCGCTTTCGCTGTATATCAAGGCCATCTGGATGCGTGACGATGCATACAGATCCGAGGACGGCCCTATGGATTGGAATTGTTCCAGGGCTTTCTCGCACTCCCCCAGTTCATGATAGGAGGCGGCCAGAAAATACCGAGCCCGGTCGTCGCCTGGATTGGTGTCAAGTATTTCCAGGAAGAGATCAATAGCCCTGTCGTAATTGATTTTTCCGAAAAAGTAGGCGACGGCAAGTGAAAATTCAAGGTCCGAGGAGATTCCTCCGTAATCTATTACACTTTCAAATTCCTTGGCTGCTTCCACGTAGTTGCCCTCGTTAAGCAAGAGGTTCCCCAGCCTGACTCTAATTTCTATGTCGTACGGCTTGAGCTCAAGGTACCGGCGGTAAAGAGAGATTGCCTCTTGTTTATTGGTTTCATGTTCGTTGATGAAGGCGAGATCTTTAAGCGCACCGGTGAAATCGGGCTTGATGGTAAGGGATCTTTGTAACCAATATTTCGCCCGGTCTAAATTTTTCATCGCAATATAAATATGGGCGAGCTGGTACGCCGCCATGTGATTCTCAAAATCCCGTTTCAGCAGCTCTTCCAGAACTTCGCGGGCGGAGTCATAGTCATTCTGACTTTTGTAGAGGATGCTCAAGAGAAAATAGATGTCGGGGTTGTCAGGAGAGGCTTCAATGGCCTTACGATAACAGTGGGCGGCCTTCTCGAACTCGTGGCTTTGTCCGTAGATGGTTCCCAGCATGACCAAGGCTTCGTAGTGATTTGGATTGTGCTCCAGTAGAGTTTTTAGGGTTGCCGAAGCCTTGTCGATTTCGTTGTTTTCCAGGTGCAGTGTCGCCAACTCCATCATCAGGAGGGGAACATGGCCGGCCATTTCGATAATCTCGGTATATTCTTCAACGGCGCCGTCGATATCTCCATCGAGGCTGAGCAAAACACCCTTCATGTAATGATAATAGATGTCTTTCGAACGATCCTTCGCGATGCTCACCCCGTCAAGGCCGCCATCAATGGGTGCAACCGGGGCGCATGCGCTTAAAAAACAGAACTGTGCCGGGAATAAAAGAAAAAAGGCAATTATTATTAGATACTTACGCTTCATGAGATGTCAATGCTCAACCATCTGTGAGAGGTAAACCAGCTCGATTCCCCGTTTTTTGAACTCGGGTATTATTTTCCGTATGGCTTCCGTGGTGCTTTCGTAGGGATGACCTATAAGGATAAGCCGGTTCCAGTTATCATTTTTATCTAAGATGTTCTGCAGTACAACAAGGGTCTCAGCCTCGTTTTTGCCGTTGTCCAAGAAAATATCCCGCGTTATGAGTTTTATGCCTGCGGCGGCGGCGGTCTCTTTCGCCCGTGAATGTTCCGTTGTGAGGCTGTCGAGAAAATACATATCCCGCTTCTTCAATTCGGAAAAGACAATAAAGAGTTTGTCCCCTTCTTCCATAAATCGGGATCCCATGTGATTATTGACACCCGAGGCGTAAGGCACCGACCTCAGGTTTTCACGAAGCCGGGCCTTGATTTCCCGGTCTGTCATGTCCGTTAACAGGGCACCATCCCCTGGATTTTTGCCTGGGCGTTCATGAGGTTCCATGGGAAGATGGAGAATCACTTCATGCCCCGCAACATGAGCCCTTACGGCGGACTGTTCTGAATAGGGGCAGAACGGCAAAACTCCGAATGTTATGGGAACATTCAGGGACAACAGATCGTCGACAATGGAGAGGTCGTAACCTATATCGTCGATTACTATGGCCAGCTGGCCTGCTGTCGGTCGAACCCTTTCAGTCGGGGGTTTTTTCGATCTTTCCCACACCGGGTCCGGGTACGGTATCTCGAGAGGCGAAGGAACGGGATTTACTGTTTCTTCGAGGTCCCCTTCGACACTGATTTTTTCACCCTGCAAAAGAAGGAGGTATAAAACCAGTAATATCCCTATACCAATAAAGACCGCCTGGGCCGCCTTGAAGGGAAACCTTCGGGGGGATGCCTTGTGTCGCTTTGTTCTTTTCTTTTTTTCCACTCCGTACGATTACCCGTCTCAAACCTTTTCCATGGCCTTGAAAAGTTCCCAACCCTTAATGAGATCGATGGCATGTTGAAGCTGGTTGTCAATTATGAAGTCCTCACCTGTCTGATAAGGGGGTTCAAGTGCATCAGGCATAGGAGATTCGCTTTCTATGTGTCCTTTAAGATCTTGTTCCCTGAGTTGGGTCTTTTTTTCTTCCTGGATTTCCGGTCGTCTATAGTCCACGACAAAATCGGGGGTAAGGCCCATAGCCTGTATGCATACCCCGCTCGGCGTATAATATTTCGCCGTCGTCAGTTTCAAGGCCGATCCGTCTCGCAGGGGAACTATCATTTGCATCACTCCCTTGCCGAAGGTCTGGGTCCCGAGGAGGAGCGCCCGATTGTTGTCACGGAGCGCACCTGCCAGGATCTCCGAACCGCTCGCAGTACCGCCGTTGACAAGCACTATAATGGGCATATTAGGTTCTATTCCCAGATCCCTGGCCCGGTATATTTTTCCCGATTCCGCCGAGCTCCTGCCTTTCGTGGTCACGATGACTCCCGATTTGAGAAAGAGGTCCGACACGGTTATCGCCTGGTCAAGCAGACCTCCCGGATTGTTGCGCAGGTCGAGCACAAGTCCCCATAATGGTGGATTATGGGAGTTCAGCTCTTTTAATGCGGCCTTCAGGTCATCCGCCGTGTTTTCCTGGAAAGAGGAGATCCGGATGTATCCCACGCCGTCGTTCAAAACACGGTGCCTCACACTTTTTATTTTTATGATGTCCCTCGTTATGGTGTAATCTTTCGGCCGATCGAAACCATCCCTCATGATGCTTATGGTTACGTCCGTCCCCTTGGGACCCCGTAACTTACTGACGGCGTCCATTATGGAGATCCCCGCGGTCTCTTCACCGTCAATTTTTACGATACGGTCGCCCGCTTCGATGCCCGCCTTGAAAGCCGGGGTATCTTCTATTGGAGAGACCACGGTGAGCACCTCGTCTTTTATTGATATTACAATCCCGAGCCCGCCGAATTCCCCCTTGGTGTCCACCTGTAGTTCGCGGTACATTTCTGCTGTCAGGTACGTGCTATGGGGATCGAGGCTTTTCATCATCCCTTGAACAGCACCCTCTATCAATTTTTCCATATCCACTTCCTCGACATAGTTTTTCTCTATTATGTCGAGAATTTCGCTGAATTTTCTCAGGTTTTCAAGGGTGCTTTCCTGGGCTGAAAGGGCGGGCATGCTTCGAAGGTACATGCCTCCCACCAAGGCAAGTAAAAGCAAGAAAAAGACCTGAAAGGCCCTTCTTTTTCTATTGATAAGCCATCGTGTCATCGAGACCTCCAATGCATTTTATATTCGTGCCTCTGAAAAGTACTTAGATTATAGCACTTTTTACCCGCCGGCCGCCAGTGCTTTTTAAATGACCGGTCCCTTTCCGTCATTGTTTTCGGGGGGCGTCGCTTCCAGGGCGCTTTTTGCCGAGGTGCTCCAGTATGACGGCGTATACTTTTTTTCTCGGCAAACCCGTTGCCCGGGCGATACGGGAGGCGGCATCCCGTGTGTAACATGATTCTTTCTTCGCCAATTCGTCGTATAGCGACAGGATTTTTTCCGGGTCGGCCTCCGGTTGCCTTTCTTCAGCCCCGCCGATAACCAGGGTTATTTCCCCTTTCGCCGTCATATTGTGCAGGCCTTCGAGTATGTCCGCTATTTTCCCCCGCCTGGTCTCTTCGTGAAGTTTTGTCAATTCACGCGAGAGAGACATGGGTCTATCCCCGAAAATCTCCAGCATGTCCCGTAACGTTGCCGCGAGTCGCTTCGGGGATTCGTAAAAAATCATGGTCGCCTTTTCGTTCCTCAATTCCTCGAGGAAACGCCTGCGTCCGGCCCTCCGCGGCGGGGGGAATCCGGCAAAGGTAAAACGGTTCATGGGAAGTCCCGATACGGATAGAGCGGCGATCGCGGCGGAAGGTCCCGGAACCGCCGATACGGCAATATCTTGTTCAACGGCCAGTTTCACGAGAAGATAGCCGGGATCAGAAACTCCCGGGGTACCCGCGTCGGAGACGTAGGCGACGTTCGCTCCTTGGAGGAGTCGTTCTATGATGAGGGCGCATTTTTCTCTTTCGTTGTGATCATGAAGACTTGTCAGCGGGCGTTCGATGCCGTGGCGTTTCATCAACGTCCCGGTCCTTCTCGTGTCTTCAGCCGCGACAAGATCGACCGACTTAAGGACCTCTATGGCCCGGAGTGTTATGTCTTCCATGTTTCCAATGGGAGTGGAGGTAATGTACAAGACACCTTTTTTCATTATCTTTATGCCGCTTCCTGTCCGCCTGTTTCCCCGCCCGGCGGCGCATTTTATGGAAAGGTGGATTCAAAGGCGTTTATGATATGACGTATGTCCATTCCCTCGGGGGTATTGGTGACGGCGAGAACGTCAAATCGTGCGTTGCAGTCGCTCGCACCTCTGCATTCCAAATAGTGGAGGGCCGATCGTGATAATTTCTTTTGTTTTTTCAAATCCACCGAGCTTTCAGGGTCTCCAAACCGGGAAGAGGTTCGGCTTTTGACCTCCACAAAAACCAATTCATATCCGTCGCGGGCGATAATGTCGATTTCCCCGAAAACACACCGGTAATTCAGCTCGACGATAGAGTATCCTTTTTTCCTGAGATACCGAAGAGCGGTCTCCTCACCTAAACGACCCTTGTCACGGTTCGAACTTCTTGATTTTGAATGATCGCCTGTGGATCTTGCAGTAGCCATGTCTTCGAATCGCCTCGAGGTGTTCCCTCGTGCCGTATCCCTTGTTTTCCCGGAAGTTATACTGGGAATAACGGATGTGGTAGCGGTCCATCATTTGGTCTCGTAGAACCTTTGCCACTATCGACGCGGCCGCTATTGAAACGCTGAGACCGTCACCCCTGACGATGGTTTTCTGGGGGAAGGGAAGGTCTATTGTTTGGGTGCCGTCGATAAGGAGTAAATCGGGAGGCGGCGTGATTTCCAGAACCGCCTTGCGCATTGCCAGGAGTGTGGCTCGAAGAATGTTGATTCGGTCGATGACCGCCGGTTCCACAAAGGCGATGCCGATGGAAAGGGCATCGTCCATTATCACTGAATATATTTTTTCCCGCCTTGACCGGGACAGCTTTTTGGAGTCATTTATGCGTTCGTTTTCGTATCCCGGGGGGAATATAACCGCCGCCGCCGCTACAGGACCGGCAAGAGGGCCCCTCCCCGCCTCGTCGATTCCGGCGATTCGCCTATATCCGAGAAGGAAACCCTGTCGCTCGAATTCGGTCATCAAGATCTGCCGAGTTCCTTTATCCGTGCCTTTTTGCCCTTGAGGTTTCTCAAGTAGTAGAGTTTTGAGCGCCGCACCTTGCCCCTCCTGACCAATTCTATCTTTTCTATTACGGGCGAATGAAGGGGAAAGGTTCGTTCCACACCGATCCCCGCCGATATTTTTCTGACGGTGAAGGTGCTGCGGTTGTAGCCCCCACGCTTTCTGATAACGATTCCCTGGAATACCTGGATGCGTTCTTTCTGGCCTTCGATGATGCGGACATGCACCTTGACAGTATCGCCGGCCTTGAAGTCTGGGATGTCCGTTCGCATCTGTTCTTTTTCAATCATGTCGATAACATTCATTATTTAATTCCTCCTCGGAAAAGACCGTCAAGACGAAACAGAAGTCTAATTGTATAGAACAAAGGGTCGACAAATGTCAATGGAAAATGAAATTAGCGGACCGGCATTGATTCACCGATCACGGATGCCGAAGAGACGGTCCATTGTTATCGCCACCGCCGATCTCACGGAGAGATGATTGTAGCTCGTCGTTCCTTTTATGGGTTCCAGGATGAAATCGGCTTGATCCAATACTTCCTTGGCAAGACCCCATCCCGTGCCGAACAGCAAAATAGTGTCTCCTCCCTCCCGCTGCATGATGGACCGGAGGGATCGGAAGGTTGTCGCTTTTTCGCTGACCGCGGCGGAGGTGGCCACGACCCTGACCTTTCCCGTGCCGTTGATTTCGATTTCATGGCAGACCTTCCCGAGAGATGAACGCACGGCCACTATGTCAAAGGCGTCTTTTCTTTGGGGGTTGTATTCTGCGCCGTACCCTTCCCGCCAGTGTGAAAGTATTCGGTCGACGAACTTGCGTTGAACGTCAAGGGGCGTCACGATGTAAAAATGTTTTGCCCCGTAAGTCTTGCCGATTCGAGCGATGTCGTGCAGGTCCAAGTTGGTTACGGCGGTGGTTACCACATCGCCTCTCTTGTTGTAAACTGGATGATGGAGAAGGACGATGTGCGCGTTATCGTACCTGTCCATCTTTGATCGCCTTGAGCGCGGCCTTGTCTTCTTCTGTGAGGTCGGCCTCCTCGAGCAGATCGGGTCTGCGCTCGAGGGTACGTTTCAGTGATTGTCGCCGCCGCCATTCCCGGATATTTTTTTCGTGTCCCGAGAGGAGCACTTCCGGCACGCCCCAACTGCCATAGAGTCGGGGCCTCGTGTAATGGGGCCCTTCCAACAGTCCCGTGGTATGGGAGTCATGAAGTACCGATTCCCGTTTGCCTGTGAAGCCCTCGACAAGGCGGGAGACGGCGTCCACGACGACCATGGCGGCGAATTCGCCTCCGGAGAGTATATAGTCTCCGATGGACAGTTCCCTGTCCGCCAGGTGCAGACCCACTCGTTCGTCCACCCCTTCGTAGTGCCCGCATATAAGAACCAGTCGGTCACAGCGGCTCAATTCCTCAGCCGTCCTTTGCCTGAAGGGTTCTCCCTGGGGGGTCAGCAGTATGACTTCCGCATTCTTTCTTTCGGGAAGAATTGCTCCAAGGGCGCGATCGATGGGTTCCACCTTGAGGATCATACCTCCGCCTCCGCCGAAGGGGGCGTCATCCGTAACCCGGTGTTTCCCGGGCGCATACTCCCTGATGTTGTGGACCGCTATTTCAATAAGTCCGCCCTCGACGGCCTTTTTGTGGAGGCTTGCATCGAAAACCGATTCGAACATTTCCGGAAAGAGTGTGAGAATATCAAAGCGCATGGCGACGATTTCATCATATTTCTTCGGGACGCTCGGCTATCATGATCCCTTTGTTAACGTCGATTTTTTTGATGAAGTCCTCCACGGCGGGTAGAAGAACTTCCCCTCCCGGACCTTCGCACACGTAAACGTCGTTGCTGCCGGTGGGGATGATCGACGTGACAACGCCCAGCTTTTCTCCCTCTTCGGTAACCACTTCAAGGCCGATGATGTCATCCCAGAAATATTCGTCTTCTCCCGGCGCATCGAAGACCTCGCGCGGCAGGTACATGAACTTTCCTTTCAAACATTCCGATTCCTCCACGCCGTCTATGCCCCGGAGGCTGAGAAGACAGAATTTGCCCTTTATGGAGACTTCTTTAATGACGTACGCAACGGGATCGTTCTCATCGGTGCCGATGAGAACGCGGGACTGCTCTTCCAGTATGCGGGGAGACGTCAGGTAGGACAGCACCTTAACGCGGCCCTTGAGTCCGCTCGGCTTGATTATTTTGCCTATGGTAATGAGGTTTTTCAATTATTATTCAATAATTTCCAATACCGATCTCTTGTGATGCTTCGACGACGCGGCGTTAAGGATAGTACGCATCGCCTTTGCCGTTTTGCCCTGCTTGCCGATAACTTTGCCTAGGTCCTCCTTGGTTACCCGAAGTTCGATGACAGACGTTTGCTCTCCCACAACTTCGGTAACGTCTACTTTGTCGGGATGGTCGACCAGCGCCTGCGCGATATACTTGATCAAGTCTTTCATAGTGGTATCGTCCATCGTATCAACCTCCAGGGAAGTGCGTGAGTCAAATCGACAGTAATTCCGACAGATACGACTACCGAGTGACGGATTTTCCCGCCGGTATCGAGAGTCCCTTTTTTCTGAGGAGACTTGCCACGGTTTGAGTGGGCTTCGCTCCTCTTGAAAGCCAATCGGTTATTTTATCCGTTTTGATATTTATAACGGGAGGATCCTGCATGGGATCATAATTTCCCACTATTTCCAAAAATTTTCCGTCACGGGGGCACTCGTCCTTCGCCACGACGATACGGTAAAAAGGTTTTTTCTTTGTGCCCATTCGAGTCAGTCTGATTTTTGTTGCCATTTTTGTCGAGTTCTACCTCCGAGTGTGGTATTTACGGCCTGCTCAAACGAAACAGAAGGCAGGAACGTAATAACGTAACTTTAATTTTTAGCATAATTAATACATGTTTAAAAGGGTAATTTACCGCTTGCCAACGATTTCACGCCGCTTTTGCCGAGTTTTTTCATCATTTTTCTCATGGCCTCGTAATTCTTGATCACCTTGTTGACGTCCTGGACGGTTGTTCCGCTTCCGGCGGCTATGCGTCTACGCCTGGAGCCGTTGAGAATCTTGTAGTTGAGCCGTTCTTTCTTGGTCATTGAATCTATGATGGCCACAACCTTGACGAGTTCTTTTTCGTCGGGCCGCATGTCTTTCATTTCCTTTATCTTGTTCATTCCGGGGATCATGCCGATTATGTCTTGGAGCGGCCCCATTTTCTTTATCTGTAGTATCTGTGACTTGAGATCTTCCAGGCTGAAGTCGTTTTTCCTGATTTTGCGTTCCAGCTCCCTGGCTTCTTTCTCGTCGATGTTCTGTTTAGCCTTTTCGACCAGGGTCAAGACATCGCCCATCCCCAGGATACGAGAGGCCATGCGTTCGGCATGAAATACTTCGAGGGCGTTGATTTTTTCTCCCACACCTATGAACTTGACCGGTTTTCCCGTCACCTTTTTCAAGGAAAGGGCCGCCCCTCCCCGGGCGTCACCGTCAATTTTGGTGAGGACCACGCCGTCGATGTCCAGTTTTTCATTAAACGATTCGGCGACGGATACCGCTTCTTGGCCGGTCATGGCATCAGCCACGAGCAGTATTTCAGAGGGATTGACCGCAACCTTTATCCTGCCCAGCTCTTCCATCAACTCTCGATCGACATGAAGTCGCCCCGCCGTGTCTATGATGAGGGTCTCCAATCCCCGGCGCCTGGCCTCTTCGACGGCGCCGATGCAAATCTTGACGGGATCCTCTCTTTCATTAGACGTGATTATTTCGGCCCCGATCGAATCCCCCAGTATTTTCAACTGGTGTATTGCGGCTGGGCGGTATACGTCGGCTGATACCATGGCGGCTGTTTTTCCCTGGTTTTTAAGGTAGAGGGCCATTTTTGCCGCCGTGGTCGTTTTGCCGCTTCCCTGGAGGCCGACCAGCATTATGGGAGAGGGAATTCGATTCCCAAGCTTGAGCCGCCCGTTTTTGTCGTCATCCATGAGGTCAACGAGACGGTCGTGAACGATTTTGACGATCTGTTGCCCCGGAGTTATGCTTTCAAGGACTTCGCGGCCGACAGCCAGTTCCCTGACTTCTTCTATAAATTCCTTGACCACCTTGAAATTGACATCCGCTTCGAGAAGGGCCATGCGGATATCTTTCATTGCGACACGAATATTTTCTTCGTCGAGGACGCCTTTCCCTTTTAGTTTCTTGAAGACGGCATCCAGTTTTTCCGTTAAATTTTCAAACATTGAGCATCAGTACTCCTGTAAAACATCAATTTTTAAGTATCAAGCACTTGAGACCCGGCGACAAGGCTGATTCAATGGCCGATGCCTCCCTTTCAGCGGCATCACGGCTTTCGAAACCTTCAATCCTGAGTCGGTACCAGGTTCCCTGGTCGTCCGTTTTGCTTTCATGCACGACGGGATCGTACCCAAGGGTGGCCAACCGGTTCCTCAATCGCTTCATGCTTGCTTCGTCTCTGAAGGCCGCCACTTGTATCGTGTATGCGCCGGTCGGCGTCCCGGGTTTTTTTTCAGAAAAAGTCCCGTCATTTTCACGGAAAAGAACATCATGTCGAGCGTCTGATGCGGGAAGCGGCCGGGAATCGGCTTGATTCTCCTTCGGTCGGGTAAGGGTCTGGTAGAAGGTAAAAGACAGATCTTCCTTTCCCTCGTCCGTCGCCGTTCCTTCTACTTGTTCCGTCATTTTGTTCTTTATCGTAGACGGTATCCCCCTGGCTATTTTTTCGGGGTAGCTTTCGATATTTCGACCCACCATGACCCCCAACATGAAGGAAGCGAAAAGCACCAATGCTGTTCCGATCGTCGTCACCGTTATGCCGACCGCACCAAGGGAGATTTTGAAAGAGTCTCTTCTTTTCGGTGCCATCACTTCCCCCTCCCGTCGTCGGAGTTGCGGCGATCCCGCAATTTCTTTCTACATGCGCTCCGGTGCCGTGACACCCAGCAATTTCAATCCATTCCCGAGGACCAACCCGATGATTTTTACGAGAAACAGCCGTGCCAGAGAAAGTTCTTCCTCGACGCCGATGACCCGATGCTTATTATAATAGCTGTGAAAGACCGCCGCCAGTTCATTACAGTAGAAAGGAATACGGTGCGGCTCGAGAGTTCGGGCGCTTCCCTCCACCACATCTGGAAAACGGTTGATGATTTTAATGAGTTCCCTTTCCTCGTCAAGAGTGAGAAGTGATGGGTTCACATCTCGGTACGAGGGAATTGAATACCCTCTTTCCTTGGCCGTTCTCATGATACTCGCAATTCGGGCGTGCGCGTATTGCACGTAATACACTGGATTTTCATTTGACTGGCGTTTGGCCAATTCAAGATCGAAATCCAGGTGGCTGTTTGAGCGTCTCATTAAAAAATTGTAACGGGCGGCGTCTTTTCCCACTTCGTCGATAACTTCCCTGAGAGTTACGAATTCGCCGGCCCTCGTGGACATTGCCACGGGAACGCCGTCCCGAAGGAGGTTGACAAGTTGAACCAGCACGATCTTTAGCGCCTCGGGTTTCTTTCCCAGTGCTTGGATGGCCGCGTACATTCGGGGGATGTAACCATGGTGATCCGCGCCCCATATGTCGATCACAAGATCGAAACCCCTGTCGAACTTGTTTTTATGATAACAGATGTCGGCGGCGAAATAGGTGGGCTCCCCGTTTTCTCTCACCACGACGCGGTCCTTTTCGTCTCCGAAGGCGGTGGTACGGAACCAAAGCGTATCTCCATCCTGATAGATGAAGCCCTTTTCGGAAAGTTCCGCGATAAGGCGCTCCACCCCGTTGTCTTTGTAGAGCTCTTTTTCGCTGAAAAAGCAATCGAAGGTAACACCGAAGGCCGCCAGATCGTCCTTTATACCCTCCATAATTTCAGCGGCGCCGTAATCGGTACAGGCGGAGACAGCCTCGTCAACATCTTTTTTCAATAAGCCGTCACCGAATTTGTCTTTTATTTTTTGAGCCAGGTCAATTATGTATTTTCCCTGGTAGCAGTTTTCCGGGTATGGTTCCCTGTGTCCGAAAAGTTCGCGGTAACGATGATAAATGGACGTTCCGAGGAGGTTCATCTGATTGCCGGCGTCATTTATGTAATATTCCCGCCGTGTGTCATATCCCGAGGCCTCGAGAATGCGTGCGATCACGTCTCCCGTGACGGCGCCCCTGGCGTGGCCGATATGAAGCGGACCGGTGGGGTTGGCGCTTACGAATTCCACCTGCACTTTTTTGCCTTCACCCATGTCTGACCTGCCGTAGTCTTCTTTGAGCCTGTCGGGGGACTCCAGCAGCAGGGGCCAATAGTCTTTCCTTATGAAAAAATTGATAAATCCCGGACCGGCTATTTCTGTGCGTTCGATTACGCACTCGCTGTCATCCAGGCAGGCTACTATTTTTTCCGCTATGTCACGCGGTTTTTTTCGCTGAAGGGGGGCGAGCGTCATGGCCAGGTTGGTGGCGTAATCTCCGTGCGCCTCCTCGCGGGGCAGGTCGACCTCTATGGGCGGAAGATCACAGGGATCCAGGAGGTTCCGGGCGAAGCATTCGTGAGGGGTTCTCTCAAGTATTGCGGTCAGTTTTCTTTTCATGGATATCGATGTTCCTTCGGTAAAAAAAGAAAAGTTGGCACCAAGGCCAACCACGTGGTCCTTTACCTTCTCGGAAGGCGGTTCTGCCGCCACGGCGCTTATAATATGTCTGAAACGGGGAAGTCAAGTAATTTGACGTCCTTCCGTCCTGTTCGATCGGACGATACCGTAAGTGCATCGCCCCTTTTCTTTCGGGGAATCTTGACATAGATCGGCACGTCCTTCAACAGTGTGATTCATGCCTCAGATAACGGCGAAAAACGGCAGGATGTAATCTCCGAAGATGAGATAAGAAAGCGCTCCCACTGAAAGAAAGGGACCAAAGGGGATGGCGTGCCGGGAACTCTTCCCTTTCAGCGCCATCATCGATATTCCCACCAAGACGCCTGCCAGTGAGGCCACCAGGACGATATGAATAAGTGATTGCCAGCCGAGAAAACCTCCCATCATGGCGAGGAGATTGACGTCGCCTCCGCCCATTCCTTCCCGCCCGGTGATCCATTCATAATAAACGGCTACGAAATAGAGGGAGGCGGCCCCGATCATTACGCCCAGAAAGGAGTCCAAAACAGCCAGATCCATGAAAACGACCGCTGCGGCTGCAAAGAGGGGTATGCCCGGCAGGGTGATCGCGTGAGGAATGACCTGGTGGCGGAGATCGATCCCGCTTATAACTATAAGGGCGGAGGAAAAGAGAAAGGCGAACAAAAACGAGAACGAAACGCCGTAAACAAGAAAGAGGGCTGCCGCTATTATACCCGTCAGGAGTTCAACGGCGGGATATTGGAAAGATATCTTGGCGCCGCATTGTCGGCAGGCCCCTTTCAACAGGATGAAGCTGACCAGGGGGATGTTGTCACGCCACGCCAGTGGTTTTCCGCAGGAAAGACAGTGTGAAGAGGGGAGTACGATGGACTTATTTTCGGGGAGCCTGTAAATGCATACATTGAGAAAACTTCCAACGGCCGCTCCGACAATAAAAATAAACAAAGTTATTAAGGTCATTCTTGTCGATCCCCCCTTTCTTCGCAGGATGTGACCCTTGAATCAGAGATTACGATGGAATATATACATTGACGATACACCAACCGCAAGTCGAAGCATGGTAGGAGTGTGAATAATGGAAAGATTCACGATTCAAACACGATCGGGTTTTGAAATGGTGGACATTACGGACCGGGTTCAGGACGTAGTTTCCCGTAGCGGCATCGCTGAGGGTTTCTGTTGTGTCTTCGTTCCTCACACAACGGCGGCGGTGACGATAAACGAAAACGCCGATCCGGATGTCCGGGTCGACATTCTTAAGGGTCTGGATTCCGCTGTTCCTCTAAATGCCGGATATCGCCACGGGGAAGGAAACTCGGCGGCTCACATAAAGGCCTCGCTCGTCGGATCGTCGGAGCTCGTGCTCGTTGAAGGCGGGCGGCTTGTCCTCGGTACCTGGCAGTCCGTCTTTTTTTGCGAATTCGACGGTCCCCGTAGAAGACAGGTTTGGGTGTCCTGTACGGGAAAGTGATCTTTACATGGTTTGCCTCATGGTTTGTGAACGGTGGGTGGCACTGATGACTTTGATTTTTTAGGAACGGCGAAGCCCCATGAGTGATTCGTTCATCCTGGCCTCGCTTTCACCTCGCCGCAGGCAATTGCTTGGTTCTCTCGGCTTGAGGTTTACGGTTGTTCCAAGCGGCGTAGAAGAGTCGCGTCTCGACGGCGAATCTCCCCGGGATCATGTAATGAGGCTGTCACGGGAAAAAGCGTTTCACGTCGCCGGGAAATATCCCGACAGCTGGGTACTGGGTGCCGACACCATCGTGGTTGTAGATGGAACTATCCTGGGAAAACCCGGCGACCCGGATGAGGCGAGAGCCATGCTTCGAAGGCTAAGTGGAAGGGAACACATGGTTATCACCGGGTTTTCCATCGTCAACAGGAAAGGGGGGGTTGCCCACGTAGAGGCCGTCGAGACCAGCGTACTGTTCAGGGATCTCGACGACGAGGAGATCGAATGGTACATAAAAGGGGACGAACCCTACGACAAGGCGGGCGGATACGCCTTCCAAGGTGGGGCCGGCTGTTTTGTGCAGTCGATCCGGGGATCGGCGTCGAATGTAATCGGATTGCCGCTGGCCGAGGTGGTGGCGGCCATGAAACGTCTCGGGGTCGTTCGCCTGGATGCCGGAGAAGGGGGCATGGACGACGTCGATAACAAGTAAGGTCGAGACAGTTAGGAAACGTATAGCCGAGGCCGCTTTTCGAAGCGGGAGAGATCCGTCGGAGATACGCCTCATGGCCGTAACCAAGCAGGTGGATGATGTCCGGATACTTGAAGCCATCGACGCGGGAGTCGATCTTTTCGGAGAGAATTACATACAGGAGGCCAAGCGGAAGTTCGAGATAACAGGAAACCGCGTGGAATGGCACTTCATAGGTCATCTTCAGCGCAACAAGGCAAAGTATGCCGTTCGATTCATAGAGATGATTCACTCCCTGGACCGTTTTGAACTCGCCGTTGAGATAGACCGCCGGGCGGGGATCGAAGGCCGTGTGATGAAGGTACTGGTGGAGGTGAACATCGCAGGCGAAAGCAGCAAAAGTGGGGTCACGGCTGAAGAACTTCCCGAATTGATAAGACGGGTGGCCTCGTTGGCGAACCTGTCGGTCCGGGGGCTCATGACCATGCCTCCCTGGTTTTCCGATCCGGAAGACGCCCGTCCCTTTTTCCGTAAGCTTCGGTCATTACGGGACCGGATTGAAAAAGAGGGCATTCCCGGAGTCGGCATGGAAGAATTGTCCATGGGCATGTCGAACGATTACGTCGTGGCGGTGGAGGAAGGGGCGACCATTGTGCGTGTGGGTCGCGCCATCTTCGGCGAAAGGGTGTGAGGATCCACCCAGCTTTTTTATATTTCCTATCTAAGTTGCCGATCTTGGATTCATCCCCTCGATTTGCCCCGGATCAACCCTTATTGTCTTTTCCGTTCCCCTGTCCTATTAAGAAGGGATAATGGGGAGGCGATACCAGATTCGCCGCTTTTCCAGCGAAGGGATTTGGAGTGAGTTGGAAACCACTTCGGTCTCTATATGGAAGAAAAACGGAATGATTCGAAAGGAGGGGACATGACCGATAAATGGAGCTACGCTGATATTTACACAAGATCTATTACCGATCCTGAAGGATTTTGGGGGGAAGCTGCCGAGGCCGTTCAATGGAACCGTCGCTGGGACAGGGTTCTCGACGAGTCCGACAAGCCTTTTTACAAATGGTTTGTGGGGGGCGAGCTCAATACCTGTTACAACGCCTTGGATTGCCACGTGGAGGCAGGAAGGGGGGATCAAACGGCCGTTATCTATGACAGCCCCGTCACCGCCACGGTAAAGAAAATATCTTACAGTGAATTGCTCGATCAAGTGTCCCGTTTTGCCGGTGTTCTTAGGTCAAAGGGAGTGAGCAGGGGTGACAGGGTTGTCATTTATATGCCCATGATTCCTGAAGCCCTGGTGGCAATGTTGGCCTGCGCCCGTCTAGGGGCGATCCACTCGGTGGTCTTTGGGGGTTTTGCGCCCCAGGAACTGGCCGTTCGCATAGACGATGCGCAACCTAAGATGATTGTGTCGGCTTCCTGCGGGATTGAAGGGAAAAAAGTTATTCCCTATAAACCGCTTCTCGACAGGGCAATCGAGTTGTCGGACCACAAACCCGAGACATGCATAATATTCCAGAGACCCCAAGTGAAGGCGATGTTGAAAGAAGGGCGGGATTTTGACTGGGCGGTGGAGTCAGCCGAGGCGCAGCCCGCCGGTTGTGTCACCGTCAGCGCAACGGATCCCCTCTATATTCTTTATACATCGGGTACGACGGGAAGGCCTAAAGGCATCGTGCGGGACAACGGAGGGCACGCGGTCGCTCTGATTTGGACAATGCAGTATCTCTATGACGCGGCACCCGGGGATGTCTACTGGGCCGCTTCCGATGTGGGATGGGTCGTGGGTCATTCTTATATAGTTTACGGACCGCTTCTCAGGGGGTGCACCACGATCGTATACGAGGGAAAGCCGGTGGGAACACCGGATCCGGGGGCCTTTTGGCGGGTGATATCGGACCATGGCGTCAAGATCCTTTTCACCGCGCCGACCGCCTTGCGGGCTATCAAGAAAGAGGATCCCAGGGCTGAATATCTGAAAAAGTACGACATTTCCCCCCTAAGGTATCTTTTCCTTGCCGGTGAAAGGCTCGATCCGGACACATACCACTGGGCGTCCGAAATGCTGAAGATACCTGTCATAGACCACTGGTGGCAGACAGAGACAGGGTGGGGCATCGCCGGCAATTGCATGGGGATAGAACCGTTCCCCATAAAGCCCGGTTCGCCGACGAAACCCTTGCCGGGATACAACGTCAAGATCGTTGATGAAGAGGGGAATGAACTGCCCCCCGGCCGGGAAGGGATCGTTGTTATAAAGCTGCCTTTGCCTCCCGGGACACTTACCGGCCTGTGGAACGACAATGATCGGTTTCTCGAATACGTAACCATTATTCCAGGTTTTTATGTAACCGGCGATGGTGGTTACATTGACGAAGACGGCTATCTCTTCATCATGGGACGGGTGGACGACGTCATAAACGTAGCGGGGCACCGACTTTCGACGGGATCGATGGAAGAGGTCGTTTCCCGCCACAAGGATGTGGCGGAATGCGCTGTTATCGGTGTGAGCGACCAACTCAAGGGGCAGGTTCCCGTTGGTTTTGTGGTGCTCAAGGCGGGTGTTCACCGTGACCCCGACGAAATCGTGAATGAGCTTGTCGGGATGGTGCGCTCCGAAATAGGAGCCGTGGCTTGCTTTAAACAATGCGCGGTCGTGAAGGCCCTGCCCAAGACCAGGTCAGGCAAGATACTCCGGGCGACTATGAGGAAAATAGCGGACGGCAAGGAATACGAAATTCCCTCCACCATCGAAGATCCGGCGGTACTGGATAATATCTCGGAGGCGATAAATGAACTGAAACTTTTATAAAATGTATAGCCGCGCGGGAGGGAGAGACTTCCTCCCGCCCATGTCACCTCCCTACCGCGGCATTAGCCGATCCTTGATATTGACGTCAGTCATTTTCCCACTTGACAGGGCGGGAAATTCCGTATAAATACCTATCGAAATTTCTTATATAGTCATAGACCGATTTTAAATATCCTTGTAACGTAACCACTGAGACCGCCGAGAAGAAGCGTTGAGCCAACTCATGAGAGTAAAAGCCGATCACCCGCCGGAATCGACACCTACGAAAGGCGTTCTTCATCGTTATCAGCCCGGGAGTTTTTCGGATCCGGGAATAATTCCCGGGGAGACGCCCGGATAAAGAAAAGGAGGTATTGACAGTGGCAAAATGTATTCGTTTCATTCTCGTTTCAGCCGTTCTGTTTTCCGTGATTTCGGCCTTTGGGCCGACGGCTTCCGCCCAGGTCCCCAAGGGTGAGCCCATAGTCATCGGTTACATAGGGTTCGCTCTTTCTCCAGGCACCAGGCCCTGCATGGACATACAGCGGATAGCCGTTGATGAGATCAACGATGCGGGCGGTATACTTGGTCGTCCCGTGAAATACGTGATAGCGGACAACAAGGGTCAGACCTCGCTCACGGTGGAAGGTGCCCGTCACCTCCTGCAGACTGAGAAGGCGAAGTTCATCTCCGTGGAGGGTCGGACGGAGATCTGTCTTGCCGCTCAGGAAAACTCGGCGGCCATGTTCAAGGAATATCCGCACATCCTCGTTTTCAACGGTCCCATGGGCGTGGAACTGACGGACCGGGTCGTGGATGACTACGAGAGGTACCGTTTCAGTTTCCGTGACTGGGATCCGGAGCCCGCCCAGTATGCCCAGGTACGGTATTTCTTCACCAAGTTTTGGCCCAAGGCCCTTCCCAAGTTCGAACGAGTGGCGATCCTTTGGGAAGACCTGGAATGGACCAAGGCCTGGCGTGAGGGTATGCCTTCCCTGGATCTGCCTCCTTGGGAGCAGTGGTGGAAGGATGAATTCGGTCTCGAGGTGGTATTCAGCCAGGCGGCTGCGCCCCGGGGGACCATGTATCTTCCCATCCTGCAGCAGATGGCCCGTTCAAAGCCCGATTTCATTTGGTATATAAGCTCCTGGTT
>JAHDRK010000013.1 GCA_018433345.1 Syntrophobacterales bacterium | reverse complement strand
TGACAGCAGTTTCCAGGGGGTGCGTGACGTCATTCTGCAACGGGGCCTGTTCAGTTCATTTTACAGCGATCGAGGAAGCCACTACTGGTACACCCCCAAGGAAGGCGGGAAGGTCAGCAAGACCCAGCTCACCCAGTTCGGACGCGCCATGAAGCAATTGGGCATCCTGATGATCCCGGCCTATTCACCGGAGGCACGGGGACGGAGCGAACGGGTCTTCGAGACACACCAGGATCGGCTGGTGAAGGAGCTGGCCCTCCAGGGGATCACGACCATGCACGCCGCCAATCACTATCTGGAACAGGCATACCGGCCCAACTACAATGCCGAGTTCATGCAGCCCGCTCCCGAAGAGGGAACCGCCTTTGTGCCATGGACGGGCGACAACCTCTCCATTAAAGTATTTTTTCTAAATGCCGATACACTACTGTCCCAAGGTTAATCGAATAAATACAACTGGTTGCTGAGGTGGCTCTCCTTGTTTTCGTAGTGTGTATTCGTAAGTGCTTGTAAAATAGGCGTTTTCTCGAAAAGAGTCACGCTCAAAACCTGTAGAATTGTGTAGAGACTGTGGTCCAGATTCAAGGTCTTTTTCACGATCGCCACCAGAACATAAACGGAGATTGCGATCCATATCTGGGTCTTGACGGCGTTTTCGGTGGTACCATAAAATGCCTTGATCCGGAGGTGCTGCTTGATCCACTTGAAAAACAGCTCCACCTGCCAGCGATTGCGATAGAGTTCGGCGATCGTCTCCGCCGGCAGAGAAAAATTGTTGGTAAGGAATACAAGGCGTTTGTCGTTCTTTGAATCGAAGTATCGGATGCGACGGAGTTTCTCCGGGTAATCCCGTTTCGCGTAAAAGCCCTTGAGGGTGACGGTCTGGTCGCATTGAACCGCCGGTGGATTTGTCCACGGGGCGGGAGTAAAGACGTCTTCCTCCGAAGTTTTTCTTCGCCGGTGTGACAAAGAACCCCAAGTTTTGGTGTATTGCGTAGAGACGCCCATAATCGAGATACCCGCGATCCATAATGTAGATGGATCCGGCCTCGAAGCTCAGATCGTCGAGGATGTTCACATCGTGTACCTTTCCCGTGGTGATGATGGCCACGGTTGGGATGTTCCCGCGAAGATCCAGAAGCGTGAGGAGCTTCACCGCGCCCTTGTGCTTGCGGAATCCCGCCCAAGGGAACAGTGCCAGGCACAGATTGATTGTGGTTGAATCCAGTGCATACACCGTCTGATCCAGTTCGACACCGAAGGAATCCCGGGCATAGAGTCTTCTGGCTTTGGCGATGAGAACATGAGCAAAATCGGCGTAGATTCGCCAGTCCCTGTTCTGATTGGCATGGGCGAGGGTATTGCGGGAGACCTTCCCGCGGATGCCCAGATGGTATAACTTCGATTGAGCCGCCCGAAGGCAGACTTGAATGTCGCGCAGGCTTTCTCGGTACGTGAGCTGGGCGAAGGCCATGCAGAGGTATTGATCCCAGCAGGAAAAACTGATCACCTTGCGGTTGCCGTCGTAGCGTTCGACGCATTTCCGAAACTCGTAGGGGGTGACAAAGTCCATCAGCTGGGCGAAAATCGTTTTCCCGGCATTCATGCGGCGCCTCCATTATCGTTGATGGTGGAGACTGGCATATCGGGTAAACTTTTTTCAAATCGATAAATGACATTTTTCGCTCAATCTATTTATATTTCAATCAGTTGAGATAGGTAGAAATTTCAACCTTGGGACACTAGTGATGCCGATACAATAAAAACTTTGTAGTGTGCTGTTTGGTTCGGTTTTTTACCGATGTTGAAGGCGGCATCGAAGAAGGGGGGGTCGAAGTCGCCTTTCTTTGTATGTGCGTGCGGGTATGTGCGGGTATGCGCAGTTCGATATTCAGAGAAAAGGAAATAGACGTCACAAAGGCTTCGCATATGCCGGTTTTAGGTTTCAAAGAAGATGCACCCGTAAAAAAGACGGGAATTATCATTTTCGTCACCCCTGCGCAGGTCGGGGTCCGGCATATTCAATGTGTTCTACATGCCCCTCGTCAAGGGGACATGACTTTTTTTGTTTTTTACGATGGAGCAAAATAATAACCGCTGAAAGGTCGGGTGATAAAGCCCCGGGAGTTCAAGGGATGTTAAGGGAGAATTCGAGATGTTCAAAAAAATGAAATTGTCCACGAGGCTTGCTGCCGGTTTCGCCGTCATGGTGATCATTGTCGTGATGGTGGGAAGCTTGGCCATTGTGAATATGCTGCAGGTATCCGCGTCGAGCAGTCGATTGGTGGAAGAGAACATACCCGCCACGAACATGGCGAACAGGGTCTACCAACTGGCACTGGCGACCATGCTTGACGCCCGTGGTTACGCCTATACGGAAGAAGAAAGGTTTCTCGAAAACACGCGGCAATACCTGAGCGACATGAAACAATGCCTGGAAGAGGCCCAAGCCCATGCCGTAAAATACAAGATGGACGAAATGCTGGAAAACACGAAAATTGCCTCCGCGGCCGCTGAGGAATACGAGCGATTGTTGGAACTCACGGTGATACAGAACCAGGAACTGGCCGACAGCCTGGCTTCGGCTGAAGAAGAAGCATCCGGTTTCAATAAGGCGCTCGAGGAATTTCTCGGCATGCAGTATTCGGAAATGCTTGTGTTCGTCGATGCGTACCTCGGTCCGTTGAGCGTCGGTGAAATGACGGCGGAACGGGTAAAGTACATCGGCGACGAAGTATGGATTCGGACTTCACGGATTCAGACGGGCAATGCGATCCTGGATGCCTTGAATAAAATGATGATCGCCACGACGAAAGCCATCGGCGACAGGGATATAATCGGATTGAGAGACAACCTGTCCCGATTGGATGAATTGGGGGATTTGTTCGACAAGCTCCGCAGGGAAAGCAACGATGAGCTCAACCTGCGCTTGATTGAGAACTGCCGGACAGCATCGGAACAGTACCGCCTGGCCATGGAAAACTTCGTTGCCGTTTTCCAGGAGAAGAAGGCGATTGAAGAAAAGCGCAACGCGGTAGCGGTAAAGATCGCCGAGGTGGCAGGAAGGATCGCCATGGCGGGCATGAAGGAGACCGAAGAATCCGCCGCCGGGGCGGCGACCGTTCTGGATCGGGCCTCTTACATGGTCATCACGGGTCTTTTCATAGCCATCATTCTTGCGGTCGTCATTGCCGTTATCCTGATTCGTTCCATCACGAAACCCGTAAACCGCATTATCCTCGCTCTTGGCGGGGGCGCCAGGGAGGTGTCTTCCGCGGCCGAGCAAGTATCGGCGTCGAGCCAGTCTTTGGCGGAAGGTGCAGCCGAGCAGGCGGCGGCAATAGAAGAGACGTCCGCCTCCTTCGAGGAGATGTCATCCATGACCAGCCAGAATGCCGAGAACGCCATGCATGCGGACAGCCTGATGAGCGAAGCCAAGCAGGTGGTCGAAAGGGCGAACCAGTCCATGAACAAGTTGACAATTTCTATGGATGAAATTTCCCGGGCGAGCGACGAGACTTCGAGGATTGTTAAAACCATAGACGAAATCGCCTTTCAGACCAATCTCCTGGCCTTGAACGCCGCCGTCGAGGCGGCCCGAGCCGGTGAGGCCGGCGCCGGGTTCGCCGTGGTGGCCGACGAAGTGAGGAATTTGGCTATAAGGGCTGCCGAGGCGGCGAAGAACACGGCGGAATTGATCGAGGGAACTGTGAAGAAAGTTAGGGAAGGCTCCAACTTGGTGACCACTACAAACGAAGATTTCTCTCAGGTGGGTGTCAGCGCAGCCAAGGTGGCGGAGCTGGTGGGTGAAATCGCCGCCGCATCCGCGGAACAGGCGCAGGGGATCGCCCAAGTGAACAGGGGCGTGGCGGAGATGGACAAGGTGACCCAACAAACCGCCGCCAACGCCGAGGAAACGGCCGCGGCCGCGGAGGAACTGAACGCCCAGGCCGAGCACATGCAGGATATGGTACATGAGCTCATGGTCTTGGTACAGGGCTTTGCAAAGCAAAAATCCGGCCTTTCCGCCGGCGGCAGAGGATACGAAACGATGGAAGAGGGTGACAAAACCGTTCAAAGGAAAGGTGCAGAAACGATATCCTATAATAAAAGTTCGGATGCCGCTCGGACAAGGGAGAAGGCGCTCAAGGCGATCCCTCTCGATGACGGAGAGGAGGAATTCCGAGATTTCTGATACAGGGGTTCGTTCATGTAGAACGGAGTACGTGAAAATGGGTCGCGATGATGTATGGGGACGTGCAGGACGGCGACAACATTTCCGGGCGCACCTATGCGGTCGCGTGGCCGATCTTCAAACCTTTTAAATCGTGTCACGATATGGCCTGTCGGTATTTTTCCATACTGCTTCCGCCGCCTCCCTCCTCCGGTCTTGTTTCATGGCCGGCCGCAATCCGGCACAATGAAACGCTTCGCCGCAAGACCGGGGGACGACCTTCAGGCACAGGTATCGGTAGCTCTGTAGGTAAAAAGGAAGACCGTTGCCTCACCGATTCATTCGCCGATCCACTTCGCCATCTGTGGAAGTTCCCGTGATTTCCAGGCGTCGGAGCGGTGCAGCTCGAGAAATGAGCTAAAGAGTTGTTCCAAGGCGGTTGTCACGGTATCGATACATCCTATTCTGTCCAAAACACGGCCTTCCTCTTCCGCTTCATCTTCGCCTTCCTCGAAACCGGACGGTAATTTCATGGATTGGAAACAAAAGTCATCCGCCTTGAAGGTGAACTCCCAATCATCGTTTCCGATACCCATTTTTATGCGCGCCTCCCGGACCTTCTTGCCCGCCTTGAGGGCGGCCTTGCCTTCTGAAAGATCCGCGTGGAGGCCGCTGCATGACACGGTTTCCGAATATTCTCCTTCGCCCGATACAAGGACTATACGGCGCAGAAAAACGAGCTCCACGTCTCCCTCGCCCGGAATCATGACGGCTCCGTTCCGTTCTTCGCTCTTGTACCAGAGCCAAGTCAAAAATTCCCGGCCCAGGAATGAGAGATCCTTCCGGTTAATTTCCATTGTCGATGCTCCTTAAAGAGGACTGGTTCCCGGCGGAAGAGAGGGATTCGATAATCTCCGGTTCCAATAAAGCCGGATCCCAAGGCACATGGGGAACAAGTTGTAGGTTGAAGGTCTGCTTGAATAGTTCCTCGAAGTCCTCGGCCGCTTTTTCGGAAAGTGTTCCAAAAAGAAGCCACCCCTCGGCGTAGGACCAACAGACCTCGTGGAAAGAGGGAACGGGAGTGATCTTTTTAAGCAGTTCTTTTCGAACCCTGTCCCTGATTTCGGCACGCTGTTGCCTGAAAATTTTTTTCAGCCCCTGTTCTTTGAGGTATCGCTCTTCGGCCTCCAACGTTTTGACGCGGAGCAGCGCCGGGGGGATGATTTTCCTGTCCACCCGCAGGTTAAAAAGCACATATTCTCCGTAGAGGTACGATGCGTACTGAAAGTCTGTATCCAGTACGTTTCCGACACTCGTCCAACCGATAATTTTTTCCCTTGTCTCAGCGGTCGTTTCACTGAATGCGTGCAGCTTGATTCGTTCGTCGAAGAAGTTTCGGAAATCAACGGGCGGGTCTTCCACGACGCGGTACCGCCTGAAGGTGACATTCCCTTTCAAGAATCCCATTGCTTAATTCTCCCACAATTCCTTCTTTCGCCTTCTTGATGGAGCGCCCTGCCTGGGGGGTCCCCGGAGCTGAGAAACCTATCCCAGGGTATCGCCCCATGTCAAGACAATAGCCGCCTCAATGTTGAATTAACTATACGGGTACGCCGACACACGGCAGGATCTCACCCTTCACCGTTCATTTTGAGCCGGACCATCATTTTTTTTTATTTCCTCTCTTCTCATTGTAGTAATGCAAATAGACAGTCGCGTTCTTTTGTGATAGAAATTCGCCGAAACACGGTGTGGACTGAACCGTTCAATAATAATCGGTGTTTCCGGTTTTGGACTGCGTTTTTGGAGATGAAGGGGACACGGCAGATCATGAACATAAGGCGGGTGGGTATTATCGCAAACATGGGTAAGCAAAACGCCGTCAAGGAGTCCGTCAAGCTGGGCGCCTGGCTTTTGGAGCGGGGCATTTCGGTTGTTTACGAAGAGGAACTTGCCCCGAAGGTCGCAGGTCTCGAGTCGGCGACGTCGGAACGGATGGGGGACATGGTGGATATGATCGTCGCCTTCGGCGGTGACGGGACTTTACTCAAGACAGCGAGGGCTGTTCAGGGACACGATGTGCCCATCATGGGCGTCAATCTCGGTTCTTTCGGGTTCATGACGGTTGTAAACCTTCACGAAATATACGACGCCATGGAACTGGCATTGAAGGGGGACTGTCGAACGTCCAAGCGGATGATGCTCGACGCTTCGGTCAACGGCGGCCATCTGTCGGCGTTGAACGACGTGGTCATCAACAGGGGCAACCTTTCCCGCATGGTCAACCTGGAAACTTTCGTGGATGAGAAGTATCTTACAACCTTTAAGGCAGACGGTCTCATCATATCGACACCGACGGGTTCCACGGCCTATTCCCTTTCAGCGGGGGGACCCATCGTTTTCCCGGAAATGGACGCCGTGATTATCACGCCGATCTGTCCCCATACATTGTCAAACCGGCCCATTGTCATACCGCCCGAAAGCGCCATCAAGATCGTCCTTTATACGCGCGAGGAGGGCGCCACGGTGACCGCCGACGGCCAGGACTCGATTCTCATGAAATCGGGTGACACAGTGACGATTGTCAAGGCGGAGCACGGCGTACGTCTCTTCGATTCGTCCGAACGGGACTATATGGAGGTGCTTCGCGGAAAACTCGGATGGGGCGGCCTTCCGTAAGGCGACATGTTGAACGAACTGTACATAGAAAATTTTGCCATCATAGATTCCTTGAGGATCTCCTTTTCTCCCGGTCTGACCGTCATGTCCGGTGAAACGGGGGCGGGGAAATCGATCATCGTGGGCGCCGTCAATTTATTGCTCGGCGATCGGGTGTCGAATGACGTGGTGCGTTCCTCGGCGGAGTCGGCCGTCGTGGAAGCGCAGTTCGATATAGCCTCTAATCGAGACGTGAAAAGAAGGCTTGAAGAACTTGATTTATACGACGGCGATGAACTGGTGATCAGGAGGACTATCAGTCGTTCCGGCAGAAATCGCATCACGGTGAACGGGCGCCTCGTGACGGCGGCCATACTGGCGTCCATCGGCGAGTTCCTGGTAAACATCTGTGGTCAACACGCCCATCAGTTGCTGGTGCGGAACGAGAACCACATCGACATACTTGACGAGTTCGCCGGACTGGAAGAGGAAAGAGGTTTCTACGGGGCGCGGTTCGCCGAATACCAGTCGCTTCTACAAAAATTGGAAAAACTGAAGGCAGCCGGGCGAGATCGGGCGGAGCGCGAGGAACTGTTCAGGTTTCAAATGAACGAAATCGAAGCGGCCAATCTCAATCCCGGTGAAGACCAGGATCTTGCCGACGAGAAACGGATTCTCATGAATGCGGAAAAGCTTCGCAACCTGGCACGAGACTCCTACGAGACACTCTACGAGGGCGAAGATGCCCTCCTGGGAGGGTTGGACCGTGTCAGGGCCATGATAGCTGAAATAAAGAGTCTGGATACCGGTTTGTCCATTGACGAGGCCTTCATGGACACCTTGTATTTTGGGCTCGAAGACGCCGCCCTATCCTTGAGAGACTATCTGGGAGGTCTAAATCATGACCCGCGGCGGCTGGAGGAGATTGATGAGAGGCTTGAGCTCATAGGGACGCTGAAGCGAAAATACGGAGGATCGGTGAAAGCCGTTCTCGAAAGGGGGAAAAAGATCGCGGAAGAACTGGAGTCGATAGACCGCCTGGAGGGAAACCTCGAGGCGCTTGAGCGGGATATCGCCGCCATGAAAGCCGAGTTGGAAAGCTTGGCGGACAGCCTGTCAAGGCGGCGTCGAGAGGCGGCGATGGTCTTGGAGAGAGCCGTTATGGATGAACTGGAGGACCTTCGCATGCCGAAGGCGTCTTTCGAGGTTCGTTTTATAGAGGGTGAGTCTGAAGGCGGCGAGACAATGCCCCTGCACGGCAAGGGCCGCGACGTGGTGGAGTTTTACCTTTCCGCCAACCCCGGTGAAGGTCTGAAACCACTTAGCAAGGTCGCATCGGGGGGCGAATTGTCCCGGATCGTGCTGGCTCTAAAGAAAGTCCTTGTTCATGATACCACAGCCGAAACGGTTATCTTCGACGAGGTGGACAGCGGTATCGGCGGCGCCGCGGCGGAGGTCGTGGGATCGAAACTTAGGGATATTTCCTCGCGGCACCAGGTTATTTGCATTACGCATCATCCACAGATTGCCAGTTTCGGGACAACCCATTACCTTGTGACCAAGGGAGTGGATGGTGACAGGACAAGCACCGGTGTCAGCCTTCTCGGTGACGACGAGCGGGTGGAGGAAATCGCACGCATGCTCGGGGGTGTCGAATTGACGGATAAAACATTGGATCACGCAAGAGAAATGTTGCGCATGTCCCAGGGCGGGCGCTTATAGTCTTCAAGGTCCTTTACCTTGCCGGGCAGTTAAAAAACAACAGTGGAGCCGTGTGGAGTATGCTTCGAAAAGCCAAGATCAGCGATGTTAAACATATACACAGGATGATAAACGAATCCGCCCGACGCGGCGAAATGCTGCCACGTTCGCTCATGGAGCTTTACGGCTACTTGCGGGACTATTTTGTCTATTGTGTCGATGATGGCAAAGAGGTGGTTGGAATATGTGGAATGCATATATTTTGGGAAAACCTGGCCGAGATCAGGTCATTGTATGTACTTCCCGAATATCGCCGCCGTGGGATTGCGACGAAACTGGTGGAAGCGTGCGTTTCCGAGGCGATTACACTCGACCTCTACCGCATTTTCACCCTTACGAACCAGGAAGAATTTTTCAAAAGCATCGGATTTGTCGACGTGGATAGGGAGGCATTGCCCGAAAAGATCTGGTCGGAGTGCATAAAATGTCCCAAGTATCCGGATTACTGTGATGAAATCCCGCTGATAATCGAACCGTAATAGAGGATAAAGTGTTGACATGAGTTTCCTGTACCTCGAGGGTTCCAAGAGAAATTTTATCATTAGATTTTTCGTCGCCGTAGTCGTCATCCCCGTATTTGTAAGCGCCATGGCGATGGGATGTGTCCTCGCACCCCAAGGGCCTTCCTTGGAGGAAGAGCCCGAACCCGGCCGCCTTGTCCTGGTGGAGGAGGATCATTGGCCCGATTTTACCGACGATTTGGACGCGGAGTCGTTCATAACGGCCATAGACCGCAGCCTCCTTTATTACGATCGGCTTCCCGGCGACCGGACGTTCCATTATGGTGACATAGAGTACACACTCCAGGAAATGAAGGAGTCCTTGTTCCTGTTGAGGGACATTTTTGAGGACAATCCCTTCCCGGGGGAAATTCGAGAGAAGATGAAGGGAAAATTCGATCTTTACCGCGCAATAGGTCGTAACGGTGATGGCGACGTCCTGTTTACCGGGTATTTCGAGCCCGTTATCAGGGGGTCGCTTGAGCGCACCGATAGATACCGTTACCCCATCTATCGCACACCCGACGACCATACGGTAATCCGGTTGGATCTGTTCAATGACAAATATGAAGGGGAGCGGATAGTTGCACGCATCGAGAACGGTGAGGTAATTCCTTACTACAGCAGGAAGGAGATCGATATCGAGGGGCGTCTCGAGGGAAGGGGCCTCGAGATCGCCTGGACAGACGATCCTGTGGATCTCTTCTTTATGCACATCCAGGGTTCCGGCACAATAGTCCTGAAGAACGGCGAGACCATACGGGTAAGTTACGCGGCGTCGAACGGCAGGCCTTACAGGAGTCTTGGGCGATATCTCGCAGAGATAGGGGTTGTTGCCTTGGCTGATGTGTCGCTCAAAGGTATAAAACAATATCTCCACTCGGCCGACGAGATGATGTCGATCTTGGCTCACAACGAAAGTTACGTATTTTTCAGGGTGGTGGAAGAGGGACCCCTGGGGGCGCTCAATATTCCTGTTACTGCGGGACGCACCATCGCCACCGACCCGGCCCTTTTCCCCAAGGGCGCTCCGGCGTTTATATCGCTGAAGCAGCCTAATTTCAGCGCCGAAGGTAATGTCATTTCCTGGACGCCCTTTTCGCGGTTCGTTCTCAACCAGGATACGGGAGGTGCCATCAAGGGGCCGGGTAGGGTGGATCTATTTATGGGGACGGGCGAGGAAGCCGGCCTGATCGCCGGCTATATGAAGGAATACGGCCGGCTTTATTTTCTGGCGAAGAAGCGATGAACAGCGGTGAAAAAAAACGTATATCACAGGTCCTTACTACTTGACGATTCCCTCGGGTTATTGATAATGGCGTACGCAGGATACATGACATTCCATGGTAACGGGGCGTCAGAGTCGGAGAATCGCAGATCGGGATTCCAATCCCCTGTTCTTGGTTCCCAGGAAGAACGTTGCTTGGCTGATACCTGCCGTATGGTTTAGTATAGGAGTTTGTCGTGAAAAGAGATGTATTCCTCTATATCTTATTTTCAGCATTCATCTTTTTTTTCGTGGGGTGCGCCAACTACTCGTTGCTCATCAAAGAGGCGGAACTCCGTGAAATTGAGAAAAACACGCAAGAACAGGCCGAATGGATACGGGTGATGGCACGGGAGCAAGTGATTATGAACCAGGCGATGGCGGATTATTCTCAAGCCATGTTTCTACAGTTGAGGGATATCTCTTGCAGGCAGGAACAACTGGAAGGGCGTCTAGATGAAATAGAAAAAGTCGTGCATGCGATGCGCCTTCGCGAGCGGGAGGCAGTTAAAAGCGAGCGCCGGGAGGCCGTCGGAAAATCCACTGGAAAATCCGCTGGAAAATCCACCGGAGCTAGGTTGAGAGACAAACAGGTAGTGGGGGCCGTGGAAAAAGTTTTCATCACGCCTCCCGGGAAAATACTTCCTGCCAGGATTGACACAGGTGCTGTGACATCTTCGCTGAATGCGCACAATATTCAGAAATTCGAGCGAAACGGAGATGAGTGGATTCGCTTTACTATTGTAAACCCTGAGAATAGCGAAGAATACACCTTGGAACGGCCCTTGGTGCGCAGCGCGAAGATCATACAAGCCCTGTCGAAAGAGGTTGATCGGCGCCCGGTGGTTGAGCTGAGTGTGACCGTCGGCGGGATCAATCAAATCGCCCAGTTTACGCTCTCCGACCGCAGTCACATGGAGCATCCCGTCTTGATCGGTCGCAATGTACTCAAGGATGTCATGGTGGTGGACGTGAGCGAGACATACATAGCGCCGCCCGGGCTTCCTCCGGAACCTCCGGGCGACATCACAAGGCCGTAATGACCTCTCGAATATTTTTTCATATTATTGTACTGTGCCTCATCGTGACAGGCCTGGCGACTCTTTGGGCTCGCCACAATCAGACTGGCATCCCCCTTCTTCCGGGAGATCAGACGACGGTCTGGCTGATAGAGGCCCGCGTCGATTTCGTCGCGCATGGAGGGACGGTGACGGTGACCCTGGACATCCCCGATGACCCCCCGGGCTTTGTCATCCTGTCGGAACAAACGGCGTCTCCAGGCTACGGCTTTTCCGTTATCAACGAAAACGGTAACAGGCGGGGAGAATGGACGATACGAAACGCCGAGGGTCCCCAAACACTTTATTACAAAGTGGAGGTTGCCCCCCAAACAATCCCCCGCCAAAAAAGGGATGATCCTCCTCCACAATTATTTGACGTTTATTGGAATGAACCCGAGGCGCTCGCCGCAAACCAACTGTTGGCCGCAGCCCATTCGATGTCCAGTACGCCGGAAAGCATGACCCGTGAATTGATAAAACTGCTCGCGGAACCGTCGGCCAACCAAAACGCCGCGCTGCTGCTCGCGGAGACCCCGCTTGTGCCGTTACTTGTAAAATTGCTTAATTACGCTCGTATCCCGACCAGGATAGTGGCCGGTCTTTACCTGGAAGACGGACGTCGGAACCAACAGTTACGGGAGATGATAGAGGTATACACGAATGGCGGATGGGTGTTGTTCAATCCCGTAACCGGATACCAGGGGATTCCAGAGAATTTTTTCCTGTGGAACCTGGAAGGACAATCCCTTCTCGACGTGAGCGGAGGCGAAAGTTCACAAACGCGGTTCGCCATGCTTCAACGGAGTATTTCGACCATACAGTTGGCGCAGGAAACCATGAAGGATTCGGGATTCGCGCTGCTCGGGGTGCACAAACTCCCAGTGGAAGAGCAGAACCTTTTGCGGATACTGCTTCTTTTGCCCGTTGGGGCGCTGGTACTGGTTTTTATGAGAATAATCGTGGGAGTAAAAACATCCGGAACTTTCATGCCCATACTCATTGCGCTTTCATTTCTCCAAACCACACTATTGCCCGGTCTGGTGAGTTTCATAGCGATCGTTTCTTTCGGTTTGCTTCTGCGTGGCTATCTGTCCAACCTGAACCTTTTGTTAGTTGCCCGCATTTCCACCATTGTGGTAATCGTCGTTTTTATAGTGATTTTTTTCAGTCTCTTTGGCTATCAGCTGGGGTTCAACACGGGGATGACAGTCACCTTTTTCCCTATCATCATCATTGCTTGGACCATCGAGCGCATGTCTATCCTGTGGGAGGACGAGGGACCCTGGGAGGTGTTCGTGCAGGGGGCGGGGAGTCTCTTGGTCGCAGTGCTGGCCTACCTGTTGATGCAGTGGAGGGTGACGCAACATCTGACCTTTCATTTTCCCGAGATAAATTTGATTGTCGTCGCCCTGATTATGCTTATGGGGAATTACACAGGATACAGATTGTTTGAATTGAGGAGATTCAGCAGCCTGCGTAGGATATCCCGGTCATGACGAGATTCATCGGGCTTGGACAGTTGAGGAAACTTGGAATCCTAGGCATGAATCGACGAAACATAGAATTCATCGCCCGTTACAACCCTCGTTCCCTCTATCCCCTCGTCGATGACAAGCTCAAGACCAAGGTGCTTGCCCGGAAATACGGCATTCCGGTTCCCGAGCTTTATTTTTCTATGCGGGAACAGCACAGGGTCCGTGATCTCGCGGGCCTCCTGGAGAACCTGGAAGGATTCGCCGTAAAACCTGCGCGGGGATCGGGGGGAAAGGGAATACTTATAATCAAGGAAAGCGGTCCGAATGCCTACATAAAATCCTCTGGGGCGGCGATTACGCTCAATGATCTCAAGCGACACGTGTCCAACATACTGGGAGGTCTGTATTCCCTGGCAGGCACGCCCGATGCCGCAATCGTGGAAGAATTGATCCACTGTGACGATATCTTTGCGGATTATTCTTGGGAGGGTGTCCCCGACATTAGAATAATAGTCTTTCAAGGTTATCCTGTCATGGCCATGCTCCGCCTTACAACACGCGTTTCGGACGGCAAGGCCAATCTCCACCAGGGCGCGGTCGGAGTGGGTCTCGACATATCGGATGGGAAAATCATAAACGCCGTTCAGTACTCGCGCCCCATTGAAAGGCATCCCGACACCAACAAGGCCTTCGATCTGGTCCGCGTTCCCGGATGGCGGGAAATACTGAGGTTGGCATCATGTTGTTACGAAATGACCGGACTTGGATATATCGGCGCCGACATTGTCCTGGACAAAAAACGCGGTCCGGTATTGCTCGAACTGAATGCAAGACCCGGCCTTAACATCCAGCTCGCCAACGGCGGAGGGCTGGTGCCGCGACTCCGTGTCGTCGAAGATTTGAAGAAAAAACACGCAGCGCCGGAAGATAGGGTGCGTTTTGCCGTGGAGACCTTTTGGAGGATGCGACCGTGCGGGAACGAATCGTAAGATATTATTATAGATGCATGGAGACACTCGCCGGACCGCTTGCCAATGGGCCTATCACCCCCAACGCGCTGACGCTGTTTTCCCTGGCGGTGTCGCTGGGGGTTTTTTTTCTCTATGCCGGCGGGTTCTTTTTCTGGGCCGGATTGGCCCTTCTCCTCTCAGGTCTGCTCGATACCCTCGATGGAACGGTGGCGCGCTTGAGCGGGAGCGCGAGCCGATTCGGTGCATTGCTCGATTCGAGCGCCGACCGGGTGGCCGATTTTCTGATATTGGCCGGCCTCCTGGTCCATTACCGCAACGATGTAACTTTTTACGCGGTCCTTTTCGTCATCGCCGGTTCCTACATGGTTAGTTACGTAAAGGCTCGCGCCGAATCGCTGGGTACGATCAGGGTGGTTGGTTTCATGCAAAGACCGGAACGCATTATTTTTCTTGCAGCCGCCTCGCTGGCGGTACCGGTGGCCGAGGCTTGGCTCCCCTCCATTTCACCGGACGCCCCCTTGATCCTCATCCTATGGTTCATGGCCGTCTCCACGAATCTCACGGCGATTCACAGGCTCTGGTCCGCCCGCCGGGATCTGGGCCGGGCCGAAGGGAATCAGTGAAAGTCGAGGTCCGCCGCTTCCCGTTTATGGAGGGGGAAGCGGCGGAAACCATCGAGGATGGTGAATTTAGAATTTCGTAGGCCAGTTGGCCAGTTTGTGTTCGCCTATTCCCTTCGTTTTTGAAAAATCCCGAGTCCGCCGCAGCACCTTGATAATGTGGTTCCTCGTTTCCCGCGGATCGATGACATCTTGAATATAGTGTAGGCCAGCGGCTCCGTAAGGGTCGGTACCCTCGGCCATCTTGGCTATCCGTTCTTCCTTTTCCTCCGGTGTAGCCGCCGCAGTGGCGCCGTAGACCACGTTGGCGGCGATGACGGGATCGACGAAACTCATTTCGGCGGTGGGCCACGCGACGATCGAATCGGCCCCGCTTCCGGAACCGCACATGTTCCAGAAGGCCATTCCATAGGCCTTTCTCATAATGATAGTGATCTTTGGGACAGTCACAAGCCCCAAGGCATTCATGAAATTCATGACGTGGGCGCCCACCCGTTTTCTCTCGGCGGCGCATCCCACGAGAAATCCCGGAATGTCTTCAAGAAAGATCAATGGAATGTTGAAGGAGTCGCAGAGACAAAGAAAGCTGATGACCTTTTCGATTCCATCGGTATCCATGGCCCCCGAGTTGACGCGAGGCTGGTTCGCCACGATGCCCACGACCTTTCCGTCCACTCGTGCCAGAGAAGTGATGGCCGTTTGGCCGAACAGCGGCTTGATGGGGAAAAGACTCTCCCGGTCTACAATGCACTCGATCACCCGGTTCATGTCGTAGGCCCTGTTTCGCTTTTCCGGGATGATGTCGAGGATTTTTGACATGTTTTCACCCGATCCTTCCGGAACCTCCTTTGCGGGAGGAACTTCCTCATTGTGCGAAGGCATGTAATCCAGGTAATCCCGTATAATCTTGAAACACTCATCCTCGTTTTCCGCCGTCCGATCGGTCATTCCCGTCACCTTTGCGTGCAGCTCCCAGCCTCCGAGCTCCTCGTCGGTTATCTCTTCGCCCAAGGCGATTGACAGTATCCGAGGACCCGAAACACCCATGGCCGTACCCTTGACCATGACCACGAAATCGGCAAGGCAAGCCATCCATGTCGGTTCCCCGTAGCAGAGGCCTAAGATCGCCGTTACCAGTGGAGTTCTTCGGACACGGCTCATCAGTTGCAGGAAGGTGTCCCTTCCGCCGCCACCGTAGGAGGCCAGCCCCGCCGAGCCCATTATATCCGGCATTCGGGCACCTCCGGCCTCGCCCAGGTATATGACGGGAAACCCGTGGCGGTCCGCCGTGCTCCTGATGTCATGTTCCTTTCGTCCCGCCACGCGGCTCGATGTGGCCCCAAGGACTGTGAAATCGGCGGCAAGGACTCCTACCGGACGCCCGTTTATAAGGCCGTAGCCGCCCACCTTGCCGTCGGCAGGGCTCTTGTGAGCCATTCCCGGCATGTCGGAATGGCTCAGCATCCCGATTTCATCGAAGCTTCCCCCATCGAGCAGCTTGTCGATGCGTTCGCGGGCCGTGTATTTGCCCGCGTCGTGCTGCTTTTTGATTTTTTCGGGTCCTCCCATCATGAGCGCCCGCTCTTTTTTCTGCCTGAGTTCTTCCAACTGTTTTTCAAAGGCCATGGTTTTTGTTTCTCCTTCCTCAAGACTTTATATTCATTGAAGGGTAAACAGAAGGCGATTACGAGGCGTTTTATCCTTCGTATCCCGGGTGTTTTCGTCCCCAGGAAAAACATAAATCCCGATCGAAGGGATCTACTCCAGGGACATGATGATCTGGTCGGTATCGACGAAGTCCTTTTTTCTCACGAGGATGGTTTTCACGACGCCGTCTTCCGGTGAGCGGATTGGATTTTCCATCTTCATCGCTTCCAGGATCAGGAGCTCGTCGTCACGTCTGACTGTGTAGCCTTCGTCTACGAGGATTTCCATTATGATGCCGGGCATGGGGGCCTTTATGTCGATTGCCATGAACATACCGCCATCAAAGGGATTTCTTCAACAGGGCACGAGGAGATCACAAAGGCCCCGCAGCGAATGCCCGGTTCCATTCCCGGGTTTTTCTCGTTGGTTTGTTCGAGAGATCGTGGTTCCTCCAAGATTGCTTTACCACCCGTCTATGTTGGGTCGCTTTTTCGTGGTTCGCAGTCGGCGTTCCGGTTGTGAGCGAAGACCTTGCATGATCCAGCGACGGGTGTCCGCGGGGTCGATCACGTTGTCTATTTCCAAGCACGAGGCCATGTTGACAGCTTTGCCCCGTTCGTAGTAAAGGCCCACAAGTTCCTCGAAGCGCTTTTCCCTTTCCTCGGGATCATCGATTGCCTCTAGTTCCTTTTTAAAACCGAGGCGGACGGCGCCCTCCAGCCCCATGCCCCCGAATTCACCGGTGGGCCATGAAACGATAAAATCGGAGTTGTGAAAACTGCCCCCGGCTACTGCCATGGCACCGAGTCCGTACCCCCTCCTTAGCACGACACTGAAAACCGGGATATCGGCATTGGCGGCATTCAGAAAGATACGGCCGAAATGGCGGACCTGCGCCGTCTTTTCCGCTTCGGGTCCCACCATGAAGCCCGGCGTGTCGATGAGAACGATTACCGGCAGGTCAAAGGCGTCGCAGAGTTGAACAAACCGGGATGCCTTGTCGGCGCCGTCGGAATCGATCGCCCCGGCCAAGTGGAATGTGTTGTTGGCCATCAACCCGAAGGGCTTTCCTTCTATCCTCACAAGGGCCGTGACGATTCCAATTCCGAATTCGGGTCGCAGTTCCAGTACCGACTTACTGTCCGCCAGGATCTCTATGGCCCTTCGGACGTTATACGCCCGCCTCCGGTTTGCCGGGACGACGTGGCGCAAATGACGTTGATCGGCGCAATCCCAGGTCGGCATATCCCCCTGGAAGTAAGAAAGATACCATTTTGCCTTGGCAACGGCATCGGCGTCGTCTTCAGCGACTATATCCACGACGCCGTTGGGAGACTGAATGGAAATGGGGCCCACGTCCTCGGGTGCGAACACCCCCAGCCCCCCGCCTTCGATCATAGCGGGGCCGGCCATGCCTATATTCGAATCTTTGGTTGCTATTATAACGTCACAGCATCCCAGGAGGGCCGCGTTGCCGGCGAAGCAGCGGCCGCTTACCACACCGACCAACGGCACAAGGCCGCTTAGCCGGGCAAACAGCGTAAAGGACATGAAATCCAGCCCGGCGACGACGATATCGGTCATGTCCACGTCACCCGGACGGCCGCCCCCACCTTCGGCGAAGAGGACCACGGGGATCCTCCATTTATAGGCGAGTTTCAGCATCCTGTCTTTTTTCTTGTGATTGAACCAGCCCTGGGTTCCGGCGAGGACGGTGTAATCATACCCCAGCACCATGCAACGGCTTTTTTGTTGCCCGAAGAGGTCTCCGTTCACCGATCCCACTTCGGCGATAAGACCATCGGCGGGGGTCTTCTTCATCAACTCATCCATTGGGATCCGCTGTCGCTGGGCGGCCAGGGCGAGGGATCCGTACTCTATTGAGCCAGTCGGATCGAGCAGGTCGGCGATATTTTCCCGTATGGTACGCTGGTTTCGTTCGTGCCTTTTCTTTACGGCCTCCGGACGGGCTTCGTCGAGGGTCAGGCGGTGGCGCTCGATGGTCTCCGCCAGGTCGGGCCTGATTTCGTCGAGGTCCACGTCTTTCTTTTTTTCCTTCATGGCTCCACCCGTTTCTCACTCTCCGTCCGTCTTCGATACCCGTTATTCCGGACATTCCAAGAAGGCGGCTTTCTTTGTGTCACTATTATGTTATCACCTCGGCTATTTTTTTGAGCTTACCGCCGATATCACGATATACCGTATTTTTCAAAAATGTATGTTGTGTCTTCACCTATGCGGGCGGCGATCCTTTTGATGCGCAAGGGCGTCTTGGACATCTTGCCGGTGACAGGTACCTGGAATATCCCGTAATACTTGTCGTCCGCCTTAAAAAAGGCGTTTCGGGCCTTCCAGTGCTCCACCTCCATGACCTCCATGGGATGAAGCATCTTGGTGGTAACAGGAAGACCCCCGCCGCGCCACTTAGAACGTGCTGCCTTTATACTGAATTCCTGAAATTTTTGAAATATTTCATCGAAGGTCATCGAAGCCACGACCTTTTCGATTTCGCGGTTTAGAGTTTTCGCCCTTTCAATGTCATCGGTGATTCTGTCGAGAAGCGTTTTCCACTCTTCTTCGATTTTCCAGAGACCAAGAATGCGGAGCGCCGCGCGAAAATCCTGGTCACGGAAGCAGGCTATGGCGACATAGCCGTCCTTGCACTTGAAAAAACCATAGGGACACAGTCCGTAATCCAGGGTTCCGTAACGCGGTCTTGGTTTTTTCCATATGTAACCTATGGTCGGCGGGAACCCTACGCAGGAAGAATAGGAATCAGCCGTGGCTACGTCGATCATCTGTCCCGTCCCGTTTCGCCGTTTGAAAAAGAGCGCGATAAGGGTGCTGCACACTGCCGATACGGCGCTGGTGTATGTTGCCGCGTGAAACCCTGCTCGGGTGGGCCAGTTGAAAGGTTCCGGGTCATCGGGCAGGGCTCCGATCAGCGCCGCCATTCCCGATTCAGCCTGGCTGGTAAGGTCGGACCAAGGCAATGAAGAACGTTTCTCCGCGTCCTTCGTATATTGACCGTAAGGTGTTATAGCGACGTAGATCAGGCCTGGATTGATCTCCTTGAGTTGCCGATATCCTATTCCGAGTCCGTCCATCATTCCGGGTTCGAAGGTTTCTATTAAAATGTCCGCCTTTTTGACCAGGGCGCAAAGTTTTTCCCTGTCATCGTACTTGTAGATATCGAGGGTGATATTGTACTTGTTGCGACATTCCATGATGTAGGGGATCCCTGTTCCTTCTATCGTTTTTCCATAGGGGGTCATGAGCCGCGCCGGATCGCCCTCGGGGGGTTCCACCTTGATGACCTCCGCCCCCGCCTCGGCGAGAATACTGGAAGCTATCATGCCCGTGAAATTGGCATAACTGAGGTCAAGCACCATTGTGTCGCTAAGAGCCTCTGGTTTTCCCTCCGGAGACATTATCTCGGAAAGGACGGAACTCCATTCGGAGATTCTCTTGGCCGCATTTCTGTTCTGCATGTACCTGGAATAGATTTTTTCCTTACTGGACATCGCCTTTATCACCGTAATTGAAAATTTTGTCTTCCTCGATCTTGTAATAAACCGGTGGTCTCTGGCCCACGCGGTAGTCCCAGTAGCCCACCACACGCTCTTTTTCGAGCTCTCGAATTTCTTCCTCCGACAATCCGAGCCTTGTTTTGAAGATATACCGATTGTGGTACCCAAGGGGACGTGTCAGCCACTTGATGCGTCCCGGTGTCTCGCTCATCATGGCTGCGGAACCTGCCATGACGAGCTTTCCGTACATTGTATCGTCGAATTCTACGACACTTCCTCGTTCCCGCCGCCATTCGTCCTTGGATATGGTGACGTCGTCTTCCACGACGCTGAAGGGGAAACGGCAATTTTCCCGAAGACGCCGTGCCGATTCGAGTGTCATTGTGGCAACCCATTGGGCGACTATGTCGTTGAGTTCATCGGCATGCGTCGGATCAAGTCTATTCAGGGCCTTGGCATACCGTCCATCATCGGCGAGGTCTTCCCGGCTCATTTCGACACAGATGGCCTTGAACTGTTCATCCGTTCCGACGGAAAGCGCGACGAAGCCGCCGTCGGAAGTCTTGAAAATACCTGATGGAGAGGTTGTAGGGTCATGGTTCCCCGTTCTGCCCAGCTCTTGTCCCGTGACGCTGCTGTAAGTGAAATGAAAGAGGGAGCGCATGAGGATTTCCGCCTGGCAGACATCAAGATACTGGCCTTCACCGGTTTTTTCCCGATGATTAAGCGCCATCATTATAAGCATTGCTGCAAAAAAGCCGGGATAGAAATCACCGAAGAAGTCCGGCACCTTAAAAAAATACTCGGTGTCGGGGTAGCCGGTGATACTTATGACGCCACTGGTGCCCTGGGCCAGTAGATCCCAGCCCGGGAAAAAACGGAAAGGACCGGTCTGTCCATAAGTGCTGAGGCTGGCATAAATGATCTTTGGATTGATGGCGCGGGTCTGGGTATAGCCGATTCCCCAGGCTTCAACCGTTCCGCTGGCGAAGTTTTCAATCACGATGTCGGACTGCTCGGCCAGTTTCAGTATCAGCTCCTTGCCCTTTGGATACTTGACATCGATGCCAACAAAGTATTTGCTGTGATTGATGAAATGCCACATGGGATTGGAGTGCTTCCAGTATTTACCCCAATAGGTTGCGCTCCGCCAGTAGTCTCCCTGGTATGGAACTTCCACCTTGACCACTTCGGCACCGTGTTCGGCTAGTACATCGGCAGCCTTTGGACCGAAAATCATGTGCGAAAGGTCGAGCACCCGAATTCCTTTGAGTGCCTCCGATTTCTCTTCAACCCGCGAGCGGTCGAAAAGAGATGCCGTATAAGAAAAATAGTCGCTGTTCATCTATTATTAAACCCCCAAGTATGCTTGTCTTATCATATCACTGGCTAATAACTCTTCGCTTGTTCCTCCCATGACAATTTCGCCGTCCTGTAGGACGTAGCCTCTATTGCTTATTTCCAACGATATCTGGGCATTCTGTTCGGCCAAGAGGATGGTTATTCCTTGTTCTGGAAGGGTTTCGATTGCCCGGTAAATCTGCTTTTGAAAGAGAGGACTCAATCCCAGAGATGGTTCGTCGATCATGAGGAGAAGCGGTTTTGCCATAAGTCCCCTGGCAATGACGAGCATCTGTTGCTCTCCGCCACTCATGAGACTCGCCCGCTGGTTTTTCCGCTCTTCAAGAATGGGAAATAATTTTGTGACCCGTTCGAACATTTCGTGGCGACTTCCCCATGCCTGTCGTGTACTTGCTCCCATGAAAAGGTTTTCCTTGACCGTCATGTAGGGAAAAATCTTTCTTCCTTCGGGGATCTGCGATATGCCCATGCGAACAATATTCTGAGGGGCTGACTTTTCAATTCGCTTTCCCAAAAACTCGATCGTTCCCGATGCCCCCTGGAGGATACCGGAGACTGTGTTCAACAGCGTAGTTTTTCCTGCACCGTTTGAACCGAGCAGGGCCACCAACTCACCCTTTTCCACTGTCATGTTTACGTTGTGCAGGACGGGAATGACACCGTAAGAGACGTTCAGGTTTTTGATGGTAAGCATTTCAGTGCGCACCCCCTAAATAGGCCTCAATAATGCGTGGATCATTGGCGATTTGCTCGGGGGGTCCTTCGGCTATTTTCTTGCCGTATTGTAGGACCACAATCCTCTTGGCCGCCTTCATAATGATTTTCATCACATGCTCGATCCATAGGAGGGTAATGCCGAACTGCTCCTGGGCACTCCAAATCATTTCCAGTGCCTTTTCCGATTCCACCGGATTTAATCCCGCCATCGCCTCGTCCAGGAGAAGGAGTTTCGGTGTGGTGGCAAGGGCCCGTGCCAGTTCGAGCATTCGTAACTCGTAGAGATTCAAATTACTTGCCAGTTCGTCCCGTTTGGAAAAAAGTCCCACGAATTCAAGGTAATAAGAAGCCTCCAAGCCCGCGTCGGACAGGCACATGTTTGGTCGTTTCTTGCCGTTGAGGACGCTTGTTACAACGTTCGCAAGGGCAGTCATGGCGTAGAAGGGCTGCGGGATCTGATAGGTTCTGGATATTCCCCGATGACATATCTTGTGAGGAGGCATTCCCGTTATATCTTCTCCTTCAAAAAAAATTCTGCCGTCAGTGGGTTTGTAAATGCCGCAGATGATATTCATCATGGTTGTTTTCCCGGCGCCGTTCGGACCTATAAGACCCACCACTTCTGCTTCATCGACGGAAAAGCTTACATCGTCCAGCGCCCTAAGGCCGCCGAAATTTATGCTTATATTATCGACTTCTAACACGAGGAATAATCTCCTTTGTCGGTCATCTCTCTTGTATTTCCCCATTGCTTGAAACGGGTCATTCCCGGCGCACATGTAACTTGGGGAAGTAATCCCTTGGGTGCCGTTTGTGGTAAAGACCCCATAGACCCTCTCCACGGGGAAGAATGTAGATAAGCGCTATAAGAACCAGTGGGAACAGCCAATGGCTGATGTGGCCGAACGTTCTCAACCCTTCTTCCAGCATAGCGACAACGTAGGCGCCGGGAACCGCACCATAAACAAAGGCCCGGCCTCCGATTATGACGATAAACAACACCTTAAGCATGTATTCCAGAGGGAGATAGGTTACACCCGCAAAAGACCTGAATGTATGGACAATGAACCAACCCACGATTCCGGTGAGAATCGACGGCAGCACGTAATAGAATACCTTGTAACGATTTACGTTGACTCCCATCATTCTGGCCACGTCCTCGTTTTCATTAATGGCTGCCAGAGTGACGCCGAACCTGGAACGGCCGATTTTGTCCGCCGAGAAGAGGTAAACCAGCATCAGAAACAGGGAGAGGTAGTAATGTGATAGGTAGTTCCATCGCACCCGACCAAGGTCAAGAAGGGAGCTCATTCCGAAGAGCCCCACCTCGCCCCTGAATATGTCGCCGAACTGGTAGGTCAGATCCAGAAAGGCCAGGGGAAGTATAAGTGTGATCAGAGAAAAATAAAGCCCCTTGGCAACCCAGGTAATCGGACTTAGAAGGAATGACACGGAACCGCAGACCACGATTGTTCCGATGAGCGTAAACAAGGGATTCCATCCCAGGTGAAGATTGAGGAGCGCAGCCGTGTAGCCGCCTATCCCCAGGTAAAACTGTGGTCCGAAGTTGACGCGGGCGGTTCCAAGGATTTGCAATGTCAAGGGAATGGAGATGGCCGCCAGCAGATTGGCCGTGGTCAGCATCGTAAGAAGATGGGGAAAGGAATAAAAGAACAGCGGAAGAACCAACAATATGGACACACCTATGATCGGGTTTCTCCAGTAGCGGGGTTCTATGCACCATTCGTATTTTTTCTGCCCCCACCGTAGAAGGATTCGGTCTCTTTTTAGTTCCACTTTTACCATATCGTTTCCCCTGCCATAATTCCTCCCCGTTTGGCTATGAGGAAGATGAGTGTCGCTACGAGTGCGGCGAAAGTCATAAATCGAGGCGCCAGCAGAAAATTAGTCGAAAAATGGATAAGGGCAATCAGGTAGGCTGCTATGATGTTTCCTTTCAGGTTCCCCAGTCCCCCCAGAATGGCTATAAGTAGCGCCGTGATGAGGAGCGGCATCCCCATATGGGGGTCTATGCTCCAGAAAGGAGCGATCATTATTACACAAATAGCGGGGGGTATGACCGACAGGATCATGGCCAGGTAATACATGTTGTCGACGTTCGCGCCCATTAGTCGCGCGGCGTTGAGGTCCTGGCTCATGGCCCGGATTATGAGCCCCGTGCGTGTTTTGAGAAACATTAGTACAAGCAGGAAGGTTACAATAATTCCTGTAACAGCCGCCGCGATCATCTGTTTGGAAATGGTTACGGCTCCTATCATGACCGATCCCGGGAAAAAACGCGTGGGGATGCTTACCCCTGCCGTAATAGGATACATCCAGTTGATGAAATTGCTGGCGAAAAGAAACAGCAGGATCGATACAACCAGGAGGTTTTCTTCTTCATCGAGGAATTGCTGAAATACTCCTTTGTAGAAAACCACTATGGCGATAAATATCTGCAGCAGAATCATGAGTATGATACTGGTAACGAGTCCCATGTTCATGTCTGTCAAAAAGAACCACATGGCATATGCGGCGATCACGAAGGTGATTCCGTAGCCCAGGTGGAAGATGCGCAGTACACCGCATATCAGGGAAAAGCCGATGGATATTAGAAGGTAGATCGATCCCCAGATAAGCGTGTAGACAAGGATGTTTTGAATAAGGGTGATCATGGCGTTGTTTCTCGCTGGCGGCGCTCCGCGCCGCCTTCTGTTATGTTGCCCACAGGGTCCCTCGACCGCCGCCGCGGGCTGGTGAAACAGTACCTTGCCCGCGTCGGCCGAGTAAGGGGCTTACTTTCTTAGCTCGGTGACCGGTTTAAAGCTTCCAAGGGCGATGTCCTCGGGATAGACGGGCACCATTTGACCGTCCTGCCACTGCACTATGGGCGTTATGTACTCGGGATACGGTATATTATAGTGATACTTGGGATCCCAACCGATGGTTCCCAGGACGGCTGTTTCTCTTACGTTTTCGAGTTCTTTGATAATCCTGTTGATATCCTTGAGGTCACCGGCCTGTTCAAGGGCCTTCCGGTAACCGAATATTGTGTCATATGTGGTGTGGGAACCGAAGATGGGCCCCACTTTGTATTTTCCGATCATGTTATCCATGAAAGGGATCGTTTTTTCGGTAATGGGCACTCTCACGAAGGAAGAACCGATGCTACCACCCGCGATGGCCCCTCCCGTCATATCCCAGGCCATGGGCATTCCTGCGATACCTCCCCAGAAGAACCATGGAATATTCCTTGCCGGCGAGTCTACCCATTGTTTGATGAAGGAAACCTGGTCTATGTAACCCACTACGCAGTCGATGATATCTGTTTCGGACTGGGCTATCCGCTCGAAGATCGAACTGAACACCTGCTGGTCGAGAGAAAGAGTGGCCTCGTAGACGACTTCAAATCCAGCGTTTTCATAAACTTCCTTGAGGGGAGGCGATACGCCGGGGAGGCCGCGCCGGATGGGACGGGTCCAGTCCATATCTTCGTAAAGAATGGCGATCTTTTTTGCGCCTACGACGTTGCCATAAAAGTCTGGAAGAAGTTTCCCGCCTAAAATTTCAAGGTAGTGGGACGAAACGAAATAGTAGGTCTGGAACCCGAACTTGAAGCGGTCATAATCATCTCGCACATGGTGCCAGATGGCATCACCCGAACCTATGGTGGAAAACATGACGTGGGGAAACTCTCGGAACAACTCTGCCCCGATTTGTATTCCGGCCACCCCCATTTCAACCTTTTCGGCCACGATGACCGCATTTACCCGATTGTGCATAACAAGTTTTTTGTAGACTTCGATCCCCTTTGGAATCTCGCCGCCTGTGTCTTCTACGAAGAGACGAACGGGTCTTCCCAATATGCCGCCGGCTTCGTTAATCTCTTCGACGGCGAGTTTCGCCGCGGCTTCGGCGCTCAGAGAAAAGGGAGCAGAAAGATCACCCATGAAACCCAAGCGTATTTCTTTTTCTCTTTTGGCCGGTGCCGTGGAAGCAAAAAGGATAACAGCCAGCACGGTGCTGACGACGATGAAAAGTAGACGTGATTTTTGCATGACACCCTCCTTTTTGGTGTGGCTGGATTGTTACGGCGGGAAACGTATAAATTTATGTATGTCTATGTTTGACGTAATGATGATGGTCGGTGCAACGCTTTTGACGATCAATGCCTGGTCCTTCCGGTAAGCTTTCTTTGAAGTGAGGATAAAATTGGTTTTCATCGGTGATACTGTTCTTTCTCAAACTTTCACATTGCATATTACGCAATCATCGTGCCAATAGCCCCTTATCCGTATCCGTCGCCCACGGCCTATTGCCCCTGGTCTTTTCGGATATTCCCTCTCAACCCCGCTCAGGCAGACGAGAGGAGTGCTGATTTTTGCAAGACCATCGAATATTGATTGAATGTGATAAGTCGATTCTGGAGACAAATGACTGGACACACAATGCGCAACGAGGAGGAAGAAACAACGATATATCGTCATTAAACTAGATATCGTTATCCTGACATCCTGCGGATGTCGACCGGGAAGGACCTGACACGTAATCCGCCTTCCTTGAGATCCCGAGTTTTTTCATCCGCGAAAAGAGGGTGTTGGGATGGATTTCGAGGATTTCCGCAGCTCCTCCCGGTCCGGCCACTTTACCACCGGTCTTTTTCAAAATCTTGAGAATGTGATTCCGTTCATTTTCTCGAAGATTCATGGATGATCCATCGTTTCTTCGGTGGTGGGGGCCGTTCAGGTCAGGCACCTTGTAAATGGAACCCTTTGCCAGGATTACCCCGCGCTCGATGACATTTTCGAGCTCCCTCACATTGCCCGGCCAGTCATAGGACAGGAGCTTCCCCATTTCATCGGGTTTCAGCTTGCTGACGGGTTTGTTGCTCTTGTTGGCATAGATGTCGAGAAAGTAGCGGGCCAGTAAAGGGATATCCTCCTTTCGCTCGCGTAGGGGTGGAACCCTGATGGGGAAGACGTTGAGCCGGTAGTAAAGGTCGCGGCGGAATCGACCGTTTTCCACTTCTTCTTCCAGGTTTCGGTTTGTTGCGGCAAGAAGGCGGAAATCGGAACGCAATGTCTCATGGCCTCCCACGCGCTCAAATTCTTTATGCTGGAGAATCCTCAGCAGTCTTACTTGGACCTCCATCGATATGTCGCCGATTTCGTCCAAGAAAATGGTCCCTCCGTTTGCAAGTTCGAAGCGACCTACACGGCGGGACGTGGCTCCCGTAAAGGCACCCTTCTCATGGCCGAAAAGTTCGCTCGAAATTAGACTTTCCGGTAAGGCGCCACAGTGAACCCTGATAAAGGGCTTGTCGGCCCGGGAGCTGTGGCGGTGAATGTAGCGAGCCACCAGTTCTTTTCCCACTCCGGTTTCACCCAAAATCAGCACGGTGGCATCCGTTTGGGCGACCTGCTCGGCTTCCACGAAAACCTGTCTGATGGTCGGGCTTTTACCCACGAAATCTGCGAAGTGGATCGTTTCCAGGTATTCTTTCTCGTAATGCTCCTTTTCCAGTTGTTGTTTTTCATAGAGGTTCTGCAATCTTTCCCAGGCCTCGGCATTGTCCATCGCTATGGCTGCCTGGGTGGCGAAATAGTCGAGAATTTCCAGGTCTGATTCCTTGAATGCGCTTCTAAAAAGGCGGTTGTCGTGATAAAGAACTCCCTTAAGCTTGTTCCTGATTTTCAGTGGAACGCAGATGCAGGACCGTATGATATCCCTCCCTCGGGCGTTGCCGAGATTGTCATGATCCATTTCTCCAAGTATTTTTCCACGTGGATTTCCGGCGGTTTCCATGATAAGTTTCATGGACCGGTCGAATTCGGGCATCTTTACATCTTCCGCCGTGAGATTTTTTGCCGACCGGAGGACGATCTTCTCGGGATGGCCGCCTTCTATAGCGAAAACCGCACCCCGCTCAGCACACGTTATCCTGTTGCTGGCCGATACGATCCGCTTTAACAGTTCCCCGTAATCTCTGATAGTGGCCAACTCCTGGCTCAGCCTGAGAATTTCGTCAAGCAAGTCATTGTCTTTGCGTAAGTCTTTCACCAGGGGCCTTATATCGTCGGGAACCAGGGCTTCGTTAAAGGAGTATAGAGTTCGCGCGGCAGGTCCTGCAAATTCGGCGGCCCGGTCATGATCGCCCATAAGGATGTACTCACGGGAGATCTCCAGCTTGGAATTGGCCAATTCAACCTGGTGGCCGCAGGTCTCTAGATCGCCGAGGGACTTTTCCAGTTCCGCCAGTATGGCGCCGGAGGGTTCACGGGCTTGCCTCATTTTCATGGCCCGGTAACGATGGGCGACGCCTTTCATGAGGAAATTGCCGCTTTTCAGTGAATAAGCGATTTCCTCCTCTAGAGAAAGACCTTCGAGGGGAGGGAAGGAACCTTCCTCCATGGCCCGGCAGATCTGCATCCAGAGGGCTGTATACTTGACAGTCATTTGAGACCGCCTGCTTTCGTCCAGGTATTCCCTGAGACATTCAACGGCGCGATCGTGATCACCGACGAGCAGATAGGCGTATCCCAGCAGACAGAGGCCGCCCAGGCGGGCGTAAATGCTCTTGCTTGTTTCCGTTTCTTCCCATGAGTCCATTATACACTGGATGGCGTCATCGGGCCGCTGAAGTTCCAGGAGGAGGTATCCAAGGGAAACTCCGGCAAGTCCTGCCATTGAAAGGTTACCGATGGAACGGCTGTGTCCGCGAATGGCATGCAGCATTCCCAGGGCTTGGGAATAAAGGCCCGTATGTCCCAGGCATACGCCGGCGGTCAACGCCGCGAGGAGGGGAAGGCGTCCCTTGGGGAACTGATCTTCTACATTGGGGACCAGCTTTTCATATACCTCGACCACATCCCGGTATCGCCCCGACCAGTAATTATAGAACATGCCCAGGATGGTCGCGGATTTCTGGATAATCGCATCGTCGGCGCTCTTGGTCATGTCCCAACCCTTCTCGAAATGATGGAGTGCTTCCGGGTAGCGCGAACGGAGCCATTCGCTTTTACCGAGCTGCATTTCAAGGAAACCCAGAGAATCCCGGTCGCCGACGGATTCGGCTCGGGCAATGGCCTCTTCTATGATTGCAATCACGCGGTTCTGTTTGTCGCTGTCGGTCGATACCTTGCAGTACTCGAGAGTTGATTGAATAAAGAGTCGGTCGGCATTGCGGTTTTTTATACTGCGAAGATCGTCGAGTGCCTTTTCGTAAAAGATTCTTGCCTCATCGTCCCTGAAGCGGCGCCGGTGGATGTTTCCGTTCTCCAGCAGAATACGACAACCCTCATAGTCGTTTGAAAGGTGAAGCAGGTGACGGGCGACACGGGTGGTTCTCTCCGAACCTTCCGGCATGTTGGAGAATAACAGGGCGGCCGCCTTACGGTGCAGCGGTTCGACTTCCTCGGTGGGCAGCTCCCTGACGAGGGCGTTCCTCTCATCAGCGTCAATGAACGAAAAGAGTGCGAGATCGATCCGGGAAAGCAGCCCCCCTTCGACTGCGTATTCAAGGGCTGAAAATATGACGGATGCCTTCTCGCCTGTAAGCTCCTGGAGCCAATCGATGCTGAAATCGCCGTCAAAAACAGCCGCCTGGGCGAGAATACGGCGATGCCTGAGGATCAAGGGGTCATTGTTGACGGGTTCAGTGTTCATGAAAATGTATGTGCCGCGCTTACTGGAAATATTCCGCCAATCTCGCCTTCTATTAATGGTGGTGCGGGGAATATGTTCGAACTGTATTTATAAACTACTTGGCGGCACGATTCAATGTCAATTGTTTTTTATGCCGCATCCGGCAATAAATAAAGTGGACGGCCGACTCAATAGGTTCAGATTCCTTTACAAACCCTCGCGATGCTTCTCGACTTGCCACGGCCGGGCCTCTCCACCGAGACAATAACAATGCGAGGCGGTAATTTATTCGGGATTTTACTTCGCACAAAGGGCATTTGGTCTTGACCCATACCATCTCCGGCGGATATAAACGGAAATCTGCAAATGCCTAATGAAAAAACGCTACGTTTCCACAGCCGGCGGGTAGGGCATTGCAGAAATAAAAACAAGGTCGGCGTTTTCGCGTTCCGGTTTTCGCCGGAACAAACGAGGATAGTTTTTGAAGGCGGTCGATTCGTAACCAGCCATGGCACAAGAACTACTTGAGAACTGCTATCTTATCGACCTCGACCAACCACTTCGAGGTTTCAGAAGATTCATCAGCAGCTGGCTTGTCCGTCGCCGGGGAAAAACCGTACTCGTGGATCCCGGCCCCAGGTCCACCATAACAAGGCTTCACGACGAATTGGACAAACTGGGGGTGGATAGGATCGACGCCGTATTGATTACACATATTCATCTCGATCATGTGGGCGGTCTGGGGTTTCTTCTCCACCGCCACCCGGAAACAAAAGTGTTCTGCAAACCCACCAGTGTCCGTCACCTCGTGGATCCCTCGAAACTATGGGCGGCGTCGAAGAAGGCCCTGGGAGACTTGGCGGATGCATACGGGTCTGTCGAACCCTGCCGAGAGGATGTGTTCGTCGCACCGGAAACCGTCATGGAAGAGGGGCTCTTTGAAATTATCGACACGCCGGGTCATGCCTCTCATCACCGATGTTACAAGATGGACGACATACTTTTTGTCGGAGAAGCTGCGGGTGTTTATTATCCCCGGGAGGAAGGGATCTATCTTCGTCTTGCCTCCCCGGCGCCCTTTTTCTACGACGTTTACCGCTCCTCTCTCCTCAGGATCGCCTCCCTTGATGTGTCTCATCTCTGCTTTGGTCATTACGGCCATAGCGATGAGCCCGCCGCGATCCTTGACACCGCTTTACGCCAAGTCGACTGCTGGGTCTCCATCACCAAGCGGCACATGGAGTCCAAAAGCAAGCCGGTGGAAGATGAAGTCTTCGAGGATATACTTAAGGAAGACAAGGCGATGAGTCTTTTTGACGGTTTGCCGGAGGACATACAGGAACGGGAGCGGTTTTTCGCAAAAAAGAGCATACGCGGCATATGTTAGATAGGGGTCAAATCTTTAAACTTGACATTTGGGAAAAAAGAGAGGGGTGTGAGTGTAAAGGGTTAAGGATAAGGGGTAAAAGGGCATGGGCTATAGGCTATGGGCGGCGAGGGGGGCGGAAATATTCTCCATTCATTATGAGCCCTTCGCCAAGCCTGGGAGAGCCCTGTCGAAGGACGGAACGGGGAACCGGGGTAAAAAGGCTATGGCGATAGGTAAGAGGTTCGAGGTCAGGGGTGGAAGGAAAGAGGGATTCTTCGCCCGGTTCAGGCCAAGATATCCATAAGTTTTTCTTCCATCTCGTAGGCTGTGCGTACCGTCACCACGCCGGCTTTATAGGCGTAACCGGTGGTTATCAGTCGGACAATTTCCTCGTGCAGGTTTACGTTGGAGAGTTCCCGCTCTCCGTCTTCCGGAAAAGCCCCTGTGACTATGGTTCCCGGTCTCTCGTCTTTTTCTACGGCGACGGATACGCCGGAGGGAAGGGCCTCGCGGAACAGGACCCGGCTTTTCTTAAAGCCGTCGGTTTCTACGTTCGCCACGTTGTTGGCGCTTACAGCCATCGCGAGGCTCTGTGCCTGCAATCCCGTGAGCGCCGTAAGCATTGCCGAAGACATGGTTTTTTGTTCTCCCCCTTAATCTTTATTCTACAATCGGATATCGGGGCGAAAAACTTTACCTCAAGAACCTTCCGGTCTATTTTTTTACATCATTTCTGTTCGGCTGAGTTCCACGGCTCGGTCGATTTCCTGCTGGAGAGGTCGGGGAAGCCCGGGGATTTCAACGTTGAGAAAGCCTCGCACTATCATCGCCGCTGATTCTTCTTCCGTCAGCCCCCGCGACATGAGGTAAAAAATTTCTTCCTGGGCGATTTTGCCCACCGCCGCCTCGTGGGACATTTCTACGCCTTCCGCCGTGGCGGTCAGTTCAGGGACGGCCTTTATGACGCCGCCCTTTAGGATCAGTCCGTGACATTCGAGGTGTCCCCTGACACCCGGTACTTCTCCGATCAAGTCGCCGCGGGCGATAATAGTGCCGCCGTTTGTGATGGACCGCGAGACGATTTCGGCCCTCGTCTCTTCCGCACGCAGAATCACGCGGCCTCCAACGTCGAGTTCACTTCCTGGATGTCCGGCGAGGAGGCTGTAGAACCGCGCCACCGCTCCCTTTCCCACGAGCGACGTGACGGGTGCCATCTGGAGAGATCGTACCGGCTTCATGCTTATGTAATTGTTGAGGAACAGTCCTCCCTCTTCGACGATACAGGCCGACCTGGGTCTCACCGCGACGTCCTCGGCCCAGTGGTGAATCATTGTGAAACTGAGTTTCGCGTTTTTCTTCACGTAGAACTCGGAAATGCCCACGTGTACTCCCCTTGCGACGTGGGTCGCCGAGGCGCATCCCGTGATCATGTGCAGCTCGGAACCCTCTTCCGCAATGACGATGTTGTGCACGTTCTGGCTGAAGCCGTTTGTTTCAATGTACATGCAGGCCTGGGCCGGGATGGTGATTCGGGCGCCGGGCAGGGCCCTGATAAGATACCCGTTCTGGAGGTTCAGCCTGGCGCGGGCCGTGTATTTGTCCATGTCCACAGGTATCAGGTTCCAGTAAAAGTCGACGAGCCAATCGTACCGTTCCAGAGCCTCCTTGATGGGAACTATCTCGAGACCTTCCTGGAAGGCGGCGGAAAAAACGGGGGATCCGTCCTTCTGGAGATAGGATCCCGATCGTTGTCTCCCGTCGGTGTCGATGCCCGCCATGAGCATTCGTTGCCGGTCCTGTTCGGGCAGCCTCTTTAGATCGTCGATTTTTTCATACCGTGGTGAATCCGTTAAAAAGGAATCGAGATCGATGTCTTCACCGAGCGCCGCCGCCTTGTTCAAGGCGGCGCGGGCCCTTTCGTCTAGCTCGCGCATCCGCATCGCACACACTCCTCGTAGCCCACGCTTCGTATCTGCTTGAATATTTCCATGGGGTTGGTCCTGCATGCCAGCACCCCGTCGTATAGTACCAGTCCCTGGTCGGCGGTGATATAATCCAAAATGAAACCCGTGTGGGTGATGATAAGTCCCATCCTTGTCCTGGATTCTTTTTCTTCCTTTACAGATTTTCCATATCGGGGCAAGTGCCCACGCTCGAGCAGTTCGTCGATGGCGTTTCCTATGATGGCTATGTTTTCCAGATCCACGCCCGATTCCGGCTCATCGAAGAGCGCCAGCTCCGGCTTCTGCGCCATGAGCTGCAATAGTTCCGAGCGTTTTATTTCCCCGCCGGAAAACCCGACGTTTATGTCCCGATCGAGAAAGTCGGAAAAATTAAGCCGTTCGGCCAATTGTTCCACGATTTCCGGATTTCCGGCACACATTTCGACGATCTGTCTCGTTTTTACTCCGCGGATGGCGGGCGGCCGTTGATAAGACATGCCGATGCCCCTGCGTGCCCTTTGATCTATGGAAAGATGGGTGATGTCCTCGCCGTTGAACCAGATTTTTCCCGCCGTTACCTCGTACTGGGGATATCCCATGATGGTCATCAGGAGGGATGTTTTTCCCGACCCGTTCGGTCCGAAGAGAATATGCGTCTCTCCTGGCCGAATTTCGAGATCTATGTGCCTGAGCAATTCCTTGTTCAGCAGTTTTACCTGAAGATTTTCTATTATAAGCATGACGCCTCCCACTAAATGTTGCAACAGGCGGTCTTGGTCGTTTCCGCGCCGAGACGGACCGACCTTCCGGGCTTCAATACAATCGTCGGGACGACCGGAAGCCGCCCCGCCCGAGAGTGTGCATCTATCGCCTATTTGGCCTTGTCGCCCGATGCCGTTGGAAAAAGATAATACGCGTCACACCCCGAAAGTCAAGCGCCCCTATTTCAAAATATCGGTTTTGTCGCTCAGGCTTCGGTAATGCACCCCGCCTGTCCCGGCCACGGGAGAACCGCGTTCGCCGCCCACGTTCCAACCCTTTCGGCATCGCCGTTTCGTTATTCACGCCGGTTGTTTCGCGGACCGCCGCCTTTGCCTCGGCTTCACCGGAGAAATCAGTTCTGCGTCAGCTGGCGCGTTTATCCACTATTTTCCCCATTTTTTTCCCGAGCCAATCCTTGAAGCGGTCCGTCAGGCCTGGATCCATCACGTTAATTTGTGTTTCCGCCGTCACATCGGACAACATGCCCGTTGCCCGCACCTTGTAAGTACCGGTAGGAATTGGATCTTGGGTCAAAACGATGAACTGTTCGTAACTGCCGTCTTCCTTATATTTGCCGGCGACATCGGCCCTCAACATGCCGGCCACCTTTCCAAGAGCGCCCGCCTTGGCCTGGAATGTTCCGTCAGCCTTGACCGTTGCGTCGGCTACGGCGATTTCCGTGTCCTCCGGACCGATGAGCGAAATAAATACCGAATCCTCCGGTTCGAAACCCGAACCCTCGAACACGATATCCGTGCCCGTGAGATAGGCTACACCGAGACGGACGTTGCCGGGATTGACAACAATCTGGGGTGAGGTCGCCGAGGGGTCGAGCTGGTTGGGGGTGGAGGTGCAGCCGGCGGCCAGGAAACATCCGGTCAGGATGACGAGCGTCAGGATGACCCGTATCCTTGAAAAACCCTTTCTGTTCGTTTCAGACATGATTCGATCCTCCTTCTGTTTAAAGTTTATTCTGTGTTCAGTGTATTAATGTCCCCACACGAATATGGAACATGTCCTTTCACTTTTCGGCAGTTTAAAGAGATGTCCAGTCGTACCGTTATCCAACGGCTTCGGATAGGAGATATTCTCCAGGCCTAACTGTTGGTTTTCAAGGGGGAAAGAAGTAGAAGACAGGCCTCTGCCGTCATGGCGTCGCGCTTCCGATTGTCGATTGAATACATAGGGGTTGATAAGAAGCGAAGACGTTTGCACCTGTAACCCCCCGGTTGCGTTGCGGGCGCGGAATCAGCGGCCGGTTTCGACGACACTGGCAAGACTTTCGAACCTATAAAACATTTCGAAGAGGTTTTGTCAATTGAATTAGAAATAAATCACTCCCTTGGACACGGCCGGGAGTCTGATTTAAAAGGACCGTCGGTCTCACATTCCGGTTTTGCCATACGGCGGGTGAGGAGACATCCTCACCCGCTCGGGAATCATTGCTTGAGAGGGGCGCCTTCCAGGAAGCGCGCCTGGAGACGTCGCATCCCGTGAAGCCATCTGTCGTAATCGCTTGCCTTGCGCTGCATGTAGGTCTTTACTTCCCCATGGGGGAGGATAAGGAAGGTATCGTCCCTGAAGGCCTGCATCACCTTTTCCGCCACTTCTTCCGGCTCCATGAGACCGTCGACGGCCGCCACCCCGCCTCCTTCGTGCCGACGAGTCATGTCCGACCGAACCGCCTGCGGGCAGAGAGCGAATACCTGTATGCCCTGATCACCATAGGTGATGGCGATGCTTTCCGCCAGCCCTACGGCGGCGTGTTTCGTCACCGAGTAAGGGATAGAACCGATTTGGCTCAGCAACCCCGCGGCCGAAGCCGTTATCATCAATGCTCCGCCTCCCCGCTCGATCATTCGCGGAATCAGTACGCGTCCCACTCGTACGTGTGAGAGCACGTTTATCTCCCAGATTCTCTGCCACTGTTCATCGGGGACCTCGACACCGCCCAGGGTTATAATCCCCGCGTTCGAGCAGAACAGGTCTATGGGTCCCACCCTTTCTTCCGTGTTCGAGATGAGATCCTCGATGTCCCGTCTGTCTCGCACGTCACAGTAGGCAGCGATTCCCTTGATACTTTCAGCTACCTTGCGTGCCCTCTCTTCATCCAAGTCGGCGACGACCACCGTTTTTGCGCCCTCCGCGGCGAACCGGCGGCAGAGTCCCTCTCCGATACCACCGCCGCCGCCTGTGACAACGATAATTTTTCCTGCAATGTCCATATGAAACCTCCCGTTTTTTTTTGCTTGCCAAGCGTTTATGTGGTTCGACAAGGTTCTATTTCATTGAACGGCAAAAAATGCAACCATGATTGATGTTCCCGGAGGCCGGTTTTACGCCGCCCTGTTTCGGCGGTGAAAAATCGTTGCATTCACGACGGTTGACGGATACAGTGCTTGCTGCCGGGGCGGGGTCGTCGCCTTGCGAGGTGAACCGAGGTGGCTCGATGAAAATACTTTACTACGATTGCTTCGCGGGAATAAGCGGAGACATGAACCTGGGCGCGCTGGTGGATGTGGGCGTCGATTTTGATCGGCTGGTCGAGTCCCTTAAAAAGCTCGACCTATACGGATATGAACTGAGGCGGTCATGTCGAGAGATGAGAGGGGTCACCGGAACGAAGATCGACGTGATACATAACGACGAACCAGACCGGCGAAAAGGAGCATATCAACACAAAGGCGATTTTCACGGCCGGTCTTTCACCGATATCAAGGCGCTTATACAGGCCTCCCGACTTTCCGATGGGGTTAAAAAAACGAGCATCGATATATTTTCCAGGATAGCCCGCGCCGAAGGAAAGATCCACGGCGCCGACGTCGAAGAAGTGCATTTCCACGAGGTGGGCGCCGTTGATTCCATTATCGATATCGTGGGCGCCGCCGTCTGTCTGGAGATCCTCGAGGTGGATCGCGTCATGTCTTCTCCCGTTGAGCTTGGAGGAGGATTCGTCACATGTGCCCACGGAACCCTTCCCGTTCCTGCGCCTGCCACGCTGGAAATCCTGCGAGGAATACCGGTCACGAAGGGGAGGGCCCCCTTCGAATTGACAACGCCCACGGGGGCTGCCGTCCTGGCTTCCACCGTGGACTGCTTTACCTCCGAAGCGGCTTTTCGGCCTTTAAAGATCGGTTACGGCGTGGGGACGAGAGACATTGAGATACCCAATGTGCTCAGGGTGATCCTCGGCGAGGCCGAGCCCGGACGATTGACAGACGGCGATAATGATATCTGCCTCGTGGAATGCAACATCGACGACATGAGCCCGGAAATGCTCGAGCACGTAATGGACCGGCTTTTTGACGCCGGTGCGATAGACGTGTACCTTACGCCCGTTATCATGAAAAAATCGAGGCCGGCCGTGGTGCTTTCGGCGGTTTGCGAACCTTCGCGGCAGGCTGAGGCGGAAGAGATAAGCCTGCAGGAAACCGCCACCCTGGGAGTGCGGAAACAGCGCCTCGGAAGGACGACGCTCGATCGGGACTTGGTCACGGTACAGACAGACCTGGGGGAGGTTCGGGTGAAGAGGGCTCTTCGTGGTCCCGGCAGGATCACATGGAAGCCGGAGTACGAAGATTGCCGCCGCATAGCCCTGGAGAGGGGCGTACCCCTGAAAGAGGTGTACGACGCCGTGGAGCGTACAAGGGTGGCATCGAAAGAGGAGGCACATGAAGGATAATAAACTGGAAGCCCTGTTGGAACGGCTCCGGGGGCTGGAACCGTGCGCCGTCGCCTTTTCAGGCGGTCAGGACAGCGCCTTCCTGCTCGACATCGCCCGTGAGGCCCTCGGCGGCGGGGTAACTGCCTTCACCGTGTTCGCGCCCTATACCCTGAAGCGTGACATTCGGCGCGCCAACGATATCATCGCGTGCCTGGGCGTGGAACATCGCAGTATAGACATGCCGATCGGCGAGGAAATCCGATATAACCCCCGGAACAGATGCTATCTCTGCAAAGATGCCATGTTCGAACTGATGGGTCGTGAAGCTGAATCGCGCAAGATCAGGCACCTGCTGGACGGGACACAGGCCGACGACAGGAAGGCGCTTCGACCGGGAATGAGCGCGCTTAAAGAACGGGGTGTGCTGAGCCCGCTCCGCGAAATGGGGTTTACCCGGGGCGAAATAACCGAACTCCTGCGTGAGCGGGGAAGAGAAAGCTGGATAACGCCGGCTGATTCCTGCCTGATGACCAGGCTGCCCCATGGGTTCGAGGTGACGCTGGAGACACTTACGCGCATTGAAATGGCTGAAGAATACCTCATCGAGGAAGGCATGGAGCAGGTGAGGGTCAGGAGCGACGGTGTCATGGCCCGCATAGAGGTGGCGCCGGGGCAGAGGCGTCTTTTCATGAGCGAAGAACGGATGGGAAAGGTGGCGAAGCGATTGAAACAAATGGGTTTCCGCTACGTGGCACTCGACCTTGAAGGGTACCGCAGCGGCAGCATGGATTGAGGGGCGCCGGAATGCCGAGGGATCGGAACATCCCTCGAGACGCCGGAAGGAGACGGGATCCATGAAAGACGATGAACTGAAGAATATCCTCGCCGCCTTCAAAGAGGGGGCTCTCGGTATGGAGGCCGCCCTGGAACTCATCCGTGAGGCCTCCTGCAAGAACCTGGGGTTCGCCCGGATCGACAATCAGCGTCCCGAGCGGCAGGGGCGTCCGGAGGTCATATTCTGCCAAGGTAAGACGGCCGCCCAGGTCCGCGAAATCGTGGAATACATGCTCACTCGGGACACCAACATCCTCGCCACCCGCGCGACTGCGGAGGTCTTTGCCGCCGTGTCGGAAATCTGCCCCCGGGCGGAATACAACGAAACCGCCCGGACGATCACCGTCAGGAAGGTGGCGCTTAATATCCCCGAGGGCTACATCGCCGTGGTCGCCGCCGGCACCTCCGACCTGCCCGTGGCGGAGGAGGCGGCGGTTTCCGCGGAAATCCTGGGAAACCGGGTGGAGCGGATCATAGACGTTGGGGTGGCCGGCATCCACCGGCTTTTCGACGTGATAGACCTGGTCCGGGGTGCCCGGGTCGTCATTGTCGTGGCCGGTATGGAGGGTGCACTGGCAAGCGTCGTGGGGGGGCTCGTGGACAAGCCGGTCATCGCAGTCCCCACCAGTGTGGGTTACGGGGCGAGCTTCGGGGGGCTGGCGGCCCTGCTTGCCATGCTCAACAGTTGCGCGGGAGGCGTGGCCGTCGTCAATATCGACAACGGTTTCGGCGCCGCCTGCGTCGCCTCCGCAATCAACCGGCTGCCCTGACCGGCAATTGTCCGGTGCTAAAAGCAAAAATTTCCTCGAAGAAGACAACGAGTCTTCAGCCGACGGCGATCCGATCGCCCCCGACGGTGTAAACATCGTAGTTTTTTGTTTTGACGATTCTTCTGCGCCGTTTCAGCGGCAATTCCATTTGAAAAAAGCGACTTGACTATGGTAATACAAAGTACTACTTAATTCGAAAACGGCGGGAGCGTTCCCATGAAGAAAAAAGAAGAGGTGATAAGCTTCAAGGTGGATGAGGCGATGATGGAGGTATTGAAGGATATACCCAACCGTTCCGAATTCATCCGCAGGGCCATCATGGAGGCCCTGGGCACGGCCTGTCCCCTCTGCAATGGAAGGGGCATATTGACGCCCTCCCAGATCAGGCACTGGCAGGACTTTTCCACCCATCACTCGGTGAGCAACTGCGAGGAGTGCAAAGAGAATTACCTTGTCTGTTTCAGGGAGAGTTGAACGTCGGGAGTGGCTGCGAGGCATGAACAGGGCATGGAATGTTATTCACGGCGTGGTTGTCTTTTTATGTGTTTCTTTCGCTCTTTTTGGCGTTGAGGCCATGGCGGGGCGGCCGAAGGTCTTTGTCAGCATTCTTCCCCAGGCCTATTTTGTCGAGAGGATCGGAGGTCCTCACGTGGACGTGGGGGTTCTCGTGGGGTCGGGCATGTCGCCCCATACTTACGAGCCCACGCCGAGGCAGATGGCCGCGCTGGGAGAGGCGAACATTTTTTTCCGGATCGGATTGCCCTTTGAAGACCGTATTCTTGAAAAGATCGGGGGAACCATGAGGAACCTCAGGATCGTGGACACCCGCCTGGGGGTACCCCTGAGATATTTCGAAGCGCCGTTTCATCGCGACCGCGAGACCGGCGACGACGATCACCGCCATGGACAATCCTCGTCCGGGGAGACGGCGGATCCCCATGTATGGCTTGATCCGAAGCGGGTCATGATACAGGCGCGGACCATCTGCCAGGCCCTGGTCGAGTTGGACCCGGAAAGGGAGAACCTCTACCGGGCCAACCTGGTCTCCTTTCTCGAGGATCTGGAAAGAATCGATCGGGAATTGACTGAAATTCTCGCGCCCCTGAAAGGGAAGACTTTCTACGCCTTTCATCCGGCCTTCGGGTATTTCGCCGATTCTTACGGGCTTCACCAGGAGTCCGTGGAGGTCAGCGGCAAAGAACCTTCGCCCCGGCAACTCGCCTCGATAATCGAGAAGGCGAAAGAGGAAGGCGTGCGGGTCATCTTCGTCCAGCCGCAGTTTTCGCCTCGCCTGGCCGAGTCAGTGGCCCGTGAGATAGGCGGCGCGGTGGTTCCGCTCGATCCGCTGGCGAGAGACTACCTGCTGAACCTGGAACGAATAGGGGAGGCGATAAGTAAGGCCTTGGCGGTCGGAGGCGGGGAAAGGCGGGAAGGTGCATGATCCAGAGAGAGAGGAAAGAAGATCCCGTTGTCACGATGGAGAACGTCACCTTTTCCTACAACGGTGAACCGGTCCTGGAAGGGGTGAACCTTTCCGTGGAGCGGGGCGACTTTGTCTCGATCGTGGGACCCAACGGGGGAGGGAAGACGACGCTCGTAAAGCTGGTTCTCGGCCTGCTCGAACCCCTCCGGGGAAAGATCCGGCTGTTCGGGTGTCCCCCTGCCTCTGCGCGTCACCGCGTGGGTTATATGCCCCAGCACTCCCAGCTCGACATGATGTTCCCCGTGAATGTGACAGACGTCGTTTCCATGGGTTTCCTTGGCAAGGGAGGTCTCTTCGCTTTCCAGCGCCGCGTCGAAAGGGACGCCCGGGTTGATGACGTCCTTCGCAAACTGGACATTGCAGACCTTCGCGACCGTCCTTTCGCGGGACTTTCCGGCGGGCAGAGGCAACGGGTGCTGATAGCCAGGGCACTGGCGACCGATCCGGAACTTTTGATCCTCGATGAACCCACGTCGAACGTCGATCCCGCCCACGAGGGAGAACTCTTTGAACTTTTGCTCTGGTTGAACCATCGCATGACCGTTGTCGTTGTGAGTCACGACATCGGCTTCGTGTCGCGGTACGTGCGCACCGTTGTCTGCGTAAACCGGCGCGTCGTCGTGCATCCCACCAGCGAAATAACGGGAGAGATCATCAGCGAAATCTATGGATCGGACGTGCGCATGGTCCGCCATGACGAAAGGAGCGGTGGGGGAGAATGCCATGTCTGAATTCATAGGCGATCTGGCAAAGTACCACTTTCTCCAATATGCCTTGGCCACGGGGCTGCTGGCAAGTGTCGCCTGCGGCGTCATAGGCGGTTACGTCGTCACCCGCCGGATTACCTACCTGGCGGGGGGAATTGCTCACTCTGTTCTTGCGGGTCTCGGTGCTGCACGGTACTGCCGGGTGGTCTACCAGTGGGAATGGCTCACACCGCTCTTGGGAGCGGTGATTTCGGCCTTGATAGCGGCCGTCGTAATCGGTCTTGTGAGCCTCTATGCCCGTGAACGGGAGGACACGGTCATCGGGGCCGTGTGGGCGCTGGGTATGGCCCTGGGCGTGCTGTTCATATCCCGGACTCCAGGCTACGGTGAGGACCTGATGAGCTATCTCTTCGGGAACATCCTCATGGTATCGCCGAGAGATCTCCGGATCATCGCCGCCCTCGACCTCGTTGTAGTGGTGGTCGTTGTGCTCTTTTACCGTCGTTTACTGGCAGTCTGCTTCGACGAGGAATTCGCACGTCTCCGGGGCGTAAAGGTGGAGTTTTACTTTCTCCTTCTTCTCTGTCTCACGGCCCTGGGTGTGGTGTTGCTCGTAATGGTGGTGGGAATCGTCATGGTCATCGCCCTTTTGACCATCCCCGCGGCGGTGGCGGGAAACTTCACCGGTCGGCTGTCGAGGCTCATGATGCTGTCCGTTTTTTTTACCGCCCTCTTTACCACCACCGGGCTGGCGGTGAGTTACGCCGCCGACCTCCCCGCCGGAGCCACCACGATCATTGTGGCGGGGGCGGCGTACCTTTTTGTTCTTCTTTCAAAGCGACTTCTTCATTCCATAAAGTTCCGTCTTGCGTGGCAGTCGAAAAATATTACGTTACAATAAGCGAAATTTCAAAATATGTGTCTGTCGTCTTTACAGTGAAAGGAGGAGAAACGGATGACCGATGTAAAACGATCCTTTTGGAAACTGAAACTTGAAGGGGTTAAAAAGGCACTGGAAAGGAACAATTTTGAAGCCTTCGTGGTCGAAACCGCCGACGAGGCGCGGGAACTCGCAACTGAAAAAATCATCCCCTCCCTCAATGCAAAAAGTGTGGCCTGGGGCGGATCCATGACTGTGCAGGAGGCGGGGCTTTACGAATCGTTGAAGGACGGGAGGTTTGGATTTACGGTCTATGACACGCTCGACCGGGATGTTCCCCGGGAAGAGATGCTCGAACGCCGAAGGCAGGCGCTCCTGGCCGATCTTTTTGTAACTGGTACCAACGCGGTGACGGAAACCGGCCTCCTGGTCAATCTTGACATGATAGGGAACCGCGTGGGGGCGATTACTTTCGGACCTCGATGGGTGATCATCGTGGCCGGTCGCAACAAGATCGTGCCGGATCTGGGTGAGGCTATGGTGAGAATCAAAGATTACGCCGCCCCGGTGAACGCCATGCGTCTGTCGTTCAAGACGCCCTGTGCGAAGACCGCCGTTTGCGAGGAATGTTCGGGAACGCAGCGTATTTGCAATAGCTGGACGATTACGGAAAAATCATTTCCCAAGGGAAGGATCAAGGTCGTGCTCGTAAACCAGGACCTGGGAATATAGCGAGGCTTTGATTCACGGCCTTGACCGGTCGGAGCAAAGAAGGGGCGCGGCATACCGCACCCCTTTCGACGATCAAGCTCCCCCCGCGGGCTGCTTCAGCAGCCGCAGCAACCGCCTCCGCCGCTGCCGCACCCGGTGGGATCACAACAGGAGTCGGGAGTCAGTCCCGTTTCCACCACCTCGATGTCGAAGTGCAGCTTTTTGCCCGCCAGCGGATGGTTTGCGTCCAGGGTGACCGTCTCGTCCGTCACCTTCTTCACCACGGCGGGAAGTTGATTGCCCTCCTGGTCCGTGAGGGTGAGTTGGAGCCCCTCCTCCAGCTGAATATTATCCGGTACGTGGTTTCGGGGGATTTCGAACACGAGTTCCGGGATGGATTCTCCGTAACCGTTTTCCGGTGTTATTGTGATCTCCTTTTTCTCTCCCTCGCTCATTCCTACGACTGCTTCTTCGAACCCGCGGATGAGCTGTTTCCCGCCGACGGTGAACTTGATGGGCTCACGGCCTTCCGATGAATCAAAAACGCCGCCGTCCTCATACTTTCCGGTGTAATGAACGCTGACGGTGTCTCCCGGTTTAATTTTTTCAGGCATGGTATCGTGCTCCTTTCAAGGCGATTTCCCCGTTCCGGCCCCTTTTGTCAGGAGTGGAACCGCGGATAAAAAAAGACCATCGAACTTTGCAGGCACGATGGTCACACTGTGCTACAAAATTTGAACTCTGTACCGAAAATCGGCGAAAACCCAATCGGTTCCCAGACCTTTTGTTTGTGTAGAACAGATTCCTCTTGCCATGTCAAGAGATGTCTTTCAATCTTCCAACGCGAATAAACGAGACAAACAGGCGCACCTCCCTCTGCGCTGAGCCCTGTCGAAGTGTGAACGGTTCCCCTCCCCGTCCCCTCCTTCGACGGGGCTCAGGATGAACAGGGGTGTTCAGTCATACTTCTTGCCCCCGGCTTCATTCTATCAACGAACAGGCGAAGAGAGCGGCCCTGATTCCGAAGGGCGAATCAAGATTTTTTCGGTAACGGTTCCCATCGAAGCGGAACGACCGCGCCTCGAACTGTCTGAGCCCGAAGGGTGAGTTTTCGAGGCGCAGTGAAGCGAGATACGGAACCGTCGAAAAGAGATTCTGAGACCGAGGAATCAGGGCCGAGAACCACCCGGATACAAAACACCATCCGAACCCCACCCCCTTCCATCCTTCGACAGGCTCGGGATGAAAGGGGGTCTACAAGCTCAGGATGAAGGGTTGCGTTGGACTTGGGGATGGCGGGGATGTGGGGTCGGGATGAAGAAGGCGGCGAGTATGGTGCGATAATGCGGCAAAGCCGGGATGTACAGGGTGGAATGTTTAAGATGACCGTGTGTGGCAAGTTCGAGATTACCGCAATCCCGGTGACAGGGGAATAAAAAAGTTGTAGTAATGAAAATGTAACGGCTTGAAAAAATATCGGCAAGAGGTTAGTATCCAAACGATTCCATGGAAGATTAAAGGCACCGAAAAAATACTCGAGGGCTCCGCGTAACTTTTTTCGTCAGTCCAGGCAAGCGAAGGTACGGCCTTGAATACATGAGACATTTGGAAACACCGGGTGCTTCACCTGGTCGCGAATGACGAAATTACGGCGGGGGGATTTATCAAGGTTCTCCATTTAGCTGAATAGAGAAACTGATACTTGCGATCAAGAGGAGGGAGACAAATGGCTGGGAAAACGAACAAGTCGACTCGGGAAGCACGGAAGGCAAAGGTTATCGAAGTTCTTAATACGGCAAGGGCCATGGAGCTTCAGGCGATCCTTCAGTACATGAGCCAGCACTACAACCTGGATGACATGGACTATGGTGAACTCGCAGCCAAGGTAAAACTCATAGCCATAGACGAAATGCGACACGCCGAGACCTTTGCGGAGCGGATCAAGGAACTCGGCGGCGAGCCGACGACCGATCCGGAATCAGCGGTAGAGAAAGGGCAGGACGTGGACGTGATTTTTTCCTTCGACGCGCAGCTCGAAGACGACACCATCGACCGCTACAACCAGTTCCTGCTTGTTTGCAATGAAAACGGCGACAGCACGAGCGCCAAGATTTTCGAGACGATCATCGATGAAGAGCAGGCGCATTTCAATTATTTCGACAATATCAACGACCACATCACGAAACTCGGTCCCGCCTACCTGGCCAACATCGCGGGCACACCCTCCGAAACGGGGATCGCTCCGGCGGGATTCGTCATAAGCGAAGGCGGACAATAAACAATCGTCAAAAAAGCAAACGAAGGACAGGGCGGAGGCGCCCTGTCCTTCGTTCCGGCTTTCAGATTTGTCCCTTTGACTCCGCTCAGGATCACCGTTATCTTGATAACGGACTCGAAATTCAACTCCTTCCTTTTTGAAAAGAGGCCGTGGGACGGGTCGAGAAAGGGGCGGCGCCGACGACAATCAAACCCTTTACGTGGCATACATCCCACCGCCTTCGCCCGCTTGGTCTCATTCAGGTACGCCGCCTGCGCATCCTGAGTACAATTCCATTGTCCGCCCTCCTCGCGGTAAGCAGGGACATTCGTTATAGGTGCCGCAGGTGCTTGTCTTCAAAAGGTCAAATGTGGTAATGAGGGCTGAACATGGCTGGACACGTCACCTGAATTTCATTCGGGAACGGTGAGGACGGGTCCACTTGTGCCGGGTTGCATTGCCGGCAACTAAGTCGGAGCGGGCGGACAGGGTAACGATTATACGGCCGGAGCGACGAAGGTGGAAACCGCAGGTAGGTGCCGTTAACAAAACAAAAAAAAGGAGCTGAAGGAGTGGAAAAGAAACGGTTTTCAGACAAAGTGGTTCTTGTCACCGGGACGACCTCCGGGATCGGGCGGGCGACCGCGCTGGCATTCGCGGGCGAGGGGGCCAAGGTTGTGACGGCCGCCCGCCGTGAAGAACGGGGCGCCGAACTGGTGGATCAAATCATCAAGGACGGCGGTGAAGCCTGTTTTATCAGGACCGACATCAGAAATCCCGGCGATATCGACAACCTCTTCGAGAAAATTCTGGAAAAGTACTGCCGCCTCGATATCGCCGTTAACAACGCCGGCATGTCTCACCCCCATATCCCCACAGTGGCGAAGACGACCGTTGAAGAATGGGACGCTGTGATTGAGACGAACGCCCGTGGAACCTGGTTGTGCATGAAACAGGAGATCAAGCAGATGCTCGCGCAGGGCGGAGGCGTTATCGTAAATACGGCTTCCATCCTGGGGTTTACCGCCGACTACGGGCTTTCTCACTACTGTGCCAGCAAGCACGCCATACTGGGGCTGACTCGGACGGCGGCCTACGAGTACGCGAAGAAAAACATCCGCATCAATGCCGTCTGTCCCGGACCGATCCAGACGGAAATCCTTGAAAGGGCGTCACAATTCATTCCAAACATGTACGAGATGGTGATCGCGAACACGGCCATGAAGCGTATCGGCGAACCCCGGGAGGTTTCAGGAATCATCCTCTGGATGTGTTCCGACGAAGCAAGTTACATGATCGGCAAGGAAATTGTCGTCGACGGGGGGCAGTCGATATAGGCATATAGCGGGAAAAACCGAAAAAGACCCCGCGTCTGGTCCGCGGGAGGATAGAGAGCGAGGAGATCTGAAAAGTGAAAGAGCGCAGATTCGAAGATAAAATCGTGTTGGTAACGGGGGGGAACTCGGGCATCGGGAAGGCCACGGCCCTTGCCTTTGCCGCGGAGGGCGCCACGGTCGTCATAGCCGCGCGCCGTGAAAACCTCGGGAACGAAGTCGTGGAAACAATAAAACAGAAGGGCGGAGACGCCGAGTTCATCAGGACCGATGTAACGGAGCCCGAACAGGTGGAAGCGCTTTTCGCGGCCATCGGTGAACGCCACGGCCGGTTGAACCACGCCTTCAACAACGCGGGGACGAGCGTCATGATAAGGCGCACCGCAAACGCCACGCTGGAGGAGTGGGACACCATCATGAAGACGAACCTCCGAGGCATCTGGCTCTGCATGAAATACGAAATCCCAATGATACGCAAAGAAGGCGGGGGGTGCATCGTCAACAACTCCTCCATTCTCGGCGTGCGGTGTAACGACGGCCTGTCTATATACAGCGCCGGCAAGCACGCCATACTGGGGCTGACCAAGGCGGCTGCGCTGGAAGTGGCTCACCGCAAGGTCCGCGTTAACGCCGTTTGTCCCGGCTTCATCGAGACGGCCATGTCGCAGAAGATATTCGACCATAACCCCGCGGCGAAAGACGCCCTTATATTTACGATACCCATCGGTCGGTTGGGTAAGCCCGAAGAGATCGCCGGTGCGGTCCTCACCCTCTGTTCCGACGACGCCGCCTTCATAACGGGCAAGGAAGTTGTAATAGCCGGAGGGCACGGGATCCGGCCCTGATCAGATGGGGTCAAATCTTTAAACTTGACATTTGGTAAAAAAGTCACAGGTAAGGGGGGCAAGGTGAATATAACCACACCCCGTTCATCATGAATCCTGTATCCCCCCCGTTCATCCCAAACCCACAACACCCGTTTATCCTGAGCCTTATCGAAGGGCTTGGTGCGAACGGTTTTTGTCACGGCTTGGACTTCGACAGGGTAAGGACAAACACCGTAAAAAACAACCTACACCACCAAAATCTCGATACGCTTCGTTGGGATACATAGACAATTTTTCTTGACAGCGACAGGGATTTCGCCTAAAAGCAAACCAACGTTCTCCACTATCCGTTCTCCACTATCCTCAGCATCCAAAATGCAACACGCTTGGCGCCTCATGCCAATGGAGCTCGCCTGATTCCTTTTTTTCCAACCGATTCCCAAAGATATTTCGAGTGCAAGACAAGTTGAAGTATTTCCAACGTGACTTCGTGCAACCGTCTTGTCCCGTGCTTCGTGACGGGAAAAGCGTTTTATAAATGCACCCGCAATGAGAATCACAGGCAAACAAGAGAGTTACACACAAACAAAGGAGGAATCGTTTATGGAAGAAGTGCGTAAAAAGTTAGGGGTGGGATTGCGTTATTGCGCGGTCCTCGCGGTGCTTGTGCTTGGGCTGGCGTCGATTATCGGTACCGGCGATGACGACTGGACTTATGTGCCGCCGACGGAATCTTCCCCCGTATTCCAAACGCAACTGGGCGATATTCGATGTGCCAAAGAAGGAACGGTGATTGCCTGTCGCGGCATTCCCTATGCGGAACCACCAGTGGGAACATTGCGTTTTGCGCCTCCCGTCAAGTATGAAACCCCTTGGTCTGGTGTTCGCGACGCAACGACTTTCGGCGACAAATGTATCCAGGATGACGGTAGCGGCAGCGAGGATTGTCTCTACCTCAATGTCTTCGCTCCAGTGGAAGACACCGGTGAAGATGAGGGTCTCCCCGTCATGTTCTGGATTCACGGTGGGGCCTATATCCAGGGTTCCTCGTGCAACCCGGGCTACGACATGCCCGACCTCGTTCGCGAGGGTGTCATCGTCGTGACCATCAACTACCGTCTCAACGCCTTCGGGTTCCTGCCGCACCCTGCGCTCGAGGATCCAACGGGGAATTTCGGCCTGAAAGACCAGGTAATGGCACTGGAATGGGTACAGGACAATATCGAGGCCTTCGGCGGCGATCCCGAAAACGTGACAATCTTCGGTGAGTCCGCCGGTGGTCACAGCGTGTTGTCGCTGATGGCGGCCAGGTCAGACATAGTTGATGGTCTGTTTCACAAGGCCGTCGTTCAGAGCGGATCCTACAGTCCCGAGCAGATGGATTTGAGTATCGGTTATTATTTACTTGGAACACCCTTTACAAATCTCTGTAAAGGAACCGAATCTAATGAAGAGACGCGGGCATGTCTGCGCGGCTTATCCATTGAAGAAATCATGGGAACACAGCTTAACTCCCTCGGTTGGGCCTGGTTCACACCCGTGTACGCAGCGGATACATTCCTGCCCCAATCGATTGACGGCGCCCTTTCGTCGGGCGAGTATGCCGACGTCCCCATCATGATCGGCTGCAACCTGCACGAAGGCACCCTTTTCGCGGGGCTCTTCCTCGGTGGCTTTGGTTATATGAATACTGAAGAGCAGTATCGTGCCGGAGTGGCGGCGTTTCTCGCAGCCAGTGGAGGTGACGTCGCCGGTGCCGTCGCCGATTACTATCTCGACGTGGCAAAAGAGATGTGGGGCGAATCTCATCCAAACCGCTTCCGCAACGCCTACAGCATGATCTGGACCGATGCCACCTTCACCGTGAGCAATGCCGTCCAGTGGGGGCAGATCGCCTCTAATGAGAGAACCGTATACGGTTACTGGTTCACCGACGAGGACGCGCCGATCAATGAAACCTACTCGGCGCTCGGCGCTCTGTCGCCCTTGCTTTCCTTCGGCAGGTACGGGCTTGGCGCCTCTCACTCGTTCGAGATCCAGTATGTATTCGGAACCCTGCGGGATCATCCTGAAGCGACACGGGAACAGAAAGCTCTGTCCGACAGGATGATAGGTTACTGGACGGACTTTGCCAAGGACGGCAGTCCCGCAGGCGAAACGTGGCCGGAAATTGGTTCCTCTGACCCTGAATGTGTTGGGGGCTGCATCATGAAGCTCCACCCGACTGGAGACGAGGTGGTGGGAATTTTTGAGGAAGGTAAGTTTGGCGACGCCCACCATCTGGATTTCTGGTACGATTTATCATCGCCAGATTGATGAAAATGTCGATAACCAAACCTTTACCCCCCCCAGGCCGCGGCTTCCGCTGCGGCCTGGGGGGCCTCCCTTCACGGCGGCATCGAGGGACGGTATGAAACAAAAAAAGGGGGATGACCCGAAAGGGCCGTCCCCCTTTATTTTTGAAAAACTCTGGAGCGGTCCGTCCGGGGGTGTTCTCCGCGCCTACAGCGCGGGTCTTTCGGCGAAGCCTATTCCGGATGATACGAACGAGACGTTTTCTTTCGAGGAAGGCTTTTCACCGTGAATCATTCTTACCGGTAAAATAGTCCGATCGTTCTTCTTTAAAAGAGGCGACACCACTCCTTACTTTCGCCTTGAGAGATGGACCTACGATGCCTGACCGAGGAAGGCGGGGGGATTTATCCGGGCATCCGAACGTTCAATCAGGTGCCCTTCCGCAGGTACAGGTCGCGCAAGCCCGCCGCGTCGTAGGAGCTTCTCACGAAAGGTCCCGAGGCCACGGCGGCGAAGCCCATCCGGAGGGCCCTGTCTTTCCACCGGTCGAATTCTTCAGGCGGGACATAGCGTGACACCGGTTCTCTGTCAGGCGCCGGTTTTAGGTACTGTCCCAGGGTAAGGATGCGCGCTCCGGCCTCGAGGGCGTTTCTCAGCGTTTCTTCCAGTTCCGAGTCCCACTCGCCCAGTCCCAGCATGAGGCCCGTCTTGGTTGGCACGCCGAAGCGGGAGGCCTGTTCCAGGAGCGCCAGGGAACGACGGTAATCCGCGCCGCGGCGAATCGAGGGATAGAGGCGGGGAACAGTCTCCACGTTGTGGTTGAGCACCGCCGGTCCGGCCTCCAGGACCGTATCGAGGGCCTCCCGGTCGCCCGCGAAGTCGGGGACGAGCACCTCCACCGCCGCTCCCGGAGAGGCCTCCTTGACGGCCCTTATGACGGCGGCGAAGAGAGACGCGCCTCCGTCGGGAAGGTCGTCCCTGGTCACTGAGGTGACCACCACGTACCGGAGGTTCATTTCTTTCGCGGCCCGGGCCACACGCGCCGGTTCGTTCCAGTCGGGCCGGTTCGGCGTCCCTGTCGCCACGGCACAGAACCGGCAGTCCCGCGTGCAGCGGTCGCCCAGGATCATGAGGGTTGCCGTGTGTCGAGAGAAGCATTCACGGATGTTGGGACAGCGCGCCTCGCGGCAGACGGTGGTGAGTCCCTCCCGGCGCAGGAGCGCCCGGGTCCGTTCATATCCTGCGCCGGTCAGGAGGTTCTGCCGGAGCCAGCGTGGCTTTGGTGAGTGGTGGTTGTTTTTCACGGTTTTTTTGAAATCCCCCTAAATCCCCCTTTACAAAAGGGAACTTGCACCGGGCTTCGCCCGTACCCCGTCCTTTATCCCTTGCCGGCTTCCCCCTCCCCATCCTTCGATAGGCTTAGGATGAACAGAGGTCCAATTATACTTCTTGCACCCAACTTCATTCTGTCAACGAACAGGCGAAGAGAGCGGCCATGATTCCGAAGGGCGAATCAAGATTTTTTCGGTAACGGTTCCCACTTTACCCCTCACCTGCGGCAAGGCCGCACCCCTAGCCCCTTCGCGCCCTGTATTTCAGCAACGACGCCGCGGCTAGGGCGATTGCGTTCGACAGTATGAATAAAATAAGGAGGTTCCTGTAGGCCGCCTGGCTGTACGATTCCGGCATCGGCGCCGGCGCGCGGCTTAGGATGAATCCCGTGAAGGGCTGATAGACCGCGGCTCCAAGGAAGGGCGCTGTGTTCATCAGTCCCACCGCGGTGCCCATGACTTGGCTCGGGAAGAGGTCGCGGGTCAGGGTGAATGAAACGGGAAGCGTCCCCCCGGCGGTGAAACCGAAGAGGAATAACAGGCAGGCCACGATGGGAAGCACGTCCTTGTCGCCTATGAAGAAAATCACCGTCCAGCCGGCAAGCGCGCAGGTCACCATGCTCATGAGTGTCTTTCGGGGATCCAGTTGCGATCTGCCCATGATTGAACCGACAACCGGACCTCCCATGGCGAATCCAAGGGGAAACAGCATGATGTAACGGCCTGCCCTCAACCGGTCGAAATCGAAAACGTCCATCAGGTACGGGACCCCCCAAAGACCCTGGAAGGTTAGAGAAACACCGGACGTAAAGAAGGTTGCAAGTGATATCTTCCAGAAGTCGGCATTGCTGAAGACGAGGCCGAGGCGCCGTCCAAGGGATTGTTCAGCCTTTCCGTCGCTTTCCCCGGAAGGGGCGTTCCCACCGCCCGGTATCGCCTGCCAGCCCTTTTCTTCGGGTCTGTCTCGAATGATGATCCAGCACAGGGCAACCAGGACGAAGGAAAGAACTGCGATCCCGACGAAGGTGGACCGCCAACCTATTCGAACGGCGACAAGTGTGAGAGGAAGGGTGGCCGAGAGTCCCGCCAGGCCCCCCACGGCGATCATCATGCCCGTGAGAGCGGAAAACTCGTTGGACCTGTACCAGGCGGAAAAAAGTTTTAAGCCGGGGATGAATACGCCGCCCACGCCAGCTCCCACGAGGGCCCTGCCGAATGCCGCGACCGCCGTGTTGGGCGCCAGGGCGAAGATGAGCGATCCCAGGGCGGCCATGCCGAAAAAGATCGTCATGACGCGACGGGGTCCTATCGTGTCCGATAGGTATCCCACCACGGGCTGGGCGGCGGAATAGCAGTAGAAATAGGTCGAGGAAATCACTCCCAGGGCCACGGCATCGGCGTTGAAGGAGAGGGCAAGGTCACGCGCGATAACCGCCGGCGACATCCTGTGCAGGCAGGTGAGAAAGTAAAGGGTCCCTATGATGCCGAGAAAGAGCCATCGGAATTGTCTATATGAGAGTCGAGAGGTTGCCATTTTACCTGCCCTTTCATGTCCGCGGGTGGAGGCGTGGGGATCCTCATCCCGCAAGGCAGGGTTTCCTGGCCGCTCCCGTTTCGTCGAGCCGCTCGGTTTTGCAGTAATGCGGGGCGTTCAACAGAAGGTCGGGTTCCTCCCGCGCTTCCCTGGCGATGGATCGCATGGATTCGATGAAAGTGTCGATGGTTTCCTTCGATTCCGTTTCCGTGGGCTCGATCATGAGGGCGCCCTTGACGACAAGGGGGAAGTAGATGGTCGGCGGGTGAAAACCATAGTCCATGAGCCGCTTGGAGATGTCGAGGGTCGTTACGCCGTAGGACTGCTGGAGAGCGTCGGTGAATACGCATTCGTGCATGCAGGTCCTGTCGTAGGGCAGGTGATAGGTATCCTTGAGAAGTTCCTTGATATAATTGGCATTCAACACCGCCAGTTCACTCGCCCGTTTCAGGTTGGGTCCCATGCTCAGTATATAACTCAAGGCCTTTACCATGACGCCGAAATTGCCGTAAAAGGTGTGAACCTTTCCGATGGACAGGGGATGGTTTTCGGATAGGCGAAGCGCGCCCGATTCGTCTTCAACGACCCGGGGAACGGGGAGGAAGGGCTCCAGTTCTTTCCTGACCATGACCGGCCCGGATCCGGGTCCCCCGCCGCCGTGGGGCGTGGAGAAGGTCTTGTGAAGATTGAGATGAAGTATGTCGATGCCGGTGGAGGCCATGTCCACCAGACCCATGAGGGCGTTCATGTTCGCGCCGTCGCAATAGACCAGCCCGCCACGTTCGTGGACGATGCGGGATATCTCTTCCATGTTTTCCTCGAAAAGCCCCAAGGTGTTGGGGTTGGTCACCATGACGCCCGCCGTCTCGTCGTCCATGAGCTCTTCGATGGTTTCCGGAAGGAGGATGCCATGGGGACCGGATCTCGCCGCCAAGGCCCTGAAACCGCAGAGAGCTGCGCTCGCTGGGTTTGTGCCGTGGGCTGTGTCGGGAACGATTATTTTTGTCCGACGGTCGTCCCGGTTTTCGAACCACCGGTGGATAATCAACATGCCCGTGAGTTCCCCCTGGGCGCCTGCCGCGGGTTGCAGCGTGCCGGCGTCCATCCCCGTTATTTGGGCGAGGCATCGTTCCAGTTCCGCCATGAGGCGAAGGGCGCCCTGCGAAAGCTCGTCGGGGAGCAGGGGATGCGCCGAGGCAAAACCCTTTCGGGCGGCCTGCCTTTCGTTTGTCTTGGGGTTGTACTTCATGGTGCACGATCCCAGGGGATACATGCCCGAATCGACTCCGAAGTTCCACTGCGAAAGTCTCGTGTAGTGGCGGACCACTTCCGGTTCCGACAGATCGGGGAAATCCGGACCTTTTCCCTGGAGTTCTTCACATACTTCCGCCGGTTCGACGTCGCGCGGGGGCGGGGACATGCCCGAACGCCCGGTACGTCCCATTTCCCAAAGTAGGGGTTCGTTGAATACAAGACCCGTAGTGCCTGTTCTTTCCTTCATGAACGCACCTCCGAGACGAGCATGTCCATTCGGTCTCGTGACGTTGTTTCTGTTACGCAGAGCAGGTAGTGTTCGGAGAGATCCGGATACCACCTCTTGAGAGGGACTCCCGCGAGGATGTTTTTCTCTTTTAATCGCCGGTACACCTCTTCGCCGTCTCCGGGAATCGCTGTTACGAATTCATTGAAGGTGGGCGCCGAAAAGGGGATTTCCCATCCCGCCCCGGCGAGCCCCCTTTTCAGGTATTCCGCCTTGTCGTAGTTGAGCCTGGCGAGGTCTCGGAAACCGGTTCCTCCCAGGGAGGCGAGGTACATGACCGAGGCAAGGGCGCAGAGGCTGCTGTTGGTGCAGATGTTCGAAGTGGCCCGCTCGCGCCTTATGTGCTGCTCCCTGGTCGCCAGGGTGAGGACGAAACCGCGCCTGCCCGACCGGTCCCGAGTTTTTCCCACGAGGCGTCCCGGCATCGCCCGCACGTGTTTCTCCAGCGTCGCGAATATGCCCAGCCCGGGCCCGCCGAAGGAAACAGGTATGCCGAGACTCTGTCCTTCGCCGCAGACTATGTCGGCGCCGTCCACGCCCGGCGCACGGTAAAGGCCGAAGGCGAGCGGTTCCGTGAAGGTTGCCGCCAGGAGTCCGCCCGACTCGTGAACGAGCCCGGCGGCCCTTGAAAGGTCTTCCAGGCACCCGAAAAAATTAGGTGACTGCAAGGCGAGGACGGCCGGTTCAGCGACCTCGTCCAGTGGCGAAAGGTCCGTACGCCCCGAGGGGAGAAAGGGCAGTTCGACGACTTCGCAGCCCGTGGGTTTGAGGTAGGTGGCCGCCACCTTCCTGTAGGCGGGATGAACGGCCGTCGAAAGAACTATTTTCTTTCGTTTTGTCACCCTCACCGCCATGAGCAGTGCTTCCGCCAGCGCAGACGCCCCGTCGTAAAGCGAGGCGTTGGCCACTTCCATGCCGGTGAGACGGGTCATCAGGGTCTGGTACTCGTAAAGGGCCTGCAGGGTTCCCTGGCTGATCTCCGGTTGGTAAGGCGTGTAAGATGTTGAAAACTCGGAACGTCCGAGTACGGCGCCGATGGTTTCCGGTATAAAGTGATTGTACCTTCCCGCGCCGAGAAAGAGTAAGCAGTCGTGATCGATCGTGTTCCGGGCCGAGAGATTTTCCATGAAGTGGTCCAACTCCCATTCGGACATGGGACGGGGAAGGTCCAAGTCGGTCGATCGCCGGCACGATGCGGGTATGACCTCGAACAGGTCTTCCATGTCCGAGATGCCCAATGTTTCGAGCATCTCCGCGACATCCCCTTCCGTGTGAGGCAGGTACCGCATTCAATCAATCCTCCTCCTTCAGCATGGCAAGATAGGTCTCTTTGTCCATGAGTTCTTCGATTTCTGTCTCGTCATCGGGTTTGACCTTGATAAGCCAACCGTCGCCGTATGGAGATTGATTTATCAATTCCGGAGAATCCTCCAGGTCCGTGTTGACCGCGACGATTTCGCCTCCCACGGGCATGTAGAGTTCGGAGACGGCCTTGACCGATTCCACCGTTCCGAATTCTTCTCCCTTTTCAAAGGTGTCGCCCACCCGTGGAAGCTCCACGTAAACTATATCCCCCAGCTGGTCCTGGGCGTAGTCGTTGATGCCCACCGTGATCACGCCTCCGTCGAGTCGGGCCCATTCGTGGTCCTCCGCGTAAAAGACATCGTCGGGGAATAGTAATTCGCTGATTTCTTTCATCGACAGACTCCTTGTGTTTCCTGTTATTTGTTTGGATCGGCCGATCGCCTTAGATCGGCCGGGAGCATGCTGCTGATCGGCCGCCGCGCCGTTCTGTCGGGACGCAGGTCGTCCATGATCATGACCGGCAAGGATCGACGTCCATCCTTGATTTCTATGATGGCTCCCCTTTTCGCCGGTTCAGTAAGTCGCACGAAACCGCAGCAGAGGCCCTTGGGGCGGAAACCTTCGGGCCTGTCGGGGCTGTTGATACTGATGATCCGTGTCCCCTCGCGGTCGATGGCCACGTCGGTGACACAGGTAAGGACCGTGCCGATCCGCCGCCCGCCTGAGTTGACAGCTGCCGTGTCAGGCCCGACCTGGACCTTTCGTAGGTCGAAGCCGGCGAAAGGATAAGTGAAAAAACCTTTGCCGCGGTTGCGAAGCAGCGCCTCGTCGCCTATGAAAGTCTTCGTGAATCCACCTTCGTCGCCGGCAAACGGCAGGGCCTGTTCCCAGGGGTGATTTATGAACGGCCAGTCCCCTATGTCCTGGTGGGACAGTGGAAGCACGGCGCCCGTTCTGAGGGAATCACGGGCGGCGAGACCGCAAGGGATGCAACCGTGCCTTTCTCCCTCTTTCATGAGGAGACGCCAGACACTTTCGAGACGGACCGGTTTCATGTAGAGTTCAAACCCGAATTCCCCGGTGTATCCGGTGCGCGAAAGAAGGATGTGCGATCCGTCTGAGAGCCGTACGTCACCGTATAGGGGCGAAGACTCGTCGAAATGCCCTTTGAAGCTGAAAAAGGGGAAGGGCTCGCATAATATTTCGGGCTTTTCGAGTGTGGAAGCAAGTATGATCGCCGATTTCGGTCCCTGAAGATCGAGCTTGCCCATTCGGTCGCTAAGGTTCTCGATCGCGGGCGCCGGGGAAAGCCCTTCTGTCTCCGACGAGAGGTGGTTCGTGATCGTTGCGCCCATGCCCGCATTTACAACGAGCATGAAGTTTTCTTCGTCCAACATGCTTATTACGGTGTCATCGATCGTGTGCCCCTCCGGAGTGAGAAAGGCACCGTAGGCGGCCCGCCCGGGTGAGAGGGGCAGTCGCGATTTTCCAATGCACCTGTCCAAGTCCTTGGTGAGACAATGCTGCAGTAGATCGAAGACCCGCGGGCCGGAAACATGGATAACAGCCATGTGGCTGGTGTCGAAAAGACCGGCCCCCGTAAGAACGGCCAGGTGCTCCCTTCGAGCCCCGGAAGGGTACCACAGGGGCATTTCGTAACCGCCGAACTCGGCTATTTGGGCCTTGAGAGACAAGTGAAGATCGTACAAAGGCGTTTGTTTGCTCATAACTCCAGTATCTGCGTGATAGTGTATGCCCTTTTTTATGGTTTTAGAATATGCCTGTCAATGGATATTTGACATATATTTGTTTTGTTTCGTGGATATATGCGGAAAATTCCTTTAATCCGCCTTAGTGGAAGGCGCAAAAAAGAAAAGAAAGTGTGGTGTCAGAGGCAGCGATTACGCAAAAACCGGGTCAACCTGAAATCATAATCCGTTTTGGTTGAGCGCCGAGAGGATATCCCTGTTTACGATGGTGTCCTTTTTGAAGTTGGCGTCGTCTCTGTAAGGGTAGTCTATGTTGAAGTGAAGTCCCCTGCTCTCCTTTCGAAGGCGGGAGCACGCTATGATCAACTGGGCCACGGTGGCGATATTGCGAAGTTCCAGCAATTCCGGGGTAATCTTGAAATTCCAGTAGTACTCGTCGATTTCCTGGGAGATGAGTTCAATCCTGCGCTTTGCCCGGTGAAGCCGCTTGTCGGATCTTACGATCCCCACGTAATTGGACATGCACATGCGGATCTCGTCCCAGTTGTGCGATATCATTATTGATTCGTCGCTTTCCACCGTACCCTTCGGATCCCAGGGTGGTATGTACAGTGTATCCGCGGGTGTTACGGCGAATATGGATTCGATTCTCTTGAAAATCCTATGGGCGAAAACAACGGCTTCGAGCAGCGAATTGCTTGCCAGACGGTTGGCTCCGTGCAATCCGGTACAAGAAACTTCTCCACAGGCGAAAAGATGTCCGATTGTGGTTTCCCCGTATTCATTTACGACAACGCCTCCGCATTGGTAGTGCGCCGCCGGCGCCACGGGAATCATGTCGCGGGCCATGTCGATGCCGAATTCGAGGCATCGGTGATATATGTGGGGGAACCGCTCCTTCAGGAATTTTCTGCCCCGGTGCCTTATATCGAGGTAGACGAATTCGTCTCCCCTTTTCTTCAGTTCCCGATCGATGGCCTGGGCGACCACGTCGCGGGGCGCCAGGCTCCCCCTGGGATCGTATTTTTCCATGAAAGTGGAGCCGTTTTTCAGTTTTAAAACGCCGCCTTCTCCGCGCACGGCCTCGCTGATGAGAAACGACTTGGCCTGGGGATGGAAGAGGCAGGTGGGATGAAACTGGATGAACTCCATGTTCGCTATGTTCGCTTTCGCTCTGAACGCCATGGCCAGGCCGTCGCCGGTGGCTATATCGGGATTGGTGGTAATCATGTAAACCTTCCCTGATCCTCCAGTGGCCAGTATCACGAACTTTGCCCTGAACGTACGGACTGATTGGTTTTTTATGTCGTAAACATAGGATCCGAGGCAGCGGTCGGGGCGCTCGTCGGTTCCCGTTATCTTGGAACGCGTTATGAGGTTGACAGCGAAATGATTTTCGAAGATCTGTATGTTGTCGATGGTCCCGGCCCGTTCGACGAGTGCCCGCTCGATTTCCCTCCCCGTTAAATCCTCGGCGTGCAGGACCCTTCTATGGCTGTGGCCTCCTTCGCGTCCGAGGTCATAGCCTTCCGACGAGGCCGAAGGGGAAAACCGGACGCCCCATTCGATCAATTCTCTGACGCGCTCCGGTCCTTCGGTAACGACGAACCGGACTACATCTTCGTGACATAGGCCTCCCCCCGCTTCCAGGGTATCCTTGATATGAGATTCGAAGCTGTCCTCTTGGTCTATGACTGTGGCGATGCCGCCCTGGGCATAATTTGTGTTCGATTCGATGGTTTCTTTTTTTGTGACGATGGCAACGGTTCCCAGCCGCGACGCCTTTATTGCGAATGCCAGGCCGGCTATGCCGCTGCCGAGGACGAGAAAGTCGGTTTGTATTTCCATGGAAGATCCCTCAGCATATGTTGTTTACAAAACGATGAACTTCTTATATACCTTTCGCCTGTTTTTGTGAATGTTTTTTCAAGACGGTATGGAATTGCGGTGTATCGATGCTTGTGCTCGGAATAGAATCGTCCTGCGATGAGACCTCGGCGGCCGTCGTTTCGGGGGGACGACGAATACTTTCGAACGTTATAGCCTCACAGGTGGATCTCCACGCGCTTTACGGAGGTGTTGTCCCCGAAATAGCGTCGCGCAAGCACATGGAAGCCATAATGCCCGTTATCGACCAGGCGCTCGGTGAGGCGAAAGCGACCCTTGAAGATATCGAGGGAATTGCGGCAACGAGAGGACCCGGCCTTGTGGGATCCATACTCGTGGGACTTTCCACGGCCAAGGCGATTGCCTTCGCGAAAAATCTGCCCTTCGTGGGGGTCAATCATATCGCCGGACATATCGCGGCGGCCTTCTTGGTGGAAGAACCTCCCGCATTTCCTTTCGCGGCGCTCGTGGTATCCGGCGGGCACACGAATATATATGTGGTCGAAGATTTTGGAAGAATAAACCTCGTGGGGCAGACACGGGACGACGCTGCGGGGGAGGCCTTCGACAAGGCCGCGAAGATGCTCGACCTGGGGTATCCCGGCGGGGTCGTCATCGATGAACTTGCCGCCCGGGGAGACCCGCAAAAAATAAAATTTCCCCGTCCCATGAAAGACAGCTTCGATTTCAGCTTCAGCGGGCTTAAAACAGCCTTGCTCAACTACCTGAAAACTCGGGAACAGCCGATTACGGACGATGAGATGTCGGACATCTCGGCATCCTTTCAGCAGGCGATTGTCGATGTGCTGGTGGAGAAGACCGTCCGCGCGGCCGAGGCGGCCTCGGTCTCCACGATCGTTGTCTCCGGCGGCGTGGCGGCGAATCGCCGCCTGAGACACTGCTTCCAGGCGGCTTGCGAGGAGAAAGGGATCGAGCTTCACGTGCCTCCCCCAGTTCTTTGCACGGACAACGCGGCCATGATCGCCGCTTACGGGTCAATGCTCCTGGAAAAGGGTGTCCGCCATGGTTACGATATCAAGGCGCTTTCCCGCTGGCCGCTGGGACTCATGGACCTCTGAAGTTTATAGTGGATCATCGTTGTGTCGTCCCAAGGGGGCCGAGCCGCTTTTGTCGATCTTTCCGCCTTTCGGAGCCGCACGGGAAAATAGAATTATGGCAAGGGTGATCGCCGTCAACCCGAGAATAAAGGCCGTCGTGTAGTCATTTGTAAGGTCGAAAATTTTTCCGCTCAGGAACACCCCCAGCGCGCCGCCTACACCACCCGCAAGGGACAAGATACCGTATATTTTTCCAAAATGGGGGCCAAGAAAGAGATCAGCCATTTTCGCGGGGAACAGCGGCGCCACCGAGCCGTATCCCAGCCCGAAGAGGATCGCGTAGCTGTACAGAAGGTACGACCGGTTGCTTTCGAGGAACAGCAGGCTTGCCACTCCCAGCATCGCGCAAACCATGCCCATGGCGAATGCCTTTTCGCGGCCGATTATATCGGAGAGACTTCCAAAAAAGATTTTTCCAACGGAACCCATGATACCCGCCAGCCCGAAAAAAAAGGCGCCGCGGGCAGCGGAAAAACCCGTATCCACAACGCGGGCGACCTGGTGAATCAAAGTCCCCTGGACGGCCATGGGGACAAAAAAGAAACTGAAAAAAAGAAACCAGAACTGCCTGGTGTGAAGTGCGCCGAAAAGGGTGTCGGCGACAGGGGGGGCGGGAGGCCTGTAAGTTTCGTTTTTTTTCTTTTCCTCACCCCGGATCGAGCGCGATCCATCGGGAACCTCTCCGACTTCGCCGGGATCCTTTTTCTGCAGCAGCGCATTCAAGGGGAAGAGAACCAACAGGACGACGGCGGCGAGAACCAAGTAGGCGGGCCGCCAGCCGAAAATGTTTATCAGGTACTGGGTTGCGGGGACGATAACCTGCATTCCAAGGCCGATGCCGGCCATGGCGATTCCCGTTGCCAACCCGCGCTTCCGCTCGAACCACTTGGGAAGGATCATTCCATGGGCTATGAATCCGAGGGCGCAGATACCCATGGCCGTCATCACGCCGTACCACAGGTAGAATTCCCAAAGATGCGAGATTCGGCTTGATGCGACAAGTCCCAGGGCGACGATGCAAGAGGCTGTCGGCAGTACGCGACGCGGCCCGAATCGATCCAGGATCGATCCCACGAGGACGGCGGACAGGGAATGGACAATCATGAAGCAGGAGAAGACTCCCGAAGTTACGGCGCGGCTCCAGTGAAATTCTTCGATTACGGCCACAAAAAAGACAGAAAATGAATACCAAATTCCTAAAGTGAAAGCCATGTTGACAAAGGAAACGGCGACTATGACCCAACCATAGAAGAAGCGGTCTTGTTTCATTTTCAGTCCCTGTTGTATATTCGGTGCTGCATTCGCGGATCGTGCGGGGACGGTATCCTGAAGGCGCCTTACGATGTGATATAAACATCTTTCTGTCAAGGGCGAATCGGAGGTGGCTATTTTTGGGAGACGACGGAAAAGAGAAAGGATCATGTTTGAAAGGATATAAAAAGGGTGTGCTTGAAAAGAAAGTGGAACGCGCCCTCTCAATAATGGAGTCCTGCGGGTTATGTCCCCGGAAATGCGGCGTAAACCGCCTATCAGGGGAGCGGGGGGTATGTCGAACCGGGATGAGGGCCGTCGTGGCGAGTTATGGCCCACATTTCGGGGAGGAAGCGCCGCTGGTGGGAAGCCATGGGTCGGGGACCATATTTTTTTCTTCATGCAATCTTCTTTGTTCCTTCTGTCAGAATTACGATATCAGTCATGGAATCGCGGGCAGGGAGGTATCTCCCCGGGAAATCGCGCGCATGATGTCGTCGTTGGCCGGGCAGGGATGTCACAACATTAATTTTGTGACGCCCACGCACGTGGTTCCGCAGATACTCGAAGCACTCGTGTTTGCGGCGGAGACGGGACTGGAAATTCCCTTCGTCTATAACTGCGGCGGATACGAGAGCCTGGAGACACTGGAGATTCTCGAAGGAATCGTCGACATCTACATGCCGGATTTCAAGTTCTGGGACAACACGTGGGCGCGACGTTTTTGCGGGGTATCGGACTACAGGGAGCGGGCCTGCGAGGCCTTGAAGGAAATGCACAGGCAGGTGGGTGACCTGAAAATTTCGGCGGACGGCATTGCCGCGAGAGGACTGCTGGTACGTCACCTGGTTATGCCCGGCAACGTCGCCGGTACAGCGGAGGTGATGAATTTTATAGCCCGGGAAATTTCCCCCCATACTTACGTAAACGTCATGGACCAGTACAGGCCCTGTTACAGGGCGGTGGGCGACAAGGACATCGGCCGTCCCATAACGAGCGGGGAATACCGTGAGGCCTTGGCCGCCGCCCAAGCTGCCGGTCTTACGAGAATCGACGGTCCTCGAAGACTGTTCATGCCAAACCTGTAGTCGACCATTCCCCTTTCCACACACATTCTTGAAGGATGGACTTCGTGAAGGGGAGATTTTAAATTTGCGCCGGTTATACAAGAGACATCCCGCGCATTCGTCCACGGCATGTTTCATCTCGAATAGAGGTAGATATGCCGCCTACGAGACAAAAGAAGAGAAGGGGGCAGGGCAAAAGTATTCCTTGACAGGCCGGTGCGCGGCGATTATGAATTATCGGGCGGCCGGTGGGTATGCCGCTACGGATAGGCCGCCGTCACTTCATCATAAATAGTTTATAATTCTGTAGTTTATAAAGGGGAAGGTGTTGTATGGACCTGCAAATTGAGGACAAGACTGCAATCGTGACAGGAGCGGCCGGAGGCATAGGAAGGGCCAGTGCACGCAGGCTCGCGTTGGAGGGAGCCAACGTTGTGGTATCCGACTTGGAAGGTGTTTCCGCCAGGCGCGTGGTAGACGAGATCACGGGGCAGGGCGGGACGGCGTTCGCGGTAGAGGCGGACGGAACCAAGGAGGAAGACGTTGAAAGGATGGTTGAACAGGCGATCGAGGTCTTCGGAACCATCGACATCCTGGTAAACAACATCGGCGGCGGATCGGGAATGTCTCTGCTCGTTAAAATGCCTGTGGAAGTTTGGGATAAAACGGTGGAAGTGACACTGAAAAGTACTTTTCTTGCCTGCCGTGCCGTCGCGCCCCACATGATCGAACGCAAACAGGGACGCATAATCAACATTTCTTCCATATCGGGAAAGGTGGGGGAATCGCTTGTCGGCGCCTACAGCGCGTCGAAGTTCGGAGTCATAGGACTCACGCAGGTGCTCGCGAAGGAATTGGCCCGTTATTCGATTACGGTAAACGCCGTTTGTCCTGGTTACGTGTGGACCGAGGGATGGGCGAGGATGGCGCAGTGGATGAAAGAAAATTTTGCCTCCATGGCGGACAAGACACCGGAGCAGATTTTTGAGCAAAGGGTGAAATCTCAGATACCCCTTCGTCGTCCTCAGACCCCGGAAGACGTGGCGAGCCTGGTTGCCTATCTCGCCTCCGAGGAGGCGGGGAACATTACGGGGCAGGCGATAAACGTGGACGGCGGCGCGATCATGGTCTGAAGGTTGGATTAAAAAGGGGCCTCACAAAGGCGCTGTTTCGCAGCCTTTAGATAACATCAAGCGAGGAGTCGAAAGAAAATGGTTTCAGAGGCGGATTTTGATCGGACGATGGACAGGATATTCAATCCGAAACACCTGGCGGTGGTGGGTGTTTCATCGAAGGGCGTGGGATTCGGCAGCGGCATCATGCTTGCCCTTTTAAATATAGGATTCGAAGGCGAAATCTATCCCGTCAATCCAAGGGGAGGCGAGTTCCAGGGCAGAAAGTTGTACAAAAGCGTGTCGGAAATTCCCCATGACATAGATTTCGCTATTGTAGCAACGCCCGCGGAAACGGTGCCGAAGGTGCTGGAAGAATGTCTGGCGAAGGGCGCCGCCGGCGCCGAGGTCCTTTCGGCGGGATTCGGCGAGCTTGGGACGGCGGAGGGCATAGCCCTTGAAGAAGAAATCCGTAAGGTCGCGCGGAGAGGAATCAGGGTGATTGGTCCTAATTGTTTCGGGGTTTATTGTCCTGCGAGCGGTTTGACATTGCTGCCGGGACCGGATCTGTCCCGCACGCCGGGGTCAGTGGCGTTTCTGTCCCAGAGCGGCGGCATGTCCATCGATCTTGCCCATATTGGGAAATGGATGGGCATAGGGTTCAGCAAGGTGGTGAGTTTCGGCAACGGCGCCGACCTCCGGGAAGTAGAACTGCTGGATTATTTATCTCGTGATCCCGAAACGGAAACGATCGCCATGTATGTGGAGGGTGTCGAAAATGGTCCCGCCTTTCTTCAAACCCTGCGAAGGACGACCCCGGAAAAACCGGTCATCATATACAAGGGCGGGCTTTCGGAGGCCGGGGCCAGGGCGGTTGCCAGTCATACGGCGTCCCTTGGAGGCGGCCGGGTTATCTGGAATTCTCTCCTCCGGCAGGCCAATGCCGTCCAGGTGTACAACCTTCCTGAACTTGCCCAGGCCTGTCTCGCCTTTTCCATGCTTCCCCGCCGAGAGTACAGAGGGATATCAATAATGGGTGGAGGCGGCGCACTGGGAATAGCCGGCTGTGACGCCGCGGAGCGATACGGCATAGTGGTCCCACCCTTGCGGGATTCCATCCGCGAAGCGATAATGAGGGTTCTTCCTCAACCGGGATCTAGCGCGAAAAATCCGATCGACGTGGCCAATTCCCACGTGGAACCGCAGATTTTAAAGACGGCTCTCCGAGAGGCCGCGAGGGATCCCGCCGTGGATCTCCAGATTCTTGTTTCGCTTTTCTATCATTACAAGGTCCAGTCTCGCGTCTTCGGCGTGCCTGTAAAGGACATCGTTCCCTTCAAGGAATTGGCGGAAGCTGCCGGCGAAGTGGCTCGAACCACGGAAAAACCCGTGTTGCTTGTCATGCCCAACAACAAGCAGGAACTCGACGCCATGGATATCGAGGAAATGCGAAGGGAGGCGAGGCGCGCCTTTTTGGACCAGGGCGTGCCCGTGTTCGATGAGTTGGATGACGCACTTAGAGCCGTTTCACATCTTTCCAGGTATAGCGCAAGAAGGAGAGAGTCCTTTGAGAAGCCTCTGGATGCCGTGACGGCACTGGTAACGCGGAGCAGGAGCGTTCTTCTTTATTGGGGGGCGGGAGAATCCCGGCGTTTGATCTATGCCGTCTCGGAATGACAAGATATTTTACGGCTGGTATATCGTCATCGCGGCCTTTCTCGCAAATTTCACGGCCGTGGGTATCACGTTCTACATCATGAATGCCTTCATGGAGCCGTTGACTAAGATCAACGGGTGGAGTCGCACCGATGTCAACATGGCGCTTGTTTACGGAGCCCTCGCCTATTCCCTGAGCCAGCTTCTTTGGGGAACCGTGGTTATGAGAACGGGTCCCCGTTTTCTCATGGCCCTCGCCCCCTTCTTCACGGGGCTTTGCTTCATGCGGCTCGGTTACGTGGATAGGTTGTTCCAGTTTTATTTTTATTATGTCCTTATCAACATAGGAAGCGGCGCCTTTGGAGGTATTGTAGCCGGAACGGCGGTAAACAATTGGTTCGTACAGAAAAGGGGGAATGCCATGGGTATGGCGACCGCCGGCATTTCACTGTCGGGGGCCGTATTTCCCCTTGTTACGATGCTGCTCATAATTTACGTGGACGTAAAGGGGGCGTTTTTCTGGATCGGTCTGGCCACCATGCTCATGAGTCCGATCTTCTGGTACGTTGTGAGAAACTGGCCGGAAGATTACGGCCTTGCCCCCGACGGCGTCATCCCCGGGTACGATAACCGGCGGCGAATGAATGGCGGTCTGCAAAAAGAGGATTCGCCTTTCTTTGTTTTTCGCCCGCCGGAAGCGGAAGGCAGTATCTGGACGCTGAAAAAGGTACTGAGAAACGGCACTTTTTGGAAGGTGGGAACAGCCTTTTCCTTTATCATGATAACGGTGAGTTCCGTCATGTCGCAGCTGAAGCCCCGTTTTTCCGACGTGGGATTCGACGACATGACGGCGATGCTCCTCATGTCTGCTACGGCGCTTCTCGGTACGGCCGGCAAGTATGTCTGGGGAGCGTTCTGTGACAGATTTGATTCAAGGCGCGTGGTAGCGGTGCTCACCTCCTTGCTTGTCGTGGGATTGCTGTTTGCCCTTCTACCCGTTAATCCCGTGACGGTGTTTCTTTTTATCGTCATTTTCGGGTTTTCAATGGGAGGCGCCATGTCCACCCTGCCCATCGTTGTGGCGGATCTTTTCGGCAGAGAATCTTTCCCAGCCGTTTTTCGTCTCATATCACTCTTTCTTATGCTGGAACTTGCGGGATTCGTCATCGCCGGGCAGAGCTACGACCGGACCGGTTCTTACAACCTTGCCTACCTTATCTACGTCTTTCTCGACGCGGCGGCCGTCACGCTTATTCTAACGGCCAAAAGGCCTGTCCTCGATGAAGGTTCTTGATTCACTTCGATGAGAACCGGGGGGAACGATGGGGACCGCCCGGCGGTGCGGGACGGCGAGGCGGGCGATGACGCGGGAAAACAGGTTTTACGGTGATGGAGAGGCGGCGGAAACCGCTGTGCAAAGCAGATCGTTCATTCGACCTATTTCTTGGAGCTGGTTGATCCTGTCACCCCGGCGCAGGAATACCCATCGGATAGCCACATGACTAAAGGCGCCCAGGAGCATGTTTCGGAAAACCCTGGGATCCACCTCTTTTCTGATGCTTCCCTCGTTCTGTCCCTCAGTTATTATATCTTCGATTATCTTGAAGTAGGAGCGGAAACTGTTGAACGCCTTCGAGGTATAGAATTTTCTGTTTAACTGTATCTGGAGAAGGAAAGTCTGCAGAAACTCGGGTTCCGTGAGAAAAAACGACGAGTGATAATTGATGAAGGTTTTCAGCTTTTTCACCGCTCCCGTCACCTGGATGCTTTCGGCGAACTCGTCGACAAAGTAGTCGAAGCGCTTGAGGGGGATGGACAGGAGAAGGTCTTCCTTGCTTTCGAAGTATTCGTAGACTGTTCCCTCTGAAACACCGGCGGAACGGGCGATATCGACAATCTTCGCCTTTGCGAACCCTCTTTGGGCGAAGATTTTTTCCGCGGCCACGAGGATTCGCTCGGTCTTGCCCGGCGATGTCCGCTCCTTTTCCATGATCATGGGCTGGAGAAGTGTGAGGATAGGGTCCAGGCTCGAAAGATTTTTGTTTATTTCACCGATGATGAGGCAACTGATTGCCTGAGAATCGATGCTTCCCAGGATGATGTCCCTCAAGATAGAGACTTCAAGGTCCTTTCTGAAGATTCCTTCGGTGACCCCTCGGCCGAGAATTTCTTTGAACCTGTAGGCGTCTTGCCTGGCGAGTTCGTGGGCGGGGGAGGCGTAGAAGCTTTTCAAGGTTCGGCATTCGAAGACCATTCGGACATAGCCGGGATTTTCATCGTTGTAGGCGAGGTGGTACTGAATGATGCGACGCAGATTTTCCCAGGCATCGACGGAATTGTCCAGTGTTTCATCGATTCCGCCGAGGAGCCTTTCGAAGTGTCGGGAAACGAGGCTGAACAAGATTTCTTCCTTGCCCTTGAAATATTTGTATATTTCAGTATCCGATACCTTCGCGGCACGGGATATCTCGTTGATCCTGAGGTCTATCACCCCCCTGTCCAGTGCCAACCCCTCGGCCGCATCGAGTATTTTGATTTTTCTGTTCATGGATGTTGTGTACCACGGGAGATGATGGGGGTCAAATCTTTAAACTTGACATTTCGAAGAAGAATGAAAAGAAGTGACCGAGCGACAGGCCTTACTCTTATGTTTCTCCTCTCCCTTGGGGGCGGGGATCAAGGGGAAGGGGTGAGAGGCTGGGTTTTGTATCGGGGTGGTTTGCGGCCATGATTCCTCGGTCTCAGAATCTTTTTTCGACGGTTCCGTATCTCGCTTCACTGCGCCTCGAAAACTCGCCCTTCGGGCTCAGACAGTTCGAGGCGCGGTCGTTCCGCTTCGATGGGAACCGTTACCGAAAAAAGCTTGATTCGCCCTTCGGAATCACGGCCTCCGTTTTCGCCGGGGGCGTCATAAAAGGGCGGGGACGATCGGCAAGGGGAACGTAAACGGCGGCCGGTTTATTTTTCTCATTTCATTTTACTTGGTTTTCTGGTCTGTCTTTTCTGCTGTTGACTTTAAACGATGTTTGTTTTTACATATCAGAACTGGTTAAATAATCCTTCGACGGTTTTGTCGGGGTGTACTTGGGTTTCGCCGAAAAACAGCCCGTTGCGGCCTTCGGAAGGGAGGTTCGGAGATATATGATCAGGAAAATCATCCCTCTTGCCTGTTTGGTGGTGTTGATATCGTCATGCGCGCCTGTGATATCGCAGACGACCATGAAGGATGTCGATAAAAACGTATCTTTTACGACAATTCAGCGGAATCCCGACGCTATGAAAGGCAGGGTCGTGCTTCTCGGAGGGGAAATAATCGCTACGACACCGGGTTCAGAAGAGACGTGGATCGAAGTCTTGGAGAAGCCCCTCGATTTCAGACAGAAGCCCTCCGAAGAAGATGTGTCTTCCGGGCGATTTCTTGTCCGTTTTGAAGGTTTTCTCGATCCTGCTATTTATGAGAAGGGGAGAAAGCTGACTGTCGCGGGGGTGGTCGAGGGAAAGGTTGTCCGTCCCATAGGGGAAATAGATTATATCTATCCCGTCATTGCCGTTCGAGAGCATCATCTCTGGAAACCCGACTATGATTACGGCCTGCCGAGGGTCGGCATCGGTGTCGGCGGCGGGAGCGGACACGTAGGCGGCGGAGTTGGAGTCGGATTTTAATGAAAAGCCATCGTATATTATTTGAGCTCGGTGCTTTATGTTGCCTTTTGATTCCATCCTGTATGCCTTTTCCACAGCATGTCATGGAAGGGGTCGCAAGGGACGTCGAATTGAGCGACGTCTTGAAAAACCCGGATGCCTTCCGGGGGGCTGTTGTCATTTGGGGCGGGGTTATCATAGAAACCATCCCGAAGCGCGAAGCCACGCTGATTATCGTAAGGCAGGCGGAACTCGATTACCAGAAACGTCCCCATGATCTCGACAGATCAGTGGGGCGTTTTATTATTCGACATGAAGGCTTCCTCGACCCGGCAATTTACGAAAAGGGTCGTGAAGTGACGGTCGTGGGAGAGATCGTCGGGACGGAAGAGCGACCCGTGGGGGAACACCCCTACAAATACCCTGTTGTGAAAGCCAGGAGTCTCCGCCTCTGGGAAATGAGGAGAAAAGCGCCTTACTACGATCCCTTCTATTATGATGAACCCTTTTATCCGTGGCATCCCTATCCGTGGCATCCTTATCCATGGTCTCCTTATCCGTGGTACCGTCACCCCTATTGGTGGTAGAGATGAATGTGTCTTCTGCTGTATTGCGGCGTAAATATCCCTTATAGGTCACTCTGTTGGAAGAAGATATCACGCCAGCGCGAGGTGACTGCAGGGGAGACTGAAAATAACGCCGTTTTTGAAGGGTCCTTGAAACCGCGCCCGTCACCGATACACCGAACAGGCACGGCGGCGCGGTTCCTCACGCCCCTTTTCCCACTCCGCCCGTTTCTTTTGAGACAGGTGGTATCCCGCCCAGCGGGAGAGGGAACGCGCGGCCCAGTCAAGACTCCTGTATACCGGCAAACCTGCTTCCAGCAGCTTGCTTTCGATCTTTTGTCCAATTTCCGGTATTCGGGGATCGTTTCGATAGGAACGCCAGCTTACGACGAGGGGTTTGCCCCTCACACTGCCGCGGGCCTCTTCGGACAAAAAGTCGGCAACCCTCTCGACCTGTATTCCTTGGTCTGTATCGAAAAGCCAGTCAAGAGAAAGTGACACAATCATCATATGAACCGCCGGATCGTCGGCTATGGTTTGAAGTACGCCACGGAGCATGTCGGTGTCGCGGAACACCGGGACTGCGTCTACGGGATTGCGGATGATATTGCCTCCGGCTGGAATCCACGGACGCAGTTTTTTCTGAGTCGCGCCGTCCAGGGGCGGCATGGCGAGACCTGCCTTGCTGCAGGCATCGGCCGCCGATACGGCAATGCCCCCTCCGTGACCTATGACAACGGTGTTCAGGCCCTCCGGTTCATTCTTGAGGTGTCTGAAGACAAGCGCCTGGAAGGCCATGTCTTCGAGGCTTTCGGCGGAAAGGGCGCCCGTGCTTCTGAAGAATCCTCGCCAGAGTTTTTCTCCGCCCGCGAGTGATCCGGTGTGGGATGCCACGGCGCGCGTACCCGCTTCGGTAAGCCCCGCCTTGAGAATGATGACCGGCTTGAGGGGGGCGATTTCCGACACGAGTGAATGGAGCTTGCGACCGTCCTTGACGCCTTCCAGGTACATGGTTATTATTTCTGTTTCGCGGTCGGCGGCTAGGTATTCGAGAAAGTCCGTGCTGTCCAGGGTGAGAGCGTTTCCGTAGCTGATGACCTTGCTGAAGTAAAGGCCTATTCTGTTGGCAAACGCCGTGAAATCCTGTGAATGCCCTCCGCTCTGGCTTATGAAAGCAAGAGGACCGGAACGGGGCGAGGGATTCACCCACGTGGCGAATCGTTTCGAGGGAACATGGATACCCATGCAATTCGGTCCGATGACGTGAAGTTTTCCATGCCTGGCGATTTCTTCGATTTCTCGGTGCAGCCGGATACCTTCTTCTTCTCCTGTTTCTTTGAAACCGGCGGTAAAGATATGGACATTCCTGTTCCCCGATGTGATGCAATCACGGAGAGCTTCGGGAACGGCGGGGGCGGGAACCGAGATGATCACCAAGTCCACCGTTTCGGGAAGGGAGGCCAGGTTGGGCCAGGCTTTTATCCCTTCAACCTCTTCCGCCGCCGGATTAACCGGATATAGCCGGCCCTGGAAACCGAAATCGCGGATGCAACCGAATATGCCGGGCCATCCAGGCGGCCGGGTGCGCGGTGCGCCTACAACGGCAACGGAATTGAGGTTGAACATCCTTTCCAACGCTTCCAACGTGTCATTCATTCGTGAAGAGACCTCTTTTGATGTTAGGAAATTACTGACTTATAAATAATATAAAGGGCTAACGCAAGAAGGGAAAAAGAAAACATTAACTGCAGGCGGCCGCTTGACTGGACCGGCGCTTTTTTCTATTGAGCTGACAATCCTGGAAATAAAAGTTTTCTGTATTTGTTTCCATCAAAAAATTACGGCGGGAGGGATCGGTGGAGAATAACGAAAGATCGGTTAACGCGGTGCTTTTTGATTACGGCGGCGTGGTCGCGGAAGAGGGATTCGTGGAAGGCCTGGCGGCCATCGCCCGAAAAAACGGCATTGACAGTGATACGTTTATCGACACCGCCTTTGACCTGGTACACGCGACGGGTTACCTTACGGGCAACGCTCCAGAAGCGGTGTTCTGGCGTGTCATGCGGGAGGAAACCGGTGTTCCGGGAACCGATGATGAATTGGCCCGTGAGATACTGTCTCGGTTCGTTCTCCGTCCCCGGGTCTTGCAATTGGCCGATGAACTCAGGTCGATGGGCCTTATCGTGGGCATTTTGAGCGACCAGACAAATTGGCTTGACCGGCTTAATGAAAGGGACAACTTCTTCAGGCATTTCGACAGGGTGTTCAACAGTTATCACATGGGATTGAGTAAAAGGGGTTACGCTGTTTTCGACGAGGCGGCACGCCGACTGGACATTCCGAAAGAGAGTATATGTTTCATCGACGACAACGAAGGCAACTGTGTCCGCGCGCGGGAAAAGGGCCTGAAAGTCATTCACTACAGTAACGGTAAAGACATGCTGCGGGAACTCGCACGACATGTTCCCGGCCTCGACCCGTCATCGTTAGGGTTTTAGCTTTCTTCCCGCGGCAAGAGGGTCTGCGAGAGTCCTATTGCTTCATAAATAAATGTTACCGAGAGAGAACATGGAAGAGGTAACGGTGCTTCATAAAAGATGTTACCGACGTATGGTGTTGACGGCAAAGACTTTTCTGATCCGTGTGTCGATGGCTGT
>JAHDRK010000040.1 GCA_018433345.1 Syntrophobacterales bacterium | reverse complement strand
TTGTCGGCCTTTTTCGGGCTGGGTCTCGACAACGCGACCGTCGAGACCGATTCTTTTGAAATCCCCATTATGGACGGGAGCGCCAAACCCTTCGTCGACCTCCTGAAGGACGGAGGCGTGGAAGAGCAGGGCGGAGAGAAACAGTGCCTCGTCATCACGAGGCCCTTGACCGTAACCGACGGCGCGGCAAGCGCTTCCCTTCATCCTTCAGAACATTTCGAAATCACCTGCTCAATCGACTTCGATCATCCCGCCGTGGGGAAACAATCGTATCACATGGTTTTTTCCACCGAGGCCTATGAGAGGCACATTTCGCCGGCGAGAACCTTTGGATTCCTTCATGAAGTGGAGTATCTCCAGGCAAAGGGACTTGCTTTAGGTGGATCGCTCAAAAACGCGATCGTTCTCAACGGCCACAAGGTTATCAATAAGGAAGGCCTTCGCTTCCCCGATGAATTCGTAAAACATAAGCTGCTAGATGCCATAGGAGACCTATCACTTCTCGGGCTTCCCATCAGGGGTCACTATGTGGCCCATCGCTCCGGCCACAGGCTCAACAATCTTTTACTGAGAACCCTCACGAAAAGACCCGACTGCTGGGAACTGAGCAGTTTCGACCTATCCGACCGAGGCCCGGAAGACTCCGAGACTGAGAGTGATCCCAAGAGCGGCGGCTACGCCGCTGACTCCCTTCAAGCCTGAGTAACCCTGAATAATTCTTGCTTTTTCAATTTCCCTCCCATAGAATTTCATGTTCCGCCACCCTGGTGCCGGTGGTTTATCCTGCCGCGGATTTCTCCGCGGCGTGCCTGCCCGCGGGAAACATCGGCAACGGTCAGGGGTGAGTCATACTCCCTCGATTTCGAATGGACGGTAAGAATTGCGACGGCGCGACTGATCGAGAATGAATTATACGATAAAATACACAATATTCCTGATCGTCATCCCGGCGTTCCTCATTTATTTCTCATGTCCGGCGGGTTCCGAATCCTCCGATCAACCGGGGATTGCGGATTTGATCGTGACCAACACGGAAAAGGAAGTATTGATCTACCTTTCTCTCGAAAATTGCTTTACCAGGGATATGGAAGAGGCCATTTTTGCCGGTATAACCACCACCTTTGTATTTACGGTTGAGCTTTATCGGAATCGAAGTTTGTGGTTCGACAAAAAAGAGGCGGTTGTGGAGGCCCGCCATTCCATAAAATATGACAGTGTCAGGCGGATCATGAATGTTGCATATTCATATAAAGGTCTGCACCGGGAACCGGAACAATTTTCCGAAATATCCAGGGCCCGCAGGGCCATGGAGGAACTGAACGGACTGCCCCTTATTTCCCTTGAAAAATTGGAAAGGGGCAAGCCCTATTATCTTCGCGTAAGGGCGAAATTGGAAAGGGTGCCTTTACCATTGGACGTCAAGGGGACTCTTACTTTCACTCCCCAATGGTACTTCGAAACCGACTGGGTGCGACAGGACTTCGTGTATTAGGCGGGATCAGTGTGTCGACAAAACTGGAACTTGAAGAAATAAAAGAATCGGCCCGGCGGCGGCGTGAAAGGATAATAATCGTCGTCACCATTTTCATGGTTGTCGGGTTGACTTACCTTGAAAGCCGTATTGTGGAATCAGGTACACGTCTTCCCCTGTCAGGCGAGGTACTGATTTTCGGTCTTATCAACATCAATCTGATTCTCATAATCCTGCTGATATTTCTCATAGTCAGAAACGTCGTAAAATTAGTTTTCGAGCGAAGAAAGGGCGTGCTGGGATCGCGGCTTCGAACTAAACTCGTGGTGGCTTTCGTAAGCCTGTCCCTGATCCCCACGGCGGTTCTCTTTCTTGTATCAACGCAGTTCCTTTCATACAGTGTGGACAACTGGTTCAACGTCAGGCTCGAAGAAGCTCTCGAGTCGTCCTTGGCGATCGGGCAGACCTTCTATGACAATCAAAGCACGGGGGTCCTCGAGGCGGCCAAGCAGATCAGCCGCGATATAACCAGGGACAAGCTATATGAACGTGAAAGGTCCGAGCTGCTGAGGAATTTTCTCGAAGATCGACTGAGGTCCTTAAACCTGGAATCCATAGAAGTCATACTGGACAATCGAGATGAACGTATAATAATTCATGATTCCTCATCTCCCGGGATCCAACGCCAAAGACTGACGGCCCAGATGCGTGACGAGATATATCTAGGGAAAGAAGTGATGCTTGCGCAGCCCACCCTGGGCGGAGAGCTGGTGAGCGGTTTTGCCCCCCTCTATATCAATTTCGAACTACAAGAGGTGATCGGCATCACCGTGGCAAGCAATTTCATCTCCGGCGACCTGGCGGACAAACTATCCCTGATATCTCGAACCGCCGAAGAATACCGCCAGTTCAATCTGCTCAAAAACCCGATCAAGTCCAGTTTCACCGTCACACTTTTCATCGTGACGCTCCTCATCATCTTTTCGGCCACCTGGTTCGGTCTCTTTCTGGCCAAGGGCATCACCGGCCCGATCCAGGACCTGGCGGAGGCCACCGACGAAATATCCAAGGGAAATCTCGACTATCACATTGACGTCCTTGCGGACGACGAAATCGGCATTCTCGTAGATTCCTTCAACCGCATGACCGAAGACCTGAAAAAACACAGCAACGCTCTCATGGAGGCCAATATTCATCTGGAAGAGCGCAGACACTACATGGAAACAGTTCTTCGTAACGTATCCGCCGGTGTGGTGTCATTGGACAAAGAAGGAATTATCACTACCGTTAACAGGGCTGCAGAAACGATGTTGGGTATCAAAACGGGCAAGGTGCTCAACCGCCACTTTGAAGAAGTTTTGAAGACCGAGCATATGGGATTGGTGTCGGAAATATTAAAGGAACTGAGAGAGCAGGACAATGACTTCCTGGAAAAACAGGCCCAGCTCATGCTGGAAGACAGGGTAATAAATATTCTGATATCAACAACCGTTCTACGGGACGAGCGTGGCAATTACATGGGTATGGTGGTGGTTTTCGAAGACATTTCCCAGCTTCAGAAAGCCGAGAGGATGGCGGCCTGGCGGGAAGTCGCCAGACGCATCGCCCACGAAATAAAAAATCCTCTCACACCGGTAAAGCTATCGGCGGAACGGCTTCAAAAAAAATATGGGGACAGACTGGAAGGACAGGAAAAGGCTATTTTCCGTGAATGTACCGGAACCATAGTAAACCAGGTGAATGTGCTCAAGAACCTGGTTGACGAATTCTCTAAATTCGCCAGGCTGCCCCTTTCGAACCCCGTATCCGTGGATCTCAATGATGTGCTCGTAGAGCCGGTGTTTCTATTCAAAGACGCCCACAAGGATATTGATATCGAATTCGTTCGAAACCCGGTATTGCCCCTCGTTATGGCAGACGCGGAACAGATCAGGCGCGTGATGGTCAACTTGCTGGACAATGCTGTCGCCGCCATCGCCCAGGCGGGCAGGAACGGGGAAATAAAGATCACCATGGATCTTACCGGTGACGGGAAGAAGGTACGGGTCGAGGTGGCGGACAATGGCGTTGGGATAGAACCCAGGGACAGGATGAAGCTTTTCGAGCCCTATTTTTCCACGAAAAAGGCCGGCATGGGACTGGGTTTGACCATTGTGAGTTCGATCATGAACGACCATGGGGGGATTGTGGGAATAAGGGATAATGATTCCGGTGGAACTGTGGTATACTTCGAGATACCTTTGGCCAAGGAACAGGGAGCATGAAGAAGACCGTACTTGTCGTCGATGACGAAGCAAGCATTCTACAGTCACTGAGCGGTATCCTGCAGGACGAAGGGTACGAGGTTCTGACGGCCGAGAGCGGCGAAGCCTGCCTGGATATAATCGAACGGGAACTGCCGGACCTCGTTCTTCTTGATATGTGGTTGCCCGGCATCGACGGAATAGAAACATTGGAAAGGATCAAAGGGCAGTACCCGAACATTCCGGTGGTGATCATCTCCGGTCATGGAACCGTCGAATCCGCCGTAAGGGCGACAAAGCTGGGGGCCTTTGATTTCATAGAAAAGCCCCTTTCACTGGAAAAGGTGGTGCTCATAGCGAACCATGCCCTCGAACAGAGTCGCCTCCAGGAAGAGAATCGCCTCTTGAAGGAACGAATGAGACGGGAGTTCGAACTGCAGGGTGAAAGTGACCCCATACGGGAGCTCAAGGAAATGATCGAGATTATCGCTCCGACCAATGCGTGGATACTCATCATGGGGGAAAACGGAACGGGTAAGGAACTGGTGGCGCGTTCCATTCACAGCTACAGTCGCAGGGCGAACAAACCCTTCGTGGAAATAAACTGCGCCGCGATTCCGGAAGAACTGATTGAAAGCGAGCTTTTCGGCCATGAGAAGGGTGCCTTTACGGGAGCGACAACCAAAAAACGCGGCAAGTTCGACATGGCTAACGAGGGTACGCTGTTCTTGGACGAGGTGGCCGACATGAGCCTCAAGGCCCAGGCCAAGATCCTCCGCATTCTCCAAGAAAAAAAGTTCCAACGCGTGGGGGGGACAAAAATCATCGAAACGGATGTCCGGGTCCTGGCGGCGACAAACAAGGATCTGGAAAAGGAAATGGAGGAAGGGCGTTTCCGGCAGGACCTCTACTACCGGCTCAACGTCATTCCTCTTCACGTCCCACCGCTCAGGGAGAGGAAAGAGGATATTCCCTTCCTGGCGGAACACTTCATGCGCGAATTCGCCGCGAAGGAGGGCAGAGAAATCGAAGGAATAGACGACGAGGCTATGAAGGCGCTCATGAAACACGACTGGCCCGGGAATGTCAGAGAGCTGAAAAACATCATCGAGCGGATCGTGATCATGTCGCCGAACAATCGAATAACCGTCGACGATATACCACCACTTCCCGGGGGAGTTGGGCTCCGCAAAACCTCGACCGCGGCGGCATCGTCGGCCGCCTTCGGTGATACCTTCAGAAAGGCGAAGAAACTCTTTGAAAAGGCCTATATTTCGAAGAAGCTCTCGGAAAACGACTGGAACATATCAAAAACAGCGGAAGCCATAGGGCTGGAACGGAGCAACCTCCACAGGAAAATCAAGCACTATGGGCTTGACGAGGAACGAAAAGAGTCTATCACGGAATGAGAAACAGTTTTCGATCACTATTTAGTGACCCTTCATCGCGTGAAAGTGCCCTTGGAACGTCACACCAGGGAAAGAAAACACCGGATTGAGCCGTGGGAACGGCGGCGTTCGGATTTGATGGACGGGGAGCCAACTGGCCGGGGACCTTTAACCTCGCCGTTGTCGCTCAGGAAAGCTGTTCCGCTATTTTGTCGTGAATGCGCTGGGAAGCGGTACGGTTGCCCACCGTCCCCACCCGCACCGAAACGTTCGTAAGGTTACGGGCCTTGTACTCCACCGAAATTCGGACCTTCTCATCTTCAATGATTGCGTCGATACGTCCCTTCCCGATTTCCTTGACGGGAACCACCTCAATCGCCCTCATGTCGGCCACCACCCGTTCACAGGCGCTCCAGACCTTCTCGAAGGGATGGTGATAGTCCGTCTTCAGTTCTCCCTGCACGTAGACATAGGTTCCGGCACCTGCTCCCACCGCCGCCCCGCCGACGGCGAGTGCGGTGCACCCCGTGAGACAGAGAAAGGCTGCCGAAAAGAGAATGGTGCTGATCTTTATACGTTTCATGGCCGCTCCTTTTGTGTTTGACACTGTATCATCCCGTTATCCGCGATCCCTAGCCGTAGAGAGAGATATAAATGATAAGGTCCTTTTTGTCCATATTTTTCCTTGCACCCCGGATTCGCGATTGGTAACGTAAACTAAGAATCAATCGCGGATTTTGGGCTTGCAGACCGCGAGTGACTGACTGTACGATCAAATTTTACCTTCGGAGTTTTGTCATGATAGAGAGCGCCAAGTGCCGCCTTTGCCTTTTATTTCTATTCGCCGTCTTTCTCTTCTTTGCCGCCGCACCGCTTCAGGCGTCGGCGCGGTCCTTGCTTTTTGAAACCGAAACGGAACAGGGATTCCTTTGTCTCCGGTCCTACAGCCGTTCTTTCACGGAGGGGGACGCGTTCATGCTTCAACTCCAGTCGCCGCCTTTCAGGTCCGCCTCGGCACGCTTCAACGGCAGGGTCTATGAATTCGTCAGGGTAAGCGAGGAGACGGGATCATTCCTTTTCTTTCCCCTCGAACTAGGCATGGATGAAGGACGACACGAACTTCTGCTCACCATTGTCTTTCCTGACAAATCTGTGATCGAAAAAAGATTGGATGTAACCGTTGCCCGGGGTGACTTTCCATCCGTCTCCCTCGTCGTCGATCCGAAATTTACAGCCCCCGCCCCTGAAGAAATGAAAAGGATCGAAAGAGAGCGGAAGCGGGTCGCAGAGATATACGAAAAACCTCATCGAGTCTGGTTGGGATCGGGAGATTTCATCATGCCCCTGGAAGGGGGGGGTGGAGTGAGCGGGCCTTTCGGCGTAAAACGTATCTTCAACAACGAGGTGTATTCCCGCCACCGCGGAGTGGACCTGAGGTCGCCTCCCGGCTCCCCGGTGCGGTCTGCCAACTCGGGTATAGTGGCACTCACCGATTCTCTCTTTTTCGCGGGGCGCACGGTTATTATAGATCACGGTGCCGAACTTTTCACATTATACTGTCACCTTGCGGAAATAACCGTAACTGAAGGAGAATGGGTTGAGAGGGGTGATGTTATTGGAAAGGTCGGCGCCACGGGGCGGGTTACCGGACCACATCTTCACTGGGGCGTTAAGATCGCCGCCGTCGAAGTTGATCCCCTTTCGATACTGGGACTTCCCTTTGAATAGATGAGGCGCTTATTCCCTCTTTGTTCCCTGTTCGGTGTGATTACCCCGGGAAATTCGGCGGGTAGGGAGAAACGCCGTCGAAGCAGGTCAGGCAAAGATTGCACCGTTCCGTCATCAAGGAGGCAACGAAATCCTCGATGGTATTGAACTTCACCGAATCAGCCCCCACGCGGTCGGCCACCCACGCTTCCAGGGATCGCAACTGATCCATGTTGACGATGTTCCCGTTTCTCATGAAAGAACGTGCCAGCAATTCACCGTAGGATCGCGTTGAAATGCCGAACTCGCAAGGATACATCAGGGGTGGGCAGGCCACCCTCACGTGGACCTCCTTGGCTCCGGCATTCTTTAGATCCATAACCTTGTAGCGGATCTGCGTTCCCCTCACGATGGAGTCGTCGCACAGGACGATCCGTTTTCCTTTTACGTAAGGCAGTATGGAAAGCTTTCTTTTTGCCATTTTGTCGCGGTCGCTCTGTGTCGCCTGAGTATAGCTGCGGTCGGCGTATCGATTGTACAAGAAGACTTCCTGGTAATTGATTTTTGAACGCTTGTGATATCCGAGGGCGTGCCCTATTCCCGACATGGGAACAGGCGCCACGATATCCGCCGTAATGCCCCCCTCATCTATGTCCCGCTGGGCGAGGCTTTCTCCGAGGTTGTCGCGGGCCTCCTGCACGTAAACACCCTCTATAATGGAATCCATGCTTGCCGTATAGGCCCACTCAAAGGCGCAATGAGCCCTCCGCGGCGATTCCAGTTGAGCCACGGTCCTGAAACCCTCATCGTTGATCAGAACGACTTCCCCGGGGTTCACGTCCCTGTAAACTTGCATATCCAGGTTTTGAAGGGCCCGGGATTCAGAGCTCGCGGCAAAGCGCGTCCCTTCCTCGTCGTGTCCCAAAATGAGAGGCCTGAAACCGAAGATATCTCTCGCGGCATATATTCCGTCCTTGGACAAGACGACCAGAGAATAGGCGCCCCTGACCTTTCTTGCCAGGTTTGAAATGCCGCTGACAATATCCGGCGCTTCTATGATGATCTTGGAAATAATTTCAACGTCCGTGCCTTCAAGAAAAGACTTGCCCCTGATCATCATTTCCCTGAGCAGTTCGTGGGAGTTGATGACGTTACCGCTGACGGCCACCGAAATTTCACCTATCTGCGTGAGCCATCGCAGGGGCTGTCGGTCCTGGAGACTTACGTGACCGATTCCCCACCGCCCTTTCAGGCGCTCAAGTTCTTCCTCCGTGAAGGTGTTGACCGCCTTGCCCCGGTGGGTTTCATGGTGGATCGTCCCGTCATAGGTTGATATCCCACAATACTGTTGTCCCCTGTGTTGGAGAAAATCGATGCCCTGGAATATTTCGCCCGCACATTGGTACCGCGAACAAAGGGCAAAGACTCCGCAATTTTCCTGAATCGCCTTCATGGTTCTTCTTCACTACCTGATATCACGGTGATAACTCTGAAGCGACCGCACCGCCCCATGACCTTTCCGCACCGCCGCGATGCCCTTCACCGTTGCCATGGCCGCTGCCATGGTGGTGATGTATGGGACCTTGTACTTGATGGCCGCCTTCCGTATGTAGGAATCGTCGTACTGGCTCATCCGCCCGCTTGGAGTATTTATAATGAGGTCAATTTCCCTGTTCTTTATGCCGTCCACGATATTAGGCCGTCCCTCATGCATCTTTAATATCACCTGGGAAGGAATTCCATGTAGTGCCAGGAATTCGTGCGTCCCCTGGGTCGCCCTCAGGGTAAAGCCCATCTCGTGAAACCCCGCGGCCACTTCGATCAAAGCCGGGTTGCTTTTATCAAAGACGGTGATGAGCACAACGCCTTCGTAGGGCAATTGTTGGCCGGCCGCCTCCTGGGCCTTGTAGAAGGCGAGACCGAATGAATCGGCAAGGCCCAGCACCTCGCCGGTGGACCTCATCTCCGGTCCCAGCAGGGGATCCACCTCGGGGAACATATTAAAGGGGAAGACAGATTCTTTTACCCCGAAATAGGGAAAGGTTTTTTTCGACAAGTTTGCCGCGGCCAGTGACTCGCCAAGCATTATACGCGTTGCTGTCTTTGCCATGGATACGTTGCACACCTTCGACACTAGAGGTACCGTCCGCGAGGCCCTGGGATTGGCCTCCAAAACGTACACCCTGCCGTCGGCTATGGCGTACTGGATATTCATCAGGCCCTTGACTTGGAGGGCGGCTGCTATTTTCCGCGTATAGTCATAGATGGTCTTCAGGTTTTCGGCGGAGATGCTGATAGAGGGAATAACGCAGGCGGAATCGCCGGAATGCACTCCTGCCAGCTCGATATGCTCCATGACGGCGGGAACGAAGGAATCTTTTCCGTCGGCTATCGCATCCGCCTCCGCCTCGGTTGCGTTTTCAAGAAACTTGTCGATAAGAACGGGGCGTTCCGGTGTTACCTCGACGGCCACCGCCAGGTATCGACGGAGACTCTCTTCGTCGTAAACCACTTCCATGCCTCGTCCCCCGAGTACGTAAGAGGGCCGAACCATCAAGGGATATCCGATTTTCTCCGCCACGGTCAGGGCCTCGTCGAAGTTGCTGGCCATTCCCGATTCCGGCTCGGGGATCCCGAGGGCGTTCATTATCTTTCTAAATCGGTCTCGGTCTTCGGCGAGGTCGATCATTTCGGGATTCGTTCCGATGACGTTCACGCCCTGGGATGCCAGTTCATTGGCGATATTCAAAGGGGTTTGCCCGCCGAACTGGACGATCACGCCTTCCGGCTTTTCCTTCTCATAGATGGCCAGCACATCCTCCACCGTAAGCGGCTCGAAATAAAGCTTGTCGGACGTATCATAATCGGTGGAGACGGTTTCGGGATTGCAGTTGATCATTATGGACTCGACTCCGACATCCTTTAGCGCGAAAGCCGCGTGAACACAACAATAATCGAACTCGATTCCCTGGCCGATACGATTCGGACCCCCGCCCAAAACGATGACCTTTCGAGACTCTTCGCCCGTAATGGGAACCGAGTCAGGGGCGTTGTAGGTGGAATAGTAATAGGCCGCGTCTTTTACACCGCTCACGAGAACGGGCTGCCATCCTTGCCTGATCCCCAGTTTTTTGCGCTTCTCCCTGATATTTCCTTCCGGGATTCCCAGCAACATTGCAAGGTAGCGGTCGGCAAAACCTTCCCTTTTCGCCTTCTCGAACAGGTCGTTTGGAAGTTCGCCCCCCCGGCAGGCGATAACGGCCTCCTCTGTGTTTACCAGCTCCGCCATCTGCTCGACGAACCAGCGTTTGATGCCGGTCTTTTTCACGAGCTCATTAACGGGCACCCCCTTCCTGAGCGCTTCGTACATGATAAACTGCCGCTCGCTGGTGGGTTTGTTGAGCAGTGTCATGAGTTCCGCCGCCGAACGCTTGTTATAGTCACGTGCGAAACCGAGACCATAGCGGTTGATTTCCAAGGACCGAATGGCCTTTTGAAAGGCCTCCTTGTAATTCGCGCCTATACCCATAACTTCGCCCACGGCCCGCATCTGTGTCCCCAGGATGTCCTCGGAACCCGGAAATTTTTCAAAGGCCCAGCGTGCGAATTTTACCACCACGTAGTCGCCCGTGGGCACATAGCGATCGAGCGTGTCCTCTTTCCACCAATGCAGCTCGTCAAGCGTGACACCCACGGCGAGCATGGCAGAGATGAAAGCGATGGGGAAACCCGTCGCCTTGGACGCCAATGCCGATGAACGAGACGTGCGGGGATTGATTTCGATAACCACGATTCTTCCGGTTTTGGGATCATGAGCGAACTGCACGTTGGTTCCCCCGATCACATCGATGGCCTCTACGATGGAATGGGCAAGCCTTTGAAGCCGCTCCTGGAGTTCCCGTGAAATGGTCAGCATAGGCGCGGTGCAAAATGAATCGCCTGTATGAACGCCCATGGGGTCAACGTTTTCGATAAAACAGACCGTAACGATTTTGTTTTTGCCGTCTCGGACCACTTCAAGCTCCAGCTCTTCCCATCCGAGAACCGACTCCTCCACCAGTATCTGGCCGATCATACTTGCCGCAATTCCACGGCCGGCGATGATCTGTAGCTCTTCCTTGTTGTATACCAGCCCTCCCCCAGTGCCCCCCATCGTATAGGCGGGTCGGATAATCACTGGATATCCAAGCTCTTCGGCTATCTGTTCCGCCTCTTCCACCGAGTAGGCAGGTTTGCTTAAGGGGGTTTCAATGCCCAGCCGTTCCATCGTCTTTTTAAAGGCGATCCGATCCTCACCCCTTTCTATCCCGTCGAGGTTGATGCCTATGACCTCTACGCCGAATTGATCCAAAACGCCTTTTCGTGCCAACTCCAGGGTCAGGTTAAGACCCGTCTGTCCACCAAGGTTGGGGAGGACGGCGTCGGGGCGTTCCTTTTCCACGATCTCTTTGAGGAACTGGAAATTCAGCGGTTCGATGTATGTGTAGTCGGCCATGCCGGGATCGGTCATGATAGTGGCGGGATTCGAGTTCACGAGTACAATCTCGTATCCGAGCGATCGAAGGGCCTTGCAGGCTTGAGTCCCCGAATAATCAAATTCGCAGGCCTGCCCTATGATAATTGGACCGGATCCGATGATGAGAACTTTTTTGATGTCTGTTCGTGGCGGCATGAGGGATATCCTTCTTTTACCCAGGCTCTCCCGGGGCTCTTCCTCGGGAGGAGTGTGTCGAATGTAATGAACGTGGAGGTTTTTATAGAGGAGTAAAACGACTCTGTCAAGGTGCAAAAGCCTTGTCTGTTAGTAGCACATAAACTGTCCCTACATGGGGTCAAATTTTTAAACTTGACATTTGGGGAAAAGGTAAAAGGTAAAGGGTGCGGCTGCGCCGCGGGCTATAGGCTAAGGGCTAGGGGCAATAGGCTAGAGGTTATGGGCTAGTGGTGAAGGGTAAAGGGTAAAAGGTTAGGGGCAAGGTTACAACAATTACCCCCTTCGTTCTGGGCCCTTTGGCGAGTTCGGGAGGGCCCTGTCGAATGATGGAAGGGGGGAAACCCGGGAGTTCTGGAGTGCCCATAAGAAATAGAAGAAAGAAAGGGGTGGGAAGTCTTCATTGCTTCATGCCGTACTTTTTCATCTTATATCGAAGGGTCCGCTCCGTGATTCCCAAGATTTCGGCCGCCTTTGTCTGATTGTTCTCCGTCTCCTCCAGGGCCTGTTCGATAAGCTGGCACTCAAGGGTTTCCACGGAATCCTTCATAAGGCTTCCCCTCTCCCCTGCTTCCGGCGCACGGGGCAAGCCTTTGTTACTGAAGGGGAGGTCCCGAACGGTGATCACCGGCTCCCTGGTGATAACCGAGGCGCGTTCGATGATGTTTTCCAGTTCACGAACGTTGCCGGGATAATCGTACTTGAGAAGCATGTCCATCGCCTCGTTGCTGATGCCCTCCAGGGGTTTGTCGTTTTCCCGCCCGAAGCGTTCGATGAAATGTTCAACCAGCTTCGGTATATCCTCCTTCCTCTCCCTCAGCGGTGGAATTTTTATCGTTACCACGTTGAGACGATAATAGAGGTCGTCACGGAAAAGTCCCTTTTTCATCTGTTCTTCCAGGTTCCGGTTGGTCGCGCTGATGATGCGTACATCAGTCTTCAGGGTCTGGTTTCCGCCCAGGCGCTGGAATTCCCGTTCCTGGAGAAAGCGAAGTAATTTGACTTGGACGGGTGCGGATAGCTCCCCGATCTCATCGAGAAACAGGGTTCCTCCGTCGGCCTCCTCGAAGCGACCGATTCTTCTAGACGTCGCGCCCGTAAATGAACCTTTTTCGTGTCCAAAGAGCTCACTTTCCAGGAGGGTCTCGGGCAACGCTCCGCAATTGACCACAATCATGGGTTCGGAGGCCCTCTGACTCAGTCCGTGAATAAGCCTGGCAAAAAGTTCCTTGCCGGTACCACTCTCACCTTCGATCAGCACTGTGGCCCTGCTGGGGGCCACTCGCCCCGCCATGTTCACGAGCTCTTCCATGACGGCGCTTCTATAGATTATTTGACCTCCCTCCATGCCCTTTTTCCAGAGTTTTGAACGGAGGATTTCATTTTCCCTTATGAGGGTGCGTCTTTCCGAGATACGATCTATAAGGAGAAGAAGCTCCTCCAGGTCAATGGGCTTCGTGATATAGTCCAAGGCACCCTCTTTCATGGCTTGGACAGCCGTTTCCACGGTTCCGTAAGCGGTCATCATTATGATATCCACGGCAGGGTTGATTTCCTTGATTCTTTTAAGAACTTCCAAGCCGTTCATGCCGGGCATCTTGTAATCGAGCAAAACCAAGTCTATAGGCGCATCTAGCACGGTGCGAACCGCATCTTCACCGTTTCCCGCTTCGTGGATCATGTGTCCCTCTCCAGCGAGAAAATCCCTCAGCATTTCCCGTTGCGATTGGCCGTCCTCTGTTATGAGAATGTTAAGATCCTTCATAATGGCTGCTTTCCGTTTTCTCGTTCTCTTTATCCCCGGCGAGGAGCAGGAGTATCTCGAAGGTGGTGCCGAATCCCTTCCTGCTCGTCACCCTGATTTCCCCGCCGTGACCGTTGATGATTTCATGTGCAAGGGTCAGCCCAAGTCCCAGTCCCTTTTCTTTAGTAGTATATTCGGGATTGAAAATTCGGTCTACTTCATCGGGCGTCAGGCCCGACCCGGTATCCGAGATGGTAACAACTGCTTGTCGGTCTCCCCTGCGCTCTACCGCCAGAGTTATTCGTCCCGGTTTCGAACCGTCGATCGCCTCCATGGCGTTTTTTACGATATTTATAAAGGCCTGCGTCAGTTTGTCTGCGTCCATGGAGACGATGGTGGGGTGTTTGTCGTTCCATAAACCTTCCAGGACGATATTTCGTTCACCGCACTCCGTCGCCATGACCGCCATGATTTTTTCCAACACATTCTCGAGAGGCCGGGGTCTAAGTTCCATACGCTTTATCCTGAAAAAGGTGACGAATTCTTCTATGATTTCGTTCAGTCGCCTAATTTCATCGCGCATAACGTTGTAAAGGTGGCTGAAATCATTATTGTCATCATTACGGGGGGCGAATTCTCGCTGGAGCCGCTGGGCGGCGATACTAATGGCATTCAGGGGGTTACGGATTTCGTGGGCCACCCCGGCGGCAAGCTGGCCCAGGGCAGAGAGCTGTTCCGCCCGCTGGAGTCTTTCTTTCATTTTTTCCATGCGGGCAAGTTCGCGGCTTTGGTTCCTGTAAAGCATTATCGTGGTGATCGTTCCGATCAGGACAACCATAAGAGTGGTGATAATCATACGGGTTCTGTTGTGCGAAAGCGTCGCCCTTGCCCGATCCCACTTGAGTCCCATGTGAACGTATCCTACCACCGTGTCATCGAGGTGAAGGGGAGCGATAATGGACAGGTGATGGCCGCTTTCATCTTCAAACTTGGTGCTGACAAGCGAGCGTTTCCCGGAGAGTATCTCCCGGACCGCGCCGTTCGCCGTCGTAATGTTGTGTTGCGTGCTGTCTCCCACCGTTTCGAGTAAGGTACCATCGCGATCGAAGACAGAAAGGTAATGTAGTTCCTGTTCCCAGCCGATTTCACCGACCACCTTCTTGACCGCTGTTTTCGTACCCCAGTATTTTAGTTTTCCGGCGTCCAGGGCGATAACGATGGTTCCGCTGCCGTCCTTCCGTCGGAGGGCGATATAACCCATGTCCATGAGCGGGCCCAGTGTTTTAAGGAGCCATCTTGCCAGTTGATCCTGGTCGCTTCCTGAAATAAGGGGAGCCCTAGAGGATTCTTCCTGGAATTGTCTGCTTTGCAATACGATATGTCCCTCCTCGTCCAATATGACGATGAGCGAAAGCTTTTCTTCGGCGGCTATTCGTTCCAGGTCCTCTTCCGTCAATTCGTCCTGCTGCCAGTATGCGTCGATATCCCTGGCCACGTCCACTAGGGCGTTTATCAGCCGTTCCTGGATGTGATATTCCTTGTCGGAAAGCGGGATGGGAGCAAATCCGAAATCGTATTGATCGTCCAAGAGTGTCCGCCTCAGGAAATCGAGGTCCTCCTGGGCCACGTTTTCGATCGTGGTTACGATGTCGAGTCCCCGGTTTTCCATAAATTCGACCAGCGTTTTGTCGAGCCTTCGGAGATCCATGAGACCCATAAACAGAATCAACGAGACGAAGACGGCCACCACCAAAAATACTGTGACCGGTATAATATATTTTGAAGGGTGGCTCCCTTCCCGGAGAAAAGAGGGGTTTTCACCACTCATTTCCTTTATTTTCGGTTTGTGTTCGTTCATGGGGCAAAGAAATTCCTGTCAAAAAATATATAAATACTATATCATAGTATCTGTAATTACAAGACCATATGGGTCCGACCGCCACTTTCACGTTTTCGCCCGCGGCCGCCGAAAAAGTGGTTTGGGTCCCAAGGGATCCAAAGGGATACTTCGAATGGGATGCGATTCGACAATTTCGTCGAATCGACATAGATGTTGTCTTCTCATAAGATGCCGGAAATATTGAGTAGTATGGTACGTCAGGCATTTTGCGCGACAATTTTTTCCGATCCCGATAGTGAGATTGAAAAGTGCGGTATTTACAATGTGAGTAATGACAGACACTTAGATCTCGGGGGCGTTTGGCATAAAAAGTGCAACACATAAAGGCAAACCGGGAAAAATCTCCTGAACCTGGTTGGAACCTTTGAACCACGAATGTTATAAGTTCGTTCAGTGAAGGCGACACTGGGCGAACGGCGGAGCAGGACGGAAAGCGGATCTTCAAAGCGGGGTTTTTTCTTTTCAGGTAAATCCGGTGTGCGACATAGTGGTTTTTACCCCGACAATACAAGGGAGGCCTTAGGGTCTCCCTTTTTTGTGCCCGCTTCTGCCCCAAGGGGGATAAGCCGACCCTTGAAGTTGATTCCGCCTTCCCCTTCGCTTGACCGCATGCCGGGAGTCGGTTATTCTTCGCCTTAAAAAGAAGGGGAAGAATCGGCCGATGGCGATCGGAGCGGAAGGAAATGATTTCAGGATCTGCGAAGAACACCTGGCCTTGGTGTCACGGACCTTCGCCCTCAATATCCGCGTACTTCGGGGAGACGATTACCGAAGCATACTCCTGGCCTACCTCTTGTGTCGCATTGCCGATACCATCGAGGATGAACCTTCCTTGTCTGCGGCGTCAAAAATCGAGTGCCTTGCCGATTACGAAAAACTCTTTCCCCTTCGTCCCAACTGGCCGGAACAGGTCAAAGACTTTGTGGATTCCATCCCGATCGAGAGATCAGGACATGACCGGAAACTTCTTTTCGACGCTCCCAGGGTGCTGGGTGAGTTCTCTAAACTGCCCTTGCGGTCGCAGTTGATTGTTTCTGAACACGTACGCGAGATGTCCCGAGGCATGGCCCTGTTTCAGGAAAAGGCCTTGGACGGTTGTGTCGTGATGCTCGAGGACCGGAACGAGTTGGAGCGGTACTGCTATTATGTGGCCGGAACGGTGGGGCTTATGATCACCAAATTGTTCTTCGGAAATGCAGGAGACGGCAAAGTATCAAGAGAAACTTATGAGTGCCTTCATTCCCGCAGTGTTGCCTTCGGCCTCGGATTGCAATTAACGAACATCGCCAAGGACTACATGGGTGATCTCCACAGGGGATGGTGCTATGTTCCGCGCTCCCTTTTCCACGGGGCGGGACAGGAGGACGCCTTTCCCGAAAATTCGAAGTGCAATAGGGACGTCAGAGCGACCGCGCTGGAGCCTCTCGTAGATATGGCGCTGACTAATCTCGACAGGGCGATCGAATACGTCCTGGCCATTCCGAGGAGATACGCGCGCCGCCGTCTCTTTTGCATATGGCCGCTAATGATGGCCGTGGAGACGCTTGCCCTTGTGCGGCGCGACCGCTATCGGCTCCTGGATGGAGCCCCCGTCAAGATAGAGCGGAGTGACGTGAAACGAATCATCAGGAGTGGAACCCGCACCGTTTTTTCCAACTATCTTGTTCGGAGGCTTTATGACGCGGCACGCCAAGAGGCTGCAGGCGTCCCTATGGAGTGACAATAAGTGTAATGAAAACAATAGGTCTGAAAGGAGAAAGCTTAAATGAAAACACCTATAACGGAACTTTTCGGCATCGAAGTCCCCATTGTACTGTCGGGCATGAGCTGGATAAGCGTTCCTTCAATGGTGGCGGCGGTGTCCAATGCCGGAGGTCTCGGTATTCTCGCCACCGGTCCCCTCAACGCCTCGGAGACCAGGAAGGCAGTTCGAGAAGTACGAAGTCTCACGGACAAGCCCTTTGGCGCCAACGCCACGCTCATGTTTCCCGGCGCCCATGAAAACGCCAAGGTCCTCCTGGAAGAACAGGTACCAGTGATAAACTTTTCCCTCGGTAAGGGCGACTGGTTGGCCAAGGCAGCCCACGAGTACGGCGGCAAGGTGGTCGCCACCGTGGTTAACGAGCGACACGCCCGTAGCGCGGAGGAGCAGGGCGCCGACGCGCTCATTGCCACCGGTCACGAGGCGGCGGCCCACGGCGGCGACGCCACATCCCTGGTTTTGATCCCGGCCTTGGTCGATGCCGTTTCCATACCCATAATCGCGGCGGGCGGATTCATCGACGGCAGGGGACTCATGGCCGCCCTCTCACTCGGCGCCGGCGGCGTCGCCATGGGAACGGCCTTCATGAGCACAAAGGAAAGCCAGCTCCACGATACCTACAAGAAGCTTTCTCTCGAGAAAACCATAGAAGATACGATCTATGGCCCCTATTTTGACGGTCTGGGCTGTCGTTCAATGAAAACCCCGGCCGCCCTCAGGGCCTACCGGAAGGGGCTGTTCGGATGGCCGAACTTCCTCGCCGCTTTCGTTAATTCCCGGGACATCGCCCGGTCCCTGGGGCTGCCCTTCTCGAAACTCCTTGTAGGGGCACTAGCTTCGGGGTGGAATAACGCCAAGATGATGGCCTATCTCGCGAATGCCTTTAAAATGATTCGATCGGCCACAGAAGAAGGCGACACGAGAAAGGGTGTGCTCCCCACGGGACAGTGCGTGGGTCTCCTGCACGAAATACCCACCGTCGCCCAGCTCATCGACAGGGTGGTTTCAGAGGCGTCGGAAATACCGGCAAGGTTGGCAAGAACGGTGGAATAACATTAGACTGATCCGGCGAGGAAGAGCGACATCCATGACCAATTGGACATCATCCGGAGCCCGGCGCATCGTCATGCCGGCAATCCTGGCAGTGCTTCTTATCGTGGTGGCGGCGGGATGCTGTTTTTACCCTTCGCTGGGGCGTCGGGATTACGTGCGTGAAGAACGGAGAATGGTAGTCACCGCCTATGACGCCGGCCAGGAATCCTGCGGTTGGAAGCGGAAGTACGGTTGCATCGGTCCTCCGGTGTACGCCTACGGGCCCAAAAAAGGCCAGCGCAAGCAGGTGGGAATAACCGCCAGCGGCGCGCGGGCGAAGAAAGGCACCATAGCCGCCGATCCCCGCTATCCCTTCGGGACAAAGATATACGTCCCCGGCTACGGCTGGGGAGAGGTCCAGGACCGGGGAAGCGCTATCCGCGGCGACCGCCTGGATGTATTCTTCCCCAGCAGGAAAGAGGCCCTGGAATGGGGCAGGCAAACGCTGAACGTTATAATCCTGAAGCCGAAAAATTAAAGCATCGTCAGTTACGCAGTTTCAAGGGATCCTGGTGAGGGCTGTATGGTGCCGTCAGTATCCCCTGCTTCTCCTTCGACATGGCTCCCTCGCTTGTCGAGCGGATTGCGACGAGCGGCGGCGGGCGGGGGGGGGCTGCGCTGCCATTGTACACACAAAGGGACTTAGCGGGCAGGAGGACTATCCCTATGGAGGATCACGTCGATGAGCAACAAAAATACGCCTATTGAAATGGCCGAATCGGCAAGGTTGAAGGCCGGCCAGTGTAAGGACTTGATGTAAAGATCCAGGAAATCGACAACTTCTCCGTGGATGATCCTGTCAATGAGGTTTCCCGCCGCGCCGCCCAGTATGAGAGCAAAAGAGACGTAAAGGATTTTCCCTGTCCTGTCACGATTCCGCTCCAAGTAAATGACCAGGGCGCTCATAAAGACAAGGCTCACCGCCACGAGGAAGAAAAGGCGCCAGGCGGGTCCCGCCTGGGCCAGCAAGCCGAAGGCGGCTCCCGGATTTCTCACGTAGGTTATATTGAAGAACCCCTCGATGACAGGTATGGAATGGTGCAATGGAACGAGGGATTGTACGAGATACTTGGAGGATTGGTCTGCCAGGACGACGATGAGCGCCGCCAGGTACACTCCGTATCTCTGAAGGGCGGGAAAGGATCCCTTCATGTATCCTCCCGGAGATTTTCGTGACACCGGCGGCAAATGGTCGGATGCTCAGGGATCGATCCCACCGTCTTACTGTAGTGCCAGCATCGCCCACATTTTTCACCTTCAGCCCTCGATACGGATACGAAGAGTCCCGGCATTTCCTTGCTTTCCCAGGCGCCTTCGGGCCTTTCTCCTTTATGGACGGTGAGCTGGGAGACGATGCACAGCTGTTCCAGGTTTTCCCGATGAGCCTCGATAAAGTCGCCGTGCTTTTCCTGGGCGAAGAGCTGTACGTTGCAATCCAGCGAATGTCCCACCACTTTTTCCCGCCGGGCCGTCTCAATCGCCTTAGAAATTTCTCCCCTGATGTCAAGCATCGTTTTCCATCGTTCCGCCAATTCTTTGTCGATACAGCGGGTATCCGGCTCAGGGAAAAGAGTCATGTGAACGCTTTCTTCCCTGTCCTCCGCCGCAGGAAGGGCCTTCCAGATTTCCTCGGCGGTGAAGGTCATGACAGGCGCCAGCAGGCGCACGACGCTGTCGAGAATCCTGTACATGGCCGCCTGGGCGGATCGCCGTTTTTTCGAATCCTCCTTCGAGGTGTAGAGACGGTCTTTGAGCACGTCAAGGTAAAGCGAGCTCAGGTCCACCGTGCAGTAATTATGAATGGTGTAGAACACCATGTGAAATTGGAACTGTTCATACGCCTTCCGCACCCGTTCGATGATCTCCTGCAGCCGGTGCAATGCCCACCGGTCCATCTCCTCCAGGTCCTCGACGGGTAAGCTGTTCCGCCCGGGATCGAAGTCGTAAAGATTACCAAGGATAAACCGACTGGTGTTGCGGATTCTACGGTACGCTTCCACCAGTCTATTGAGGATTTCCTCGGATATCCTGATGTCCATTGTGTAGTCCTCGGCGGCCACCCAGAGACGGAGAATCTCCGCTCCGTGACGGTTCACCATTTCCTGGGGATCGACAAAATTGCCCAGCGACTTGGACATCTTTTTACCCTCGCCGTCGACGACGAAACCGTGGGTGAGAACGGAGTTATAGGGGGCCCGGTTGCGCGTTCCCACCGACTCGAGAAGTGACGAGTGAAACCACCCCCGATGCTGGTCGCTGCCCTCGAGGTAGAGGTCCGCCGGCGACGAGAGGCCGGGCCATCGTCTGGTGTTCTCAAGAACGGCCGCGTGGCTCACGCCCGAATCGAACCAGACGTCGAGGATGTTCGTTTCCTTGGTGAAGGTGGTTCCACTGCAATTGGGGCAGGACGTTCCGGCGGGCAGCAGTTCGGTCGCATCCCGTTCGAACCAGACGTCGGCTCCCGCTTCTTCGACCAAGGAGGCCACGTGATCGAGGATCTCTGCCGTGGCCAGATGCTCGTTGCAGCCACAGCAGTAGAACACCGTGATGGGGACTCCCCAGGAGCGTTGCCTCGAGATACACCAATCGGGCCGATTTTCTATCATGTTGTAGATGCGGTCCCTACCCCAGGAAGGGATCCAGGTGACGGTGTCGATGGCTTCCAGCGCCCTTTTCCGGAGACCGTTCTTGTCCATGGAAATAAACCACTGCTCGGTGGATCGGAAAATGATGGGGTTCTTACAACGCCAGCAGTGTGGATACTGATGCATGATGTTCATGCTGCCCAGCAGCATGCCTCGTTCCCGGAGGGCTTCGTTGACGGCGTCGTTGGCGTCGAATACGAACTGCCCCCGGAAGAGGGGGACTTCGTCGGTGAAGCATCCGTCGTCATCCACTGGGGCGAACACGTCGAGGCCGTACTCGAGCCCTATTTCATAGTCCTCCTGGCCGTGACCGGGCGCGATGTGTACGCATCCCGTTCCCGCGTCCAGGGTTACAAAGGGAGCCAATATGATTACGCTCTCCCTGTCGACGAGTGGATGACGGCACTTGAGACCCTCCAGTTTCGATCCCGGAAATGTCGCCAGTATCTCGTGATCGGCGCCTTTCATGCCGAAGGCCTCGAGACAGTAGTCGGTAAGTTCCTCGGCGAAGATAAGTACTTCGTTTCCCACTTTAACGGCGGCATACTCGAAATCGTCCTTGAGGGCGATGGCCAGATTTGCGGGAATCGTCCAAGGGGTGGTGGTCCAGATCACAACAGAAACCCGTTCCCCCGCCAGGTTGGGCAAAAACTCGGATATTTCCGATATAACAGGAAACTTTACGTATATGGATGGTGTTTCGTGATCGGCGTATTCTACTTCCGCCTCGGCTAGTGCCGTTTTGCATGAACTACACCAATAAACGGGTTTTTTCCCCTTATACACGTCGCCCGAGAGCATGAGCTTGCCGAATTCCCTGACGGTTGTAGCCTCGTAATCGAAGTCCATCGTTATATAGGGATGGTCCCAGTCCCCGAAGACACCGAAACGCTTGAATTGCTCCCGCTGTATTCCGACGAAACGTTCAGCGTAGGCGCGGCAGAGCCGCCGTTTTTCCGCCTGGGACACCTTTTCACTCCTTTCCCCCAACTCCTGGTCCACCTGGTGTTCGATGGGAAGCCCATGACAGTCCCAGCCTGGAACGTAGACGCTGTCGTAACCCGTCATGTTCTTGGATTTTATCACTATGTCTTTGATAATTTTATTGAGTGCCGTTCCCAGGTGAATGTCTCCGTTTGCATATGGGGGGCCGTCATGGAGAATGTAACGCTTTCTGCCTCGAGAAACCTCCCGGATTTTCTCGTAGATGTTCATTTCTTCCCATTGTTTCAGTAATTCCGGTTCCTTGACGGAGAGATTCGCTTTCATCGCGAAATCCGTCTTGGGAAGATGCAGCGTATTCTTGTAATTCATTGGGTTATTCATAGGGCGACTCCCCGCATGCGCGTGTTTGGAGGTTCCTATATCACATCGGAGAATGCAGAGGCAATACAATTGTCCGGTCGATTCCGCCGGTTCCGAAGGGATCATTGACGGTCATACAAAAAGGCCTTCCCCCCGGGGAAGGCCTTTACTATCGCGAACCTCCGTTACGGAGGCATTAAAAAGGAAGTTGACAGGGCATTACATCATGCCGCCCATGCCTCCCGGAGGCATGCCGCCCATGGGTGCTTCTTCCTTGGGTTTCTCGGCTATGATGCATTGCGTAGTCAGCAACAGGGAGGCCACGCTGCCCGCGTTTTGCAGGGCGAATCGGGTCACCTTGGTCGGGTCTATGACGCCCGCCTCCATGAGGTCTTCGAACTTCTCCGTCGCTGCATTGAAGCCGTAGGCATCTTTCCCTTCTTTGACCTTTTCCACGACGATCGATCCCTCGTGGCCCGCGTTTTCCGCTATCATGCGAAGGGGCTCTTCGATCGCCCTCTTCACTATGTTGAGGCCAATCTGCTGATCGCCGGGAAATTTCGCCTTGTCGAGGGCCGGGAGGGTACGAATGTACGCCACACCGCCTCCGGGAACGATTCCTTCCTCTACCGCAGCCCTGGTTGCGTTCAGCGCGTCTTCCACCCTGGCCTTCTTTTCCTTCATCTCGGTTTCGGTGGCCGCGCCGACCTTGATAACGGCCACGCCACCCACGAGCTTCGCCAGACGCTCCTGGAGCTTTTCGCGGTCATAGTCGGAGGTGGTTTCTTCGATTTGGGCGCGGATCAGCTTCACGCGGCCTTCCAGACTCGCTCTGTCCCCGCCGCCGTCGATGATCGTCGTATTGTCCTTGTCCACCACGACACGCTTTGCGGTGCCCAGGTCTTCCAGGCGCGTGGATTCGAGTTTCGCGCCCAACTCCTCGGAAATCACCTTGCCGCCGGTGAGAACCGCGATATCTTCCAGCATGGCCTTGCGCCTGTCACCGAAACCGGGGGCCTTCACGGCCGCGACGTTCAAGGTGCCCCTGATCTTGTTGATTACCAAGGTGGCCAAGGCTTCACCTTCTATATCTTCGGCTATGATCAGGAGAGGTTTGCCCATCTTGGCGATCTGTTCGAGAATGGGCAGGATGTCCTTCATTACGCTGATTTTCTTGTCATGGATCAGTATGAGAGGATTCTCGAGTTCCACTTCCATCTTGTCGGGATTGGTAACAAAATAGGGGGACAGGTAACCCCGGTCGAACTGCATGCCTTCGACCACCTCGAGCTCCGTCTGGAGACCCTTGGCCTCTTCCACGGTAATAACGCCTTCCTTGCCCACCTTGCCCATGGCCTCGGCGATGATGTTCCCGATGGTTTCATCGCTGTTGGCGGAAATGGTTCCGACCTGGGCGATTTCTTTTTGATCCTTTGTGGGCTTGCTTTGTTTCTTGAGGTTCTCCACAACGAGTTCGATCGCCTTTTCGATGCCTCGTTTTATCTCCATGGGGTTTCCGCCCGCGGCCACGGTCTTGACGCCTTCGCGGTAAATGGCCTGGGCAAGAATGGTAGCCGTCGTTGTTCCGTCACCGGCCACGTCGCTGGTCTTGCTGGCTACCTCGCGGACCATCTGCGCGCCCATGTTTTCAAATTTGTCTTCAAGCTCGATCTCCTTGGCCACCGTCACGCCGTCCTTGGTAATGGTGGGGGCGCCAAAAGATTTTTCAATTACAACGTTCCGTCCCTTCGGGCCGAGGGTTATCTTCACGGCGTTCGACAGGGCGTTTACACCATCCAGGAGTGATTTCCTGGCCTCTTCATCGTATTGTAAAATTTTCGCTGACATCGTTGTCTAATCCTCCTTTTCAAACCTTACTTTTCAATTATTGCCAGAATATCGTCTTCCCGCATTATAAGGTGTTCCACGTCGTCAATATTGACTTCCGTTCCAGCGTACTTGCTGAAGAGAACCCTGTCGCCCTCTTTGACTTCGGGCTTGAGAACCTTTCCGTCCTCGGTCTTTTTACCCTTCCCTACGGCGATTACCTCGCCTTCCATGGGTTTTTCCTTCGCGCTGTCCGGGATAATGATGCCGCCTTTGGTTTTTTCTTCTTCCTCCAGCCTTCGCACCAAGATCCTGTCGTGTAACGGCCTGATTTTCATTTTTGTGAATCTCCTTTCCTCATACATGGTATTGGTTTAAGACAAGAAAATCCTTACAAATCAGCTCGATTGCGCATAACATAAACATCAAATGGGTCCTGTCAAGAGATGGGATCAATTTTTTTGGATCTCGGTATGAGCTTAAAACACTTCCGACGGTGATGAACGTGAATCGCTCCCCGACTCCCCCGTTCCATCCTTCACCCGGACTCTCCCCCTCGCCTATAGCCCATTGCCTATCGCCCCTAGCCTGCGGCAAAGCCGCGCCCCTAGCCTTTTACCCCTAACCACCCTATCCTCCGCCCCGATTCCTCGGTCTCAGAATCTTTTTTCGACGGTTCCGTATCTCGCTTCACTACGCCTCGAAAACTCGCCCTCCGGGCTCAGACAATCCGAGGCGCGGTCGTTCCGCTTCGATGGGAACCGTTACCAAAAAAAGCTTGATTCGCCCTTCGGAATCACGGCCGCGGATTATCCCGTCGCAAAACATACGATCCCTTGCCGGGTCCTCTCCCGCCCCATCCTTCGGCTAGGCTCTCCCCCCGACCTTGAACCTTGAACCTTTTACCTCTCGCCTCTCGCCTGCGGCAAAGCCGCGCCTTTTACCCAAATGTCAAGTTTAAAGATTTGACCCCCCATCTTGATCCTAACGCTTGCCGATGTGGAGGATACCCTTGGTGATGTTGAGGAGATGGTCATTGATATGTTCGATATCGGTAAGAATATCTGAAAACACCAATCCGGGTTCATTGGTGCAGGTTCCCGATTCAAGCCGTTTTACGTGATTCAGCTTGTACTGGGCGATGAGTTCGTCGATTTCCTTCTTGATTGTGAGAGTGAGCTGGGCGGCCTTGGCGTCGTTTTCGTCAATGGCCCGATAGGTGTATTTCATCATGGTCCTCGTTTTCGCGAAAAGTCGTTCCAACTCTTCGCCCGCCGCCCCGGAAAAGGAAAGGTTTTCCTCGAAGACTCGCTGGGCCAACTTTACTATGTCTTCACAGTAATCGGCGATCTTTTCAAGATCGTTGACACTATGAAGGAGGGCGGGAATCAAGCGACGCTCTCGATCGGTAAGTTCATTCCGCGTAATCTCTACGAGGTAGTTGGTTATGTTTTTCTGCATCTCGTCGACGGATTCTTCATCGAAAATGATCTCGTTCTTCAGCTTGTGATTGTAGGCCACGATGCAAGCCTCCGCCTTGTCGAGCATCCCCATGCACAGGGAAAGCATGACCGTCAATTCCCTGGTGACGGCCATAATGGCCAGGTAAGGGGTTGAAATGAAGTTTTCATTGAGATACCTGATTTCCTGTTTCATGTCGATCTCGCCTGGTACGACACGTTCCAGGAACTTCACAATGACAGGGATAAGAGGAAGAAAAACCACCAGTAAAACAAGGTTGAAGGCCGTGTGAGCCAGTGCGATCTGTCTTGGAAGGCTTTCGGAGATAAGCGGAAGTCGTGCCAGGTAGAGGGAAACCATGGCCAGGGCTAGGAGCAGGCCTCCGAAATTGAACAGGACGTTCCCCAGGACGAGCCTCCGGTTGGCCGGGTTTGTCCCCCTCCCTTCAACGAGCCCGATCAGGCATCCGCCCACGTTTGCCCCGAAAACAAAATACAGCGATGCTTGAAGATCTATCATGCCTCCCAGGGCGACAGCGATTATCAATCCTATGGCGGCATTGGCGCTGCCCTTCAGGAGAACCGTCGCCATGATGCCTGTAATAACCATGAGAAATGGTGACGTTTCAAGGGGACGCAAAAAGTCAATCACACCCTTCTCACCGGCGAGTTCTCCCATGCCCTCGCTCATCATCGAAAGACCGATAAATAATAGGCCGAAAGCAAAAAGTGCTATCCCCCGGTTCTTGTTCCTGGTTTTAGGCGTGAAAAAATAATAGAGGGCGCCGATAAAGACGAAGAAAGGCGCCACGTCCATCAAATTTGTAGCGAGTATATGCGCCGTGATCGTGATGCCTAGGTTCGCGCCGAGCATCACCGCCAAGGCCGCGGATAACCGGATGATTCCAGCGTTGAGGGCACCGGCCACCGTCACCGACGTCGCGGTGTAACTCTGAATTATTACGGCTGCAGCCGCGCCTGCGAGTGCCGAAGGAATCCGTCCCCCCGCAAGCGCTTCCACCATGGTTTTCAGGAGATTGTGAGACAATTTATGGAGGGAGTCGCCCACCAGATGCATCCCGTATAAAAAAAGACCGAAACCACCTATGATTATCAGAGATGTTTGGATTCCCATGGTCCGTCTCCGGCGAGATTAATGTTGATAACAGAGGCTGTCTTCATCGTCAATCATAAAGTGAGAAGCAAAGCCCGGTCGTTCGTTTTCGGGACCCTCGAAACACCGGCGGGCGTCACTTTGAAGACAGTTTGTCGCGCATGGCGAAGGCATAGTCCACCAAGGAATGCAGCGGGATGCGTTGAAGGATCCCCAAGGTTTTCACCCGGGGCAGTTCCCTGAAGAGACCCGAGTCCAGCGCCATTCGGTAGAGATACCAGGGGGCCTGCCCCCCTTCGGCGGGATCGGTAAAGATATCGTGTATGGCCAAGTATCCGCCGGGGAGGATGTGGGGCGACCAGCAGGCATAATCCAGAAAGGCCGTTTCCATGGCGTGGCCTCCGTCTATAAAAACCATCGAGAGGGGCGTGGACCAAAAGCGTGCCGCCACTTCGGATGTGGATACTATGGGCACCACCGTGTTGGACAGCCCGAGCATTTCGATTGTTTCCCTGAATGACCTGAAAGTGTCGATTCGCCCGGTTTCGGAATCCAGGAGATCGGGGTCGAAATATTCCTCTCCGGGCTGTTGCTCCTCTGAACCTTGATGATGATCGATGGTAAACAATACGCTTCCCCGTTCGCGGCACCCCGCGGCCAGGTAGGCCGTAGATTTTCCGCAGTAACTGCCGATTTCCAGGCAGGGGCCGAGGGCTGCGGCCTCGCGGGAAAGATCGTAAAGCCGCATACCTTCTTCTTCGTCAAGGAAACCCTTGATATCCAGGGCCTTTATTCGGTCGATCGTGGGTTCCATCCTTGTCACACCACGGCGCGAAGCCTTTCCCTCATCCGGCCGATGGTGACGGCGTAGTCGGGGCTGTGGAAAATAGATGAACCGGCCACGAGAATGTCGGCACCCGCGTCGGCGATGGCCCCGATGTTGTCCACCGTGACCCCGCCGTCCACCTCCAACAGAACGCCGGGATTTCGGCTGTCGATGAGACGCCTGGCGCCGGTTATTTTAGGAAACATGGTCTTTATGAATGCCTGCCCCCCGAAGCCCGGGTTTACCGTCATTATCAGGAGGAGGTCGATGTCCTCCATGATGTCGTCAAGCATGGAAAGCGGCGTTGCCGGGTTGAGAGATACGCCCGCCTTGCATCCACCTTCCTTTACGGCCTGAACGGTCCGATGCAGGTGGGTCGATGCCTCCACGTGAACGGTTATGAAATCGCAACCCGCCTCGATGTATTGATCGAGAGACCGCTCGGGGGCCTCGATCATGAGGTGCACGTCCAGGGGAAGATCGGTCACCTTCCTGATAGAACCGATGATCGGCGGCCCGATGGTCAGGTTCGGCACGAAACGGCCGTCCATAACATCCACGTGCACCATGTCCGCGCCGGCATCCTCCACGGCGGCGATTTCCTCAGCCAGTTTCGCGAAATTTGACGAAAGAATTGAAGGTGCGATTTTTCTCATTTTACCTGTGAGGAAATGGAAGGAACCCCTGCCTTTCACCCCGAGGGTGCGTCGCAGCGATCCGTTATTCTCCGCCTACCCTTTCTCGCCACACCGTCTCCCTTTAGATTTACGATTTCCGCGGCGCGTTCCGGCCACAGCTACGGGAAAACCCGTAACCGTCGCCCAAGGGTGAACAATCCACAAACAACTTACTACAGAGATTTCGCCCGTGTCAACATGATAAGAAGAATGAAAAAACCGTCTAAGTGGATATGGGCATCCACGCCCTTATTGCGGAACAGGTTGCCCCGTGGTATTGAGGTTTTCATCATGCACGTATTCACTTACAACGCCATCCTTTCAGTGGCGGCCGTGACGTTTGCCCCTTGGTACGCCTGGCGGATACTGGTGTCGGGAAAATACCGGGCAAGCGTAGGTCCCAAGCTCGGCTTTCATCCTCCAGGGACCTTCGAAGGGGTGGAAGGTTCGCCACGCATATGGGTACATGCCGTATCGGTGGGAGAGGTGACCGCGGCGTCGCCCATCGTCGCCCAACTGCGGCTCCTCTACCCGGATGGAGCGCTGTTCCTTTCAACCGGCACCGAGACGGGCCAGGCGGCGGCCGCGAGGCTTGTTCCGGAGGCATCGAGAATATTCTATTTTCCCCTGGACATTCCGCCGGTTATCCGCGGAGTCATGGATCGGGTAAACCCCGATCTCTTTGCCATCGTCGAAACGGAACTGTGGCCCAATTTCATAAGAATCTGCGCGCAGCGGTCGGTTCGGGTGGTCATGGTGAACGGACGCCTGTCCCCCCGTTCCTTCGAGGGATACCGAGCCACGCGGTTCTTCTGGAAAGGGGTCCTCGATCGTCTGGACGCCGCCGGCGTGATCTCGGAAACGGACGCCGCCCGGTTGCGGAAAATCGGGATGGATCCGTCCCGTATCGAAGTCGTGGGAAATGCCAAGTATGACGGCCTGGTGGAGCGCGCGACCTCGGAACTCCGGGAGAAAACGGCGCTCCTGCTCGATCTTTCCATTGAAGACAGGGTGATCGTCGGCGGTAGTACTCACGAAGGCGAGGAAACCATCCTTGTCGATGTCTATGAGAAATTGCTGCCCGCTCATCCCGGTCTTCGCCTGGTACTCGTGCCCAGGCACGTGGACCGCGCCGGACGCGTCATGGACATGCTCCAGGACAGGAAATTGGAAGCGGCGGTGCTGACCGATATCGAGGCGGGGAAAGCGGATGCCCGTTCACAGGTGGTTGTGGTGGATTCCATGGGCCGCCTCTTCGGTCTTTACGGTGTAGCAACGGTCGTCTTCTGCGGCGGAAGCCTCGTGCCCAAGGGAGGACAGAACGTCCTGGAAGCTTCGGCCTGGGGGAAGGTGGTCCTTCACGGACCCCACATGGACGATTTCAGCGAAGAGGGGCGACTGCTGGACGAGGCTGGAGGAGGGATCACGGTTCACGATGGTGACGAGCTGGCGGCCACGCTTGGAGACCTGCTTTCCAACGACGAGGAACGCCGCCGCCGCGGTGCGGCCGGACGCAGGGTGGTGGAGGAAAACCGGGGCGCAGCTGCTCGATACGCGGGCATCATAGCCCGGGTGTACGAATCGTACAAGGGGTAGAAAGAACCCGAATGGGGTCAAATCTTTAAACTTGACATTTGGGTAAAAGGCGCGGCTTTGCCGCAGGCGAGGGGTAAAAGGTTCAAGGTCGGGGGGCCAGTCGAAGGATGGGGCGGGAGAGGACCAGGCAAGGGATCGGATGTTTTGCGACGGGATAATCCGCGGCCGTGATTCCGAAGGGCGAATAAAGCTTTTTTCGGTAACGGTTCCCATCGAAGCGGAACGACCGCGCCTCGAACTGTCTGAGCCCGAAGGGGGAGTTTTCGAGGCGTAGTGAAGTGAGATCTGGAACCGTCGAAAAGAGATTCTGAGACCTAGGAATCGGGGCCGGGGTTAGAACTATTAACCCGTTCATCCCGGGCACTTTGATGAGCTCAGGATAGCCCGGGGGAGGAATGGAAGAAAACAGAACCGTTCATGCTTACATTGGCTCGGTATGAACGGTTTCGGCGGTCCGCAATTCGCGTTCTCCTGAATTGCCTTTTAGATTATTTTGTTTAGTAAAGTTCCAAAGCCTCCTCCACGAATTCGAGGGCGGATGCCATGTGAAGGCCGATTTCGTTACTGTTAAGTTCCAGGGATTCCATCACGGCCACATCGATTTCATATTTCATGCCGTCGATGCCCGATCCGATGCCAGTCATCAGGGCAATGGCATCCGCGGCGTGCACGATATGAGCGAGCTCGTCCCCTCCTGCCAGGGATGGTTTGTGATGGGCCTGGATTGCCAGGGTCATGTTTTCGGGGATGTGCCACTTCCGACAGACCTCGGATGCGATCTCGGCGTGATCGAAACCGAGTAACTCCTTCTCTGCATCGAGGAAGGACGTTCCCTCCGGTTCGAGAAAGGCCATGAACCGGTCGTGCCGTTCGGCGATGTAGGGATCCAGGATGATCTTTCCGCAGTCGTGAATCAGCCCGGTGGTGAACGCATCGTCCGTTATGTGAGGTCTTTTCTTTGCGGCAAGCGAGCGTGCACATCCGGCCGTCGCCAATGAATGCTTCCAGAGATCTCCCGTCATCAGGCCATAACCAAGCAACTCTTGTTCGAGGAGGGTTCCGGCGCAGGCGAATATGAGGAGATCGTTCAGCGTCTTCATGCCCAGCAGAGCCGCTGCGTGCTGAATTGAAGTAACCTTGCTCACCAAGCCGTAATAGGAGGAGTTGGCCATCTTGAGCACCCGCGTGGCGATAGCCTGATCGGTTTCTATGATACGCGCCAGATCCCTGAAGCTCGATCGTTCATTGGCGATTACTTGTCGAGCCTTCTGTGCCACCTGCGGCATAGGGGGCAGGTCTTCGACGGTCATCAAAATTCTTTTTTTCAGGGCATCTCCTGATACCAGGGAATCTTTAGGTGGAGGTCCATCGGCACCTTTCCCCGGAAGCTTGATTTCGATGAGATTTCCACAGGCCTGGCAGTAAAAAGCGACAGAGGACCCCTGCAGCCTGAGGCGCTCCTCCGGGATATCATAAACCTTTTTACATAGGGCGCAGGTGATGATCATGGCCTTGTTCCTTCGCGAGTCTTTCTACGAGACCACCGACATGCAATGACTCACTGATACTTATCGGCACATTTGCATATTTTCTGAAGAAGATCAACCAATTGTGGTCGGTCCTGAAAATCAGTCTATCTGACTAATATGACTGGACATTTGCCTTTATTGTGCCATACATTTTTTCAAGATTTCAACAACAAAACCACAGAAAAGGGGACAGGCTGCATTTTCGCATCGGAGGCGTCCTTTTTCGGCCTCCCCTTCGGGCTGAGGGTCGATTCCAGCCCCGATCCTTGGCGCAGATAATCCGCCGCCGATCGGCCGGGACGTAAGGTGATTGGCGTTTGCCACTCTGCCGCTCCCACGGTGGTTCCATCTCCTTCGTCTCTTTCATGAGGTCGATAACGGCCTCATAATCACCGTTTTCATGAAAGACTTCCCGCTTCCCGTTGCCACGGTTGAGGACATGATAAATATGATCACCCGCCAACCCTCAGCGATACTCGATATCAGTCACCCCCTTTCTATAACAAACAGCAAAAAAGCAGCCTGTCCCCTTTTCCCACTTTTGACAATCGGCAAGTCTTCATGGTAGTTAGAACGATGCAGTGTTATCCTTAGTCGCGACGATACCGAAGGGCGAGTTATTTTTTTGACGAAAGGAAAAGTGAGGTAGTGACAACGGGGAAAACAAAGCCGGAACGCGCTCAAATTCATGCCGAATTGGAGAGGCTTCTCGACATCATGGAACGCCTGCGGTCTCCCGACGGTTGTCCCTGGGACCGGGCGCAAACGAGGCGGGACGTCGCGGTATATCTGATGGACGAGGCCTGTGAGGTCGTTGACGCAGTCCACGATGGATCGCCGGATGACATAAAAGAAGAACTGGGGGATCTCTTCTTTCAGATCCTCTTTTTTGCCCGTATGGCCGAAGAGGAGGGTCAATACGATCTTGGAGACGTCATGGCAGCGGTGGGCGAGAAGATGATCCGTCGACATCCCCACGTATTCGGTAATGGAAAGGCGGAGACCGTGGATGACATAAGACAAACCTGGGAGGCGATAAAACGAAAGGAAAAAGACGGGGACAGGGGGGACACCTCTCTTGCCATTGATGCACCAAGATCTCTTCCGCCCCTGAATCGTGCCTGGAAGATCACGAAAAAGGCGGCTCAGGTCGGTTTTGACTGGCCTTCGATCGAGGGCGTGATCGAAAAGGTGGAAGAAGAACTGATGGAACTGAAAGATTCTCTCGAAAAGGACGGCAAGGATCGTGTGGAAGAGGAATTGGGAGACCTCTTATTCAGCCTGGTAAACCTTTCCCGTCATGCGGGAGTTCATCCCGATTCCGCCCTTCGGTGTTCGATTCAAAAGTTTATGGACCGTTTTTCTTTTATGGAGAGGCAGTTTGCCTCCGAAGGGGGGAGCCTGGAGTCGTCATCCCTGGATGAGTTGGACAGGATGTGGGAACTTTCAAAACAAGCCGCGAAAAACGGAGATGCCTCATGAAAGTGATACTGTTGGCTCTAGGCCTTGTCTTCATAATCGAAGGACTTCCCTATTTCACATTTCCGGACCGCATAAGGTCATATCTCCTCAGGGTGGCCGAACTACCGGGGTCCACTTTGCGAACCTTCGGTTTCATCTCCATTATTATAGGCGCCGTCCTGGTGTTCCTGGCGCGACCCTGAACGAGGCAAGGGGGAAAAGCGGGCATCCCGGGGGGATACGCCGGAGCGCGCCGCCGGATTCCGTTACGTCTTTATGAATCAATCGTCCACGTGATTCCCGTCAGAATTTATGAAATTCACTTTGCTCATCGTCATCCAAGGGGATCACTTCTTTCGGACTTCGAGTTCCTCTTCCTTTTCTGCTCGAAAGAAGGAGCTGTCTCCCCACAGCCTTTTTTGACGGTCCTGGGGACGAGACAAAACGTCCCGTCGAGGCATCGAAAATTGCGCCGGAACGCCGTGAAAAGGACTTTTCCTCCACTCCGCCGATGATAGATGCCAAGTTTAGGGAAATAATTCTTATCTGTTCGGCTTGGGCGTTCATCTCTTCGGCCGCCGCCGCCGACTCCTCCGCGTTGGCCGCCGTCTGCTGGGTCACCTTGTCCATCTCGGCGACGGCGCGGTTGATCTGGTCGATACCCTGGGCCTGCTCTTGCGAGGCAGCGGATATCTCGCTTACCAGTTCACCGACCTTGGCGGCGTTTCTTTCGACTTCGGCGAAATCCGAGCTGGTCTTGTCCACCAATGACGACCCGTCGTTTATCTTCTTGACATTACCTTCGATGAGATCAGTGGTGTTGCGCGCCGCTTCAGCAGCCCGCATGGCCAGGTTTCGAACCTCCTCGGCTACAACCGCGAATCCGGCGCCCGCCTCTCCGGCACGTGCCGCCTCGACGGCGGCGTTCAAGGCCAGCAGGTTTGTCTGAAAGGCGATCTCATCGATTGTTTTGATGATCTTCGACGTCTCTTCGCTGGTCGTGGTTATATCGCTCATTGCCTTCGTCAGTTCTTTCATGGACTTTGCCGCCCGCTGAACCACCTGGTTGGTCTCCTTCATGAGACCGTCGGCCTGAAAGGCGCTTTCGGCGTTCTGTTTTGTCATCGAGGACATTTCCTCGAGTGATGACGATGTTTCCTCCAGTGAGGCCGCCTGCTCGGCCGCCCCCTCCGCCAGGGATTGGCTTGCCGAGGCGACCTCCGACGAGGCTGAGGCCACCTGTTCGGATCCTTCTCTCAGGTCTTGCGCGGCCTGGCTGATAGGACGAGTGATTGATCTGGAAAAATAAAAAATAACCGTTCCCGTCAACAGGAGAAACACCAAGACCGTCACAAAAATGACGTTGCCTATCCGGTTTGCCGCCGCCAGAAATTCGGCCTCATCCTGGGTGAAGGCGATGCCCCAACCCGTGAAAGGAACGGCGGCGAATCCTGAAAGCTTGTCAACGTTTTCAAATACGTATGACTCAAAGCCTGTTTCTCCGGCCGTCATTCTTCGGGAGATGTTTTCCATGCCTCGGAGCTTGGCTATGTTCAGATCCATGATTAATTCACTGCGCGGGTGGGCTATAACGGTGCCCTCGCGGTCTATCATAAAGGCGTATCCCGTTTTGCCCACTCGAACCCTGGTGATGATGTCATTCAGATAATCGATATTTATGACGGCGCCGACAATACCCATAAATCGATTGCCCGCTCCTGACACCGGTACCGCTGCCACAACAACCGGATTGCCGGTCTGCATGGACCGAACAGGATCGCTTATGGAAGCTCTTCCCTCCCTGGCGGCAATGAAATATTTTCTTGACGACACGTCATTTCCTATGTCGGTGCCGCCCTTACCGTCGGCATGCACTATGCCGCGGGCGTCCGTCGCCAAGATCACCTCGTATTGCTCTCCTGCAGATTTCGTTATGGCCGACAAGCGTTCTCCCATGGCCTTCGTATCGGAACCGCCGAATACGGGATCAGTGGCGATAGCCTTTAATTTGTCCAATTCCTGACGCAGGGCTATGTCAACGGTGCCGGCGAGATTCCCTGCCAGCAGGGACGCCTGTATCTCTGCCGCCGAACGAAGGGCGCGTGAAGACTGGACCGCCGAAAAGATTCCCACGATCAGCAGCGGAACCAGCACGGCCGCAAGTCCTCCCGCGATCAGCTTGAAAGTAAGTGTTCGTTTTTTCATGGTTTCACCTCGTCAATTTTGACGTCTGTACCGGGCGGGCGCCCGTTCATTTTCCCGGACAACCGGCCATGAGGCCCTCCGATTGATAGTCCACCGCCCTGATAAGGGATTGATGAACTCCGCTGCAATTATTTACCATTATCGGTCTTCTTTGCCTGTGACTTAAATTCAGGCAATTTCCATTCCAAAGCGCAGAAAAAATAATACGTCATGGTCATCAGGGGCCTGTCCGAGGGGCGACCGTATTATTACAACAGTCAAGACCTTTTTCGGGACGGTTATTACAGGACGATCGTCCCTTTTCCATGTAATCTATTGGATACCCCTATTAAAAACAACAGATCATCATTCTGCTGCGATTACCGGTTGACTTTAGGCGGTTCATTTGATTATCTGCGAAACATTTATGCCATGAAAACAGCACATTTCACTTACAATCTCCCCGGGGAAAGGATAGCCCAGGAACCTTGCGAATCCAGGGACCAGTCGCGCATGATGGTTGTACGAAGAAGGGAAGGGACCATCGATTGTCTCCGATTCACCGATTTTCCGCGGTACTTGGAGAAAGGCGACGCTCTTGTCATCAACGACTCCAGGGTCGTCCCGGCCCGTCTGAACGGCAGGAAGGCTTCGGGAGGCCGAGTGGAGGTGCTCCTTTTAGAACGGGAGGAAGGATCGAACCGGTGGCTGGTTCTGCTTCGTCCCGCAAGGCGGGTCTCGCGGGGAACCCGTATTTTCTTCCAGGACGGTGCCGTCGGAGAGGTGCGGGAGAGGGTGGATGAAAAGAAATGGATAATCGAATTCATCCTTGCAGATGACGTTGAAGCTTTTTTGGAGGCGCACGGCAAAGCGCCGCTTCCTCCCTACATCAAGCGAAGCGATTCGGATGGACGTTCATCTCTGGATCTCGAACGGTACCAGACTATCTATGCCGCCGTCCCCGGTTCCGTCGCGGCTCCAACGGCGGGCCTTCATTTTTCAGAGACTACGATGGCTGAACTGAAACGCCGCCGGGTCACCGTTGCACCCCTGACACTTCACGTGGGTCCCGGAACGTTCAATCCCGTGGAGACGGAGGAAGTGGAAGATCACGTCATGGAACGGGAGAGATACGACATCTCCGAGGAAACGGCAAACGCCATAAACCGGGCGCGGCGTGTCATAGCGGTGGGCACCACCTCGGTTCGAGCCATGGAAGCGTCCGCCCTGAAAAATGGGAGGGTAAAACCGGGAGAGGGAACGACCGATCTTTTTATTTACCCGGGATTCAGGTTCAAGGTGACGGGAGGGTTGCTTACGAATTTTCACCTGCCTGCTTCATCGTTGTTTCTCTTGGTATGCGCCTTCGGAGGTGTCGAACTCATGAAGCGAGCCTACGAAACTGCCGTGGACGAAGGTTTTCGGTTCTACAGTTATGGAGATTGCATGTTGATTTTATAGTGGATTATCGGGTTTTTGACGGAAAACGGCCGGACGATCATGAAATTAGAAAAAAATGATATCCATACCCAAAATACCTCCCGCTCCTTTGCTTTCGAGCTGAAGGCGAGGGACGCTTCGACTCGTGCCAGACTTGGAGAGGTTCACACGCCTCATGGGTCCTTTGAAACACCCGTCTTCATTCCCGTGGGAACCCGGGCGACGGTGAAAGGACTCACGCCCGAGATGGTCGAGCAGACGGGAACGAAAATAATTCTTGCCAACACCTACCACCTATACCTGCGCCCCGGCCACGAGCTGATCGGTCGCCACGGCGGCCTGCACCGGTTCATGAACTGGCCGCTGCCGATACTCACCGACAGTGGGGGCTTCCAGGTTTACAGCCTGGGCGTCCTTCGAAAACTGACCGAGGAAGGCTATGCCTTCCAATCACATATCGACGGCTCGTCTCACGTGATGACGCCGGAAAGCTGTATCGCCATACAGGAGACCCTGGGATCGGACATAATGATGTGTCTTGACGAATGTATATCTTATCCGGCGGAACGCCGACAGGTGGAAGCCTCGCTCGCGCTAACCATCCGATGGGCCAAGCGGTGCGCCGATGCCCGCCGTTCAACATCGCAGGCGCTTTTCGGCATATCTCAAGGTGGAGTGCATGCCGACCTGAGAAAACGTTGCATCGAGGCGCTTGCGGAAATGGGTTTCGATGGATACGCCCTTGGCGGTCTCAGCGTGGGGGAACCCAAGGAACTGCTCTATGAAACAGTCGAATTCTCGGCGTTGGCACTCCCTGACGACAAACCCCGGTACCTTATGGGCGTGGGAACGCCGGAGGATATACTGGAATGCGTATGTCATGGCGTGGACATGTTCGACTGTGTTATACCGACCCGCAACGCCAGAAACGGAATGTTGTTTACAAAAAAAGGAAAGCTTGTTATAAAGAACGCCCGTTACCGGCAAGACCGAAATCCCTTGGATGATCAGTGCCGCTGCTATACTTGCAGGAATTTCAGCAGGGCCTATCTGAGACATCTTTTTATCGCCAGGGAAATCCTGGCGATTGTTTTGAATACGATTCACAACATTACTTTTTACGCAACACTGATGAAAGGCGTCAGGGAAGCCGTTCGGGGGGGGACATACGAAACCTTTCGAAAAGCCTTTCTTGACACCTATCAAACCGGCAGCGAGGAGGAAAAAGGATGTTAAACAACATAGCCTATGCAATGGGGGCGCCGGGAGCCGAGGGCTCCGGGAGAGCGGGAGGAGGCGATTTCAGCTTTATAATATTGATGGTCGCCGTATTCGCCATTTTTTATTTTCTCCTGATCAGGCCTCAGCAGAAAAAACAGAAAGAACTTCGAGAGATGATCGGCAATCTGCAGCATGGTGACGTGGTGATCACAAACGGCGGTCTTCACGGAAAGATCACCGCTTTGACGGACCAGGTCGTCACCCTTGAAATCGCCGATAATACGAGGGTCAAGGTCGCACGCAACGCGATTGCGGGAGTGGTGCAAAAAGGCGGTGGGCAGCCGAAAACCTCTTGAGTCGAAGCATGATCTGAGGTGATGACTCTCGGCGGTTCAAGGGGTTCTCACGGTCAACATCAAGGCGAATAATGCAGTTTAGCACAAACGAAACAACAATATAACAGGAAGGTATCCGCTCATGTTCGACAGGAATATAAGGCTGAGGTTGGCTATCGCGGCGGCGGTCACCCTGGCGGCCCTCTTCTTCATCGTTCCTTCGTTGACGGACCGTCTTCCCGCTTTCTGGAAAAACAATCTTCCCAGTGACACCCTCCGACTGGGGCTTGACCTCCAGGGCGGTATGCACCTGGTCCTTGACGTCCAGGTGGACAGAGCTGTAGAAAGCTCCCTCGAGCGTCTGAATGTTAACCTGAAGGAAGCATTGATGGAACAGCGCGTTCGATTCAGGGAGGTCGAAAGCAATCGTCCGGATACCTTGGTGATGGAAATTCGTGACCGGGATTCCGCCGATAGATTTAGGACCATCCTGAAAGAACGTTTTCCAAACCTCAAGATAGTTTCGTCAAGAACGACAGAGGGATTAGAACTTGTAACATTGAAACTCGACGAAGAATATCTTGAAACTATAAAACGGTTCGCCTTCGAGCAGAGCCTGGAGACCATCAGAAACCGCATTGACCAGTTTGGCGTGACGGAACCTCATATCATTCCCCAGGATAGAAACAGAATCCTTGTTCAGCTTCCCGGCATAGACGATCCCCAGCGGGCTGTAAACCTGATAGGAAAAACAGCCTTGCTGGAATTCAAACTTGTGGACGACGACTTCAGCATCGATGAGGCGCTCCGAGGCAACATTCCCAAGGATCGTGAAATCCTGTACGGCACCAAAATCGACCGCCGAACGGGGGAACGGCAACGCGTCCCTTATCTCCTTCATTCCCGCGCCTTGATGACCGGAGAATCCCTGGAGGACGCAAGGGTCTCCATCGGTGATTTCGGGGAGCCCTACGTGTCGATCAAGTTCGACTCCCAGGGGGCGAGGGATTTCGAGAGAATCACCGGCCAGAACGTGGGCAAAAGGCTTGCCATCGTACTTGACGGCGTGGTGCATTCAGCTCCGGTCATACAGGAACGTATAAGCGGGGGGCAGGCCCAGATCACGGGGGCCTTCTCCATGGAAGAAGCCCGCGACCTGGCCATTGTCCTGAGGGCCGGCGCCCTCCCCGCGCCTGTGGAAATCCTCGAACAACGTATCGTAGGACCCTCGCTGGGACAGGATTCCATCGACAAGGGGATTCGCTCCATTATCGTCGGTACAATCCTGGTGATCGCATTCATGATTCTGTACTACAGATATTCAGGCGTAATCGCGGTAACCGCTCTGTTGCTCAATATCATCCTGATCTTCGGGGCACTGGCGGCGTTCAAGGCCACGCTCACACTGCCCGGTATCGCGGGCATCGTGCTTACCATAGGCATGGCGGTGGATGCAAACGTCCTGATCTTCGAACGAATACGAGAGGAGTTGCGGCTTGGAAAATCGCCGAGGGCCGCCGTAAAGGCGGGCTACGAAAAGGCCCTCTCGACGATCATAGACGCCAACGTGACCACGCTCATAGCGGCCGTGGTTCTTTTCCAGTTCGGAACGGGCCCCGTGCGGGGCTTTGCGGTAACGCTCAGCATCGGCATTATTTGCAGCATGTTTACGGCCATATTCGTTACACGTATTATTTTCGATTATTTCATCTGGTATAGACGTATCGGCCGGATCAGCATCTAGGGGGAGTGAGCGATGGAATTCATCAAGCCCGATACCAGGATAGATTTTTTGAGGTTCTCCAAGTTGGCCTTCGTTGCGTCCTTGATAATGATAGTCATCGGCATCGCTTCGCTTATGTATCATGGTGGGCCTAAATTAGGGATAGACTTCGCTGGAGGAGTCCTTATACAGGTGAAGTTCGAAAGAGAAACGACCGCGGCGGAGGTAAGAAGCGTCCTTGCAGAAATCGGCATGGAGGGGAGCCTCATTCAACAGTTCGGCGCGGCTGATGAAAATGAGTTCCTCATCCGAACCGAAGTCTCCACCTCCGATCTCGAGGGAATCGACGAAATGGTGGGCAGGGCGCTGGCCGAGCACTTTGGAAGCGAAAATTATGAAATCAGGCGCGTGGAAATGGTGGGCGCAGCGGTGGGAAAGGACCTGCGTAAAAAGGGTGTCCTGTCCATCTGTTACGCCATGATAGGCATATTGATCTACGTCAGTCTCCGGTTCGAGTTCCGTTACGCCATGGGCGCAATCGTGGCACTGGCCCATGATATTGTAATCACCGTAGGTGTGTTTTCACTGCTGGGCAAGGAGTTCACCCTGCCCGTCATCGCCGCCCTCTTGACCATAATCGGATATTCGCTAAATGACACGATCGTCGTGTTTGACCGCATCCGGGAAAACGTGAAGGGAGTGGGAAGAAAAACCCTGCCTGAAATTATCAACATGAGCTTGAATCACACACTGTCAAGGACACTTATGACTTCGTTCACCACGCTTCTTGTCCTCTTGGCCCTGCTTGTTCTCGGTGGTCCGGTGATCAACGACTTCGCCTTCGCCCTCACAGTGGGCGTCGTCGTTGGAACCTATTCGTCAATTTTCATTGCAAGTCCCCTTGTGCTGGCGTGGGAAAAGGTACTGCCGTCATCGGAGGATAGAAAAAAGAAACGATAAAGTGTCATTTATGGAAGGCCCGGAACTGACTATCTTTATACTTCTACTTTTTGCGGGGGTATACATGACCGTATACGGTCTTCCCGGCGCCCTGGCGATAGTGATCGTCCTTGTCGTATTCGCCGCTTTGACGGGATTCGAAATAATAGGAGTGAAACATCTCGTGGTGATAGGAATCTTGTCGGTCCTGGCGGAGATTTTAGACGCCTTTGTTTATGCATCGAACATAAGGCGGCCGCCTGTAACGCGGGTGGGTGCAGCCGCCTCGCTGTGCGGCGCCTTCGCCGGAGCCGTCCTTCTCACTCCTTTTTTTTATGGGTTCGGAACACTGCTGGGTGTTTTTGTCGGTGGTTTTGCCGCGCTCATGACGGTGCAGAAGATCGAGCAGAAAAAACTTAAACCGGCATTCAGGGAGCCCGTGAGAGCCACGCTCCGCAGGGGCGCCGCCACATGTCTAAAGGGAATGGTTGCTATGGGAACGACGGCTTTCGTCTTGTCTCGACTGTATTCATAATGGAATAACCAATGGGAAAAGAAAAAAAGAACATCATAAAAGAATACGCGCTCACCTTTTTCATAGCCTTACTGATCGCCCTTTTCGTTCGGACATTTGTCGTCCAGGCCTTTAAAATACCCTCGGGTTCCATGGAGGAAACCCTCCTGGTGGGCGATCATATTCTGGTAAACAAGTTTATTTACGGGGTAAAGGTCCCTTATTTCAGAAACACCTTGATTCCTGTGTCCGATCCGCAGAGAGGTGATATTGTGGTATTCATCTACCCGGAAGATCGTCGCAAGGATTTCATAAAGAGAATAATCGCTGTTGAAGGCGACCGCGTGGAGATACGCGATAAGAAAATTTACATCAACGGGAAACTGTACCAGGATAATGTCGGGATCTACCGCGACGAAGTCATTTATCCCCGTTCGGTGCAGCCCCGTGACAATTACGGCCCGGTTAAGGTTCCCGAGGGATATGTCTTTACCATGGGCGATAATCGCGACCACAGCCTGGACAGTAGATTTTGGGGTTTTGTGAGTGTGGACGACATCCTCGGCAAAGCCTTCCTCATATACTGGTCATGGGACCCCGATGAACATCGTGTAAGATGGAATCGGATAGGCAAAATTCTGAAGTAGAACTTGACACAACCATCATCCTTTGTTAAAAAAGCTTTATCTACCTCCTCTATGGTGCAGGATGAATGGTAATGGTGCTCATATTTCATAGCGATTTCTCTGATCCATGAGCCTTCCCACTCCAGCGGGAAGGCTTTTTTTGTGCATATTTTCAAAAATAACCGCGCGCAAAGATTTTGATTCGGAGCCGGGAATGGAAAACAAGAAAAGAATCGTAATGGATGCCGACAGGATCGACAGGTCCATTTCGAGAATAGCCTATGAAATGCTGGAGGACAACAAGGGCGCCGAGGATATGATTGTCATCGCCATTCGCACCGGCGGCATCCTCTTGGCCAGGCGGATCAGGGAGAAAATATCCCACATTGAGGGGGTGGAAGTTCCTCTTGGAATCCTCGATATAACCCTCTACCGCGATGACGTGATCATGAGGGGCAAAAAACCGAAGATGGGAGAGACGGACATTCCCTTCTCTCTTGACGACAAACGGGTCATCCTGGTGGACGATGTCATTTTTACGGGACGAACCATAAGGGCGGCCCTCGACGCCCTTATGGATTTCGGAAGACCCAGGCTGATACGGCTGGCCGTTCTCGTTGATAGGGGGCACAGGGAACTGCCCATCCAACCCGATTACGTGGGAGAGAAACTTCCTTCAGCTTTTTGGGAAGAGGTGAGTGTCAATCTTTCGGAATCGGGCGGATCGGACGAAGTGCTGATTCTCTAATCCATAAATTTCAATCGTTGGAACCGCATATCTGCTGAAAGGAAAAATTCGTGACGCCGGCATCGGATAACGCCATAACACTCACGAGAAAGGACCTTCTCGGCCTCAAGGATTTATCCCGGGATGAAATCAATCTCGTTCTCGACACGGCCGAATCTTTCAAGGAGATATCAACGCGAACGATTAAAAAGGTCCCCACCCTCAGGGGGACCACGGTGATAAACCTCTTTTACGAGGCCAGTACAAGAACCAGGACCTCTTTCGAAATAGCCGCCAAGCGTCTCAGTGCAGACACCGTCAACATATCCGCTTCCACCAGCAGCGTGGTGAAGGGGGAAACCCTGGTGGACACGGCCAAAACACTGGAAGCCATGAATCCGGACATTATCGTCATCCGTCATTCCTGCGCAGGGGCCCCTCACATTCTTGCCAGGTTAGTAAGTCAGTCGATTATCAATGCCGGTGACGGCTTCCACGAACACCCGACCCAGGCGCTTCTCGACCTGCTCACCATACGGCAGAGAAAGGGAGGTATCGAGGGTCTCAAGGTGGTTATCGTTGGGGACATCCAGCACAGCCGGGTCGCCCGATCGAACGTGTACGGCATGACCACCATGGGCGCGCGGGTCACCCTCTGCGGTCCCGCCATACTGATTCCGCGATCGGTTGAACAGATGGGGGTGACGGTTGAGACGGACATGAAAAAGGCCGTCAGAGGCGCCGATGTGGTGATGATGCTGCGCATGCAGTTCGAGCGTCAAAGATCGATCGTTTTTCCCTCTATACGTGAATACTCCCAGTTATTCTGTTTGACCGGTGATACCTTGGAACTGGCGAAGAAAGACGCCATCGTCATGCATCCCGGCCCGATAAACAGGGGTACCGAGATCGCCCCAGAGGTGGCCGACGGTCCCCGCTCGGTCATTCTCGACCAGGTCTCCAACGGCGTGGCCGTTAGGATGGCCCTTCTCTATCTCCTTGCGGGAGGCCGACAATGAAATTGCTGCTGAAAGGAGGAAGGATCATAGATCCTTCCCAGGATATGGACGAAAGGTCCGACGTTCTCATCGACAAGGGACGGGTGGCGCGAATAGCGAAGGACATGTCTCTTTCCAGAAACAAGGGAGGCGGCTCCACGCAGATTATCGACCTGGAAGGCGCCATCGTCGCGCCTGGGTTGATAGATATGCACACCCATTTAAGAGAACCCGGTTTCGAGTACAAGGAAACCATACGCACGGGGGCCGCCGCGGCGGTGGCGGGAGGTTTCACCGCGGTGGCCTGCATGGCCAACACGAACCCCGTCAACGACAACCGGTCGGTGACAGATTTCATATTAAGACAGGCAGCCGCGGCCGGACTTGCGCGGGTGTACCCCCTGGCGGCAGTGAGCAAAAACCTGGAAGGCAAACAACTCACCGAGTTTAACGATCTGAAAGAAGCGGGAGCTGTCGGTCTCTCCGACGACGGTCGCCCGGTGATCTCCAGCGGCCTCATGAGGCAGGCCCTGGAATACGCCCATTCCCTATCACTTCCCGTTATCTCTCACTGTGAAGACCTCGGTCTCTCAGAGGGAGGGGCCATGAACGAAAGCTTTGTGTCAACGGATTTGGGCCTGCCGGGGATACCCTCTATTTCAGAAGACATCATGGTTTCACGCGATATCGCCATCGCCCGTTATACGGGAACGGCCGTCCACATCGCCCACGTGAGCACCGCGGAATCGGTTGAGATGATCCGCCGGGCGAAACGGGAAGGAGTGGCAGTGACGGCCGAGACGGCGGCTCACTATTTCACGTTGACGGATGAATCGCTCCGCGGCTATTCGACGAATTTCAAGGTATCGCCCCCCTTGCGCGGCGCCCGGGACCGCGACGCGGTGAGGCAGGGGCTGCGCGACGGAACCATCGATGCTATCGCCAGCGACCACGCCCCCCACGCCTCAATGGAAAAGGATGTCGAGTTTGCCTTAGCCGCTTTCGGCATGATCGGTCTCGAGACATCACTCGCCCTTTCACTGGCGCTGGTGGGGCAGGGCATAATAACCATGGGCCGTCTCATAGAACTAATGAGCCTCAATCCCTCACGTATTCTCCGCATCCCCGGAGGCTCGCTGCGCGAGGGTTCCATTGCGGACGTGACCGTCATCGATCCGGAACGGGAATGGACGGTGGATCCCTCCACCTTCCGGTCAAAGAGCCGGAACTGTCCCTTCGAGGGCCGCCGGTTGACAGGAAAGGCGGTTCTCACCATAGTAGGCGGTAAAATCTTGTATCGTGACGCCGAATTCCTGCCGTAGGGAAGAGGGGAATCACTTCCGCAAAACGGCGACTTCGGGTGGAGCAGAGGAGGGGCGTTGCCCGATTACGGCACAGGGTCAAAAGGCCGATTTTTTCGATGAACAAATCGATGGGACAAAGTAATAAAGAGGAAAGTGTCCGTATGGAGCAACTCAAGGATCTGATTTCGAAAAATCGTGAATTTGAAATCATTGATTTGTTCTCCAAACTACACCCCGCCGATATTGCCAGGCTTATCGATCAACTGGATGAAGAGGACAAGCGTCGTCTCTTCTCTCTTCTCGATGTCGAGACGGCGTCCGACGTTATTCTTGAACTTTCCGATGAATCCCGGGAACAGATAGTAGAGGATCTCTCCGATCGTCAGCTGACGGAAATAATCGTCGGAATGGATTCCGACGACGCGGTGGATTTGATAGCCGAGTTGCCTGAAGAGCAGGCTCGAACAGTACTTTCGGCCATCGAGCCCGAGCACTCCGAAGAAATCAAGGAACTGCTCAAGTACCCTGAGGATTCCGCCGGCGGGATCATGCAGTCCGAGCTTGTCTCGGTGAAGGAAGGCGCCCGGGTTAAAGACGCCCTGCGGGCGGTGGTGGATGCGGGAGATGAAATTGAGAACATCTATAATATCTTCGTGGTCGATGAGTCCGGCAGGCTGGTGGGTACCGTTCCCCTACAACGGCTCATCACGGCCGGGCGGTTTTCTCCCGTGTCGGAGCTCGTTGACGAATCAATTCCCAGTGCTCACGCGAAGATGGACCAAGAAGAGGTGGCCCGACTTTTTGAGAAATATGACCTTGTATCCCTGCCTGTCGTCGACGACGCGGGACGTCTGGTCGGTCGGATCACGGTTGATGACATCGTCGACGTGCTCCAGGAAGAAACCTCTGAAGACATCTACCGTATCGCGGGTCTCTCAGAAGATGAAACGGTGTTTAACAAGACCTCACAATCCGTAAAAAAGCGTCTTCCTTGGCTTTTTCTGAATCTCATAACGGCGCTCGTTTCGGTTGCAGTGATCGGTCTTTTCGAAAAAACAATAGAGATCATGGTCGTCCTTGCCGTTTTTATGCCTGTCGTGGCGGGGTTGAGCGGAAACGCCGGAAGCCAGACGTTGACCCTTATAGTTCGAGGCATGGCGCTTGGAGAAATTACGTTTCAGAACGCGAAGAAGGCCCTCATCCGCCAGGTCTGGGTGGGAATCGCCAACGGCATCGCTGTGGGCGTGGTTTCCGGCTTTATCGCCTGGGTATGGCGCGGTGTTCCCATCCTCGGACTCGTTTTGGGACTGGCCATGATAATCAGCATTTTTGCGGGCACGGTGGTGGGTGTCCTTATACCCCTCGCCCTGAAGAAACTCGGACTCGATCCCGCTTTGGGGTCACACATATTTCTTACGGCTTTTACCGACGCCTTCGGTTTTTTCACGTTTCTCGGCCTGGCCACAATTTTTCTTAGGATACTTGCATGACAAGGGAAGACCGTACAGAACGCGAATCGGGGTTTGTCCTTTCATGCAGGGATTACGGTGAATCCGACCGGATCGTCACGTTTTTCACCGGCGGAAGGGGAAAGCTGAAGGGGATCGCAAAGGGAGCCAGGAGGAGCACCCGACGGTTTTCCAACAGCATGGAGCTCTTCTGCCTTTCTTCCTTCCTGTTTTCCCGCGGGCGATCGGGCGCGCTTTATCTCATCGAAAACTGCGATGTCGAGGAACACTTCCCCGGTATAAGGGGCAACGTAGAAAAGACCCTGACTGCATCCTACTTCATAGAGCTGGTCGATCTCTTCACGCCCGAAGAGAAGCCGTCGCCCGCACTCTTCGAGCATCTGAAGCTGTTCCTGGGGTTGCTCGAGAAGGGAACCTTAACGGAGTCGATCATGCGGCTGTTCGAACTCCGCATATTGAATCTCTCGGGATATGGTCCAGCCCTGGAACGCTGTGCGCGATGCGGAAAACCTCTTTGCGACGAAGAGGCCCCTTTCTTTTTCGCCGAGGAGGGCGGCGTCCGCTGTCAATTGTGTCGGCCCGCGTCCGGGTCCGGCGGCATAAAGCTGTCGCCGGGCACCGTTCGAACCCTCATTGCGGGGAAAAACCTGCCGCCGGGGAAAGTCCCCAGGCTTGTGTTTTCCCCGAGGATACTGCAGGAAAGTGATGAAATACTGTCGCGGGTACTGCGCCATGTCCTTGGGAGGGAGCCGCGATCTCTCGGGGTTCTCAGGGACGTCTTGGACATGGGCGGCGAAAAAAAAGGGCCGTCCTGAGGTTCAAGTTTTCTCTGGGTGGTACCGATAACTTACAACGGTGACGGGAAAAGGTGAACTAATGACGGGAGACATCAAAAATATGAATTTTCGCCGCGTAATCCCTCTTCCATTCGAAATCCGGAACCACCGCTTGGTTTCAATTTCTTTATACCCTATTATTCATAGAACTTCCAAATCAGGATGCGCTCACGCTTTCGGAGGAAGAAAGTCATGAAAAAAAACCTGAGTTTGAAGACCGGCCTGGCGGCCGGCTTCGCCGTTGCGGGAATCATTTTGCTTGCGGGAGGCATTGTCGGATGGCAGGGCATCACCCACACCTCCAAGGACCAGGCGACATACCGTCAAACACTCATACCCGAAGCAACCCTCATTGGATCCCTCGCGCGGACGGGAGAAGAGATCCGCCGCATGGAGCAATTGCTGCTGGTCCCGGAAGGGTCGGAATATTATGTCCCCCGGGGTGAACTTCTGCGGAGGCTGGAACAGGCATGGCAGTGCGTCGATGAAGGCATCGAGGCTTACGAAGGACTCCACCCCGCCGTCGACGGGGAATCCTTCAATCGTGACCTAAAAGGCGCCTGGGAGCAACGTCGGAGCGTCCACGCTGAATTTATAAACCACGTTGAAGAAGGAAACAGGAAGGCCGCGCTCGCTGTTTTTTCAAACCGAATTGACGTCCTTGACCGAAATCTGTCGGATATATTGGATGCCCGTGCCCGGGCCGCGTCGGGAGAATCGCAAGCGCTCCTTTCGGAAAACCGGTCCCGATCGCATCGACTGATGTTGGTCACCGTCGGCGGAACGGTCCTGGGTGCCGCCTTTATCATTCTTCTCGGGGCTTTTCTCTCCCGTTCCGTAATGTGGCCCGTCAGGAGAGTGATCGACACCATGAGCGAGACATCACAAAGGTTCGCCGAAGTTGCCGACCGCATAGCCCTTTCGAGCAATCGGCTGGCCGAGGGGACATCGATTCAGGCCAACGCCCTGGAAAGGTCATCCGGTATTGTCGAAGAGATGAACAGGGACGGTGAAAACCATGATCGACAGCTCAAGGAACTGGCGCAGAAAACCCGGGAAGTGCACGAAATTCTAATCACCGTGAAAAACGAAATAGAAAAGGCCGTCACGACCATGGAAAAGATCAGGCGATCAAGCGCCGATACGACGGATGTCCTAGGGACGATCGGCACCATAGCATTCCAGACAAATCTGCTCGCGTTGAACGCCTCCATCGAGGCGGCAAGGGCCGGTGAGGCGGGTGCGGGGTTCGCGGTCGTAGCCGACGAAGTACGGAATCTCGCCATCCGTGCCTCGGAGGCGGGGAAACGCACCGCGCCCCTGATCGAAGGTTCCACCGCAGCCATCAATGACGCCGCGGAAAGGACGGGAAACACCAAACAGACCTTTGAAGAATATTTCAAAGATGCCGAGACCTTCGTTTCTGTTCTCGAAAATATCCTCGCGCTTTCCAATGAGAAGAGTCGCAAGCTGGAGCAAATGAACAGGTCCTTTGCGGAGATCAACGAAATAGTTCAGGAGGACGCGGCTTCCGCCGAAGAGTCCGCGGCGGCCGCAGAGGAAATGGCGTCGCAAACACAGGCGATGCGACAAACCATAGAAGAACTAATGAAACTCGTGGACGAAGAAGGGGTGTCGCGTTCCCATGCCTTGTCGGCAGGCGGTGGATCGTTGAAGGGCCTCCCGACACCGGGAACGGCCATCTCATACAGTGATAGTGATAAGAAGGAGACATGGCAATGAAAAAGCGAAGAAAATCCTTTACGATAACCGCCGGTTTTCTTGTCATGGGGTTTTTTATCCTCCTGGGCGGGTTTACAGGCACCTACGGTATTTTCAGTATATCGAAAAAGACAGAAGCGCTTTCAGATGTTTATTCCGCGGTCTCATCTCTCGAAGCGATGAGGAAAGACCAGGCCGCGATGAGGAGACTTGAGAGCGCGTTGCTTGTTTTTAAATCGGAAATCGACGAACGGCGGCGGAGCGAATATATCGGTGAGCTCGAGAAAACCAGGGATCGCTTCGAGGAAAATTTAAATTACCTGGCTGAGATGCCCTCCACGCTGGAAACGTCCCGCCTTTTAAGGACCCTGGCCGCCGCCCATGAAACAGTGACAAGGGAACGATCCGCTCTCTTGGATAACCTCGAACAAAACAGCAGGCAGGAGGCCATACGTCTTGCATGGGGTTCCCTGGAAAAGGCTCACGCGGGGCTCGAGGCGGTACTCGAAGAACTTGCGGCGGCCTACGGGGGGATCGCCGCGGATGCCTTCCACGGAGGGACCGGGACCATTGAATGGGTGGCCATAGGCTTGACGCTCGCGGGGGTCGCCGCCGCCGCGGCCTTGTACCTTTTCTACAGTAACAGACTCGTGGCCCCTATCGGCCGAGTCGTCGCAACCCTCGGCGAAACCGCCGACCAACTCAACGAGGCGGCGGAACAAATCAGCATCTCGGGCAACCACCTTGCCGAACGAGCGTCCACCCAGGCTTCGGCGGTGGAGGAATCCTCCGCCCTTATCGAAGACGTCACCGCTCACGTAAACGAATACGTGGAACAGGTCAAAACCATGAAAAGTATGTTTGATATACTTGCGGGCAAGGGAATGAAGGCCTTTGAATTACTTGGATATGCGAGAAAGGCGTTGAAAGTGATAGGGAAGTCGAACGAGGACACCCTGCCGATCGTTACGGAAATCGAGCGGATCGCCTTCCAGACCAATTTCCTTGCACTCAGTGCCTCCGTCGAAGCCGCGCGGGCCGGGGAGGCAGGTACCGGGTTCACCGTTGTTTCCCAGGAGGTACGCGACCTGGGAGCCAGATCGACGGATGCGGCGCGGACGGCGATGACCCTTATCGACGAGACCATCCGTGTCACCGAGGAGGGCAACGGGATGGTGGGTGCGGCCAGGAAACAATTCATAGAGTACGGAATGGCCACCGCACCCCTGGCGAATTACGCCGAATCGGCCTTCGAACTGGCGGACAGGCAGAAACAGAGCCTGGAACGCATATCCGAGTCGATACAGCACATCTCTGAGTCCGCCCGTTCAAATGTTCAGGGTGCCCTCGAAGCGGCCAGGGCCGCCGATGAAACAAAACGAGAGGCGGCCGGGGTGACCCGCGTCGTGGAGGAACTGGCCGCGGTGGTTCGCTGATTCGGCTTACATTTATTGTTTTTACGCGCCGCAACATTCGCCGTCCTTTTGCCTTGACAGCTTTTTGCGCCGGTGATAGTTTTCGCTCGCACTCTACTCCATTCATCCCCTCGAGGAGAAGATCGTGACCTTTCAAGATCTCATTCAGGCCCTCAACAACTATTGGGCGGATAGTGGTTGCATTATTCAGCAACCTTACGACCTGGAAGTGGGCGCCGGAACCTTTAATCCGGCGACCTTCCTGCGGAGCCTGGGACCGGAACCCTGGAACGTGGCATACGTGGAACCGTCGCGTAGACCGACGGACGGCAGGTACGGAGAAAATCCGAACAGGCTTCAGCACTATTACCAATACCAAGTCATCATGAAACCGTCGCCCATGAACATCCAGGACCTTTACATCGATTCCCTGAAAAGTTTCGGTATTGACCCGCTGGATCACGACATCCGTTTCGTGGAAGACGATTGGGAATCCCCCACCCTGGGCGCCTGGGGACTCGGCTGGGAAGTCTGGCTCGACGGAATGGAAATAACGCAGTTTACATATTTTCAGCAAGTGGGCGGCATTGATTTGTACCCGGTGAGCGTTGAGATCACTTATGGCATTGAACGTATCGCAATGTATCTTCAGAACGTGGACAACGTCTTTGATCTTCATTGGGCGCACGGTATTACGTACGGCGACGTACACCATAGGGGAGAGGTGGAGTTCTCCATATATAATTTTGAATGTGCCGACACGAACATGTTGAGGAAGCTCTTCGACATGTACGAAGCGGAATCTAATGAAGTGGTGGACCGGGGACTGGTGCTTCCCGCTTATGATTACTGTCTTAAGTGTTCACACGTGTTTAACATTCTCGACGCCCGCGGCGCCATCAGCGTCACTGAACGGACAGGCTATATCGGCCGAATACGAAATCTCGCGAGACTCGTGGCGGAAGCCTACGTGATACAGCGGAAAGATATGTGTCATCCACTGATGGACCGCTGGAAAAACCCATGAGGACGCCCTTTCCCCGGGGGCTCGAATTATCGATTAGCGATTTGCGCGAGAGGATATACCATGGGCAAAGAACTATTGCTTGAAATAGGTACCGAGGAGATTCCCGCGGCCTTTCTCCCGAGAGCCCTTGAATACCTCCGGAAAAAACTCCCGGAAGAACTCTCCCGGTTGCAAATTGAGCACGGTGACGTACGAACGATGGCAACCCCGCGACGTATCTTTCTCGCCGTCATCGACACGGCCGAAAAGCAGAAGGACAGGGTTGAGGAAAAACTGGGTCCTGCCGTCCGTGTCGCCTTCGACGAATCGGGAAATCCCACGAAGGCGGCCCTTGGTTTCGCGAAAGGGCAAGGTATGGATATATCGGAATTGGATCGGGTGACCACTGATAAAGGAGAATACCTGGCGGCTCGGAGACGGATATCCGGCGAACCCACACCTACGATCCTTTCACGCTTTCTTCCCGATTTCATCAAGTCCATACCTTTTCGGAAATCCATGCGATGGAAAGACCTGGATATCAGGTTCGCCAGGCCTATCCACTGGATACTTGCCCTCTTCGGCGGCGAAGTGATCTCCTTCAGGTTGGGAAATATCGCCAGCGGTAACAGGAGCCGCGGTCATCGATTCATGAAACCCGATGAATTTACCGTCGCTTCCATGGACGAGTACCTGGGAAAAACCCGGGAGCACTTCATCATAGTGGACCCGGGGGAACGGAAAGCCATTATCCGAAAAGAAGCGGCAAAAATTGCGGAGGAAGAAGGTGGAAGGGTGCTGGAAAACGAGAAACTTCTCGAAGAAGTGACCTACCTGGTGGAGTATCCCTCCTTGGTGGGAGGAAGTTTTTCTCACGATTTTTTGGAACTGCCCAGGGAGGTGCTTGTTACCTCCATGATGAAACATCAGAAATATTTCGCCGTCGTCGATGACGAGGGTAATCTCCTGCCCGCCTTTATCGCCGTAAACAACACGGTGACGAGAAACCCCGAGGTGGTTGCGGCCGGGAACGAGAGGGTGCTTCGTGCGCGTCTCACCGATGCCAGATTCTTTTTCGAAGAGGACAAGAGAAAACCGTTGCAAGAAGGGCTGGAGGCCTTAAAAAACGTAGTTTTTCACACTCTCATAGGCACTTCCTATGAAAAGGTCATGCGATTTCGCGAACTTGCCGCCTATGTCACCGGGATAATCAATCCCGATCTGGCGAAGACCGTTGACAGGGCGGTACTTCTATGCAAGGCCGATCTCGAAACCCAGATGGTATACGAATTTCCTGAACTTCAGGGCGTTATGGGAAGGGAGTATGCCCTTATCCAGGGAGAGGACCCGGCTGTGGCGTCGGCTATCTACGAACACTATCTCCCGCTCCAGGCCGGAGGTGACCTTCCCGAGACGGACGCCGGCGCCATTGTCAGCATAGCCGACAAGATGGATACCATTACGGCCTGTTTCGGTGTCGATCTTATTCCCACGG
>JAHDRK010000057.1 GCA_018433345.1 Syntrophobacterales bacterium | reverse complement strand
TCGTCTCACCTGATCGCACAAATTCTAATCAGTGAAAAAGATCATAAATTTTGCTTGAAGCGTCAAAAGACGCCAATAATAAATGAAGGGAGTAATTTGTGATGAAAAATAGCGTTATGAAAAACGGGCGGCCTGTTCCCCGGATTACTTCTTTTTGTTCTTGTCTCTATATACGTCGGGATACTGTGCTATTTCCGCCCGGAACTAGGGCCGCCTCTCCCTCCAGAAAACCGTGTAAGTTTGAGGGAAAAAGTAAAATCCCTGAAGTCCGTTTTTCTACCCATATTGATCATAGTCATGGTCATGGGCGCGATCTTGGGCGGAATAGCCACGCCCACGGAGGCGGCCGCCTTAGGAGTCGTGGGTGCCGTAATTGCCACGGTGGTCCACAAAAAATTGACTTGGTCTATATTCTCCGAGGCTAGTCGAAACACGTTGAAACAGACCGGCATGATAATGTGGATCATCTTTGCCGCGCATTGTTTTAACGCGGCCTACCAATCGATGCAGGCCTCTCAGCTGTTTATCAACCTCATGGAACTCATACCTGGAGGCGCATGGGGAACAATCATTTTTATTCAGATCACCATTTTTATATTTGCCATGGTACTGGATCCGGTGGGTATCATGATGATAGCTCTCCCTGTTTACCTGCCGGTCATAAATGTCTTCGGTTTTGATCCTCTATGGTTCGGCATCCTTTTTATCATCAATCTTCAAATTGGATATATGACGCCTCCGTTCGGATTTAACCTTTTTTATACAAGATCCGTCGTTCCCTCCAGTATCACAATGGCAGACATCTATATAGGAGTAATACCCTTTATCCTAATTTCCCTCGTGGGGCTCGGTATTGTCATGATTTTCCCTGAAATTGCCACATGGTTGCCGGCAAAGCTCTTTTAAAAGTGGGTCTTTAAATCCTGAACAGTTCTTGGGAAAACAGGGAAGTTTTCCCAAGAACAAAAGGGAGGCAATGATTACCTCTTGGACAACCTATACTGTAATAAAGACTCTCCCTCCGGGAGGTCTCGTCCACAGAAAACGCCAAATATTTCGTGTCTGACGAAAATTTGATATTCGCAATGCGATCGATTTCATAATGGAGGATATATGGGGATCAATAACGAAAACAAAGTAATGACCGCCAAAGAGGCAGTGGAAAGATTTGTAAATGACGGCGATGAACTCATAATCGGCAATTACACGGTGGGAACATGCATGGAACTGGTCTTCGAGATATGTCGCCAGCGGAAGAAAGGCTTCACGGTCTATTCCCAATCAGGCATTCTCGATGTGGACATCATGATCAATGCCGGATGCGTCGATCGCCTGGTAACCACCTATGTCATGAGATCCGGAGGAAAAAAGGGAGGCGGAGCGCTAGAACGGGCCCTTCAAGCGGGCACGATCGAAATCGAGGACTATACGAATTATAACTACAATGCCCGCCTGGTGGCTGGAATGCACGGCTTTTCCTTCATGCAGGTATTCGAAGGAATCATGGTCACCGACATCTTTAAAAAAAGAAGTTTTCTGGGTGATGACAAGTACCGTGTCATCACATGCCCTTACACGGGCAAGAAAGTCGTAACCGTTCCCGCGGCAAATCCCGATGTGTGCATCGTACACGTTCCCAGGGCGGACAAGTACGGCAACGCCCAATACTGGGGTGCTTTGGGAAGTGTGGCCGCCGCCGCTCTCTGCAGTAAACGAATCATCGTTTCCTGCGAGGAAATCGTGGAACATGACATAATAAAGTCAAGCCCTCACTTGACAATAATCCCGGCTTTCCGGGTAAATGCCGTGGTGGAAGTCCCTTGGGGAGCCCATCCGACGGAAGTCCTTGGGTACTATAACAGGGACCGTTCCTTTTACGGAATGTTCATCGCTGCAAACGTCACGGCAGATGGCGCAAAGTCATGGCTGGATGAATGGGTGTTCGGTTGTGAGGACCGAAAGGCTTACCTCGATCACTATGTCGAACGCTTTGGCACGGGTCCTCTCAATAAGCTCCGTGCGAAACCTCTATATTCCGCCCCCGCCGACTACGGTGCGGCGTTTACGTCGGTGTGGGACAATGCCGGTCGCGAACAGACCTTGGGTTTAACGTTGCAGGAAATAGAAACAATTTTGAAAGAAAGGGGACTGCTCTATGAGTAAGGGATATACGCTGAATGAGCTGCTCATAATAACTTGCGCCAAAGAAATCAAGGACTATGAAAACGTGATCCTCGGGGTGGGCCTGCCCACCACGGCGGGGGCACTGGCAAAAGCCCTCTACGCTCCTCATGCGACGTTGATGATGGAGTCGGGGATTATCGATTTCGAACCTCTGGTACCGCTGAACCATATAGCCGACGCACATTCTTGCAGAGGCTTTTCTTGCGCTGTCGACCTCTTTTCCGCTTTCACCATGACCTATCGAGGCTTTGTCGACGTATGCTTTCTTGGTGTCGGCCAGATAGACAAGTACGGCAATCTTAACACCACCTGCATCGGCGATTACTACAGGCCTTCACTCAGGTTGCCGGGATCAGGGGGAGCCGCGGATTTTATTTCTTACTCCAAGCGTACCGTCCTAACACTGCGTGGGGGAGAATTTGTCGAAAAACTGGATTATTTCACATCTCCGGGGTACCTGGACGGTGGAGACAGCCGGGATCGCTCGGGGCTTTTCCCGGAAGGTTCCGGACCGACCATGCTCCTTACCACTAAAGGTGTTTTCAGGTTTGACGATAAAACGAAAGAATTATACCTTTCTCAAATTCACCCCGGCGTCACGGTGGAAGATATCCAAAAAGACATACCGTGGGAATTGAAGGTCGCCCCCCACCTGAAACACACAGAAGCGCCGTCAAAAGATGAAATCGATTTTGTGAGACATCTCGCCCCCACTGAATCCCTCGGACGGGCGTTGACCATGGAATTAAGCATAAAGGCGAATCTTAAACGCGCCAAGGATTGAATTGAATTTCGAGTGATTACACTTCAAGTCTCAGGGGGACATTGCGTTTTAGACTTTTCGCAAGTCTATCATGTATGATCCGAAAGAAGGAAAGAGTGGGATGAACGAATTGATCAATGAAGAAATGGTTGACCGCATCCGCACTATCGGTAATGCATTTGATGACGGTTCCGACCGAAAGACGACCATGACATCCCTCGGCTTGCCCTACGACAGGCCGGCGGAAAACGTTGTCATAATGGGGTGTCAGAATCTCAGGCTCATGCCGGAGAAGAAACAGGCCCGGGTTCTGATGCTGCCCGAATTCATCGACATGGTAGTCGGACAAAGAGAATAGCATCCTGATTTCCGGCAATATAACGATGATGCACTCGTTAAAAGCAGGTTTATGCCGCTTCGCGGCGGCGGCCCGCCTATGAATGAACGAACTTGTATGGCGCCTGGCACCGAATAGTCGACCTTGGCCGGCAATTTAAGTTCATTGAAAGTCCAAATACATCACGCCGACGTTCTAAGTACTAGGTCGAAGGTTCTATATTGATGGTTGACGACCTCATAAAAAGTCCACCCTGCCGTTGTGAGTCCAGAACCAGCTTCTTCGCTCCGCGCCGTCTTCCCTGATCTTTATGAAACCTTTATCGGCGAGGCTCCTCACGGTTCTTTCCACAAGTTTCACGTCTCCGCCCACGGCGGCGCCCGCCCTTCGGCATAGCAAGCCCAGCGCGTCGCTCTCACCGTCCACGGAACCAAAACGTTCGATCAGGTCTTGAGACAGAATTTTAAAAATGATCTGCGTTCGCAACTGGCCTTCGACACTGACACGCTCATTCTGCGAGGCGGTTCCGTCATAATACCGTTTGAGCGACTCTTCCCATATCGCCCGGTGCTCTTTCTCGATGGCGGCGACAAATTCGTTCATCGCCTCGGGGCTGAGCGCCGAGGTCCGCACTATTGCGCTGTTGGCATCATATCGACTCCAATCGTCGGTAAGAATCTCCAGGTCGTACCGATGAACCTGCTCCCTGACCGTTGTCCCGGGAAAGGGCGCCAGAAAATGAAACCCGTACAAAATGCCGAGGCTCTCAGCAAACACTCTGGTTTCTTCGAGGGTTTCAGGTGTTTCGCCCGGCAATCCCACCATGAAAGACGCGTGGGCCAATACGCCTTCATCCTTGCACATTTGGACCGCCTCTCGAGCCTGCTCGAGGGTAATCCCCTTGCGCACCCGCTTCAGCATTTCCGGATTCCCGGACTCGATACCGAAACTAACGGCGTCACACCCGGTATCCCTCATCATGGCGATCAATTCCCGGGTGATCGTGTTTACCCTCGAAAAGGCGCTCCAGGCAAAGCGAAGACCTCGACGCCCGATCTCTTCACAAACAGCCTTCACCTTCGCCGGTGTCGCCGTGAAGAGATCATCGGCCACGTTAATCCTGGTAAACCCCCACTCAAGAATGTCCTCTATCTCATCGACCACGGCCACGGGATCCCTGTGCCTGACCCTTTTCCCAACCATTCGCCTCCCAAGACAGAAAATACAGGCATTGGGGCAACCGCGGCCGGTGATGATGCTCACGGGAAAGCCCAAAGCCTGGTAACGGGAAATGGGCAAAAGGTGCCGGGCGGGCCGTGGAAGTGAATCGAGATCATCCACCAGTTCCCTGGCTCCCGTAACAACAATCTCTCCGTTTTTGCGAAAGGCGATGCCCCGGATCGATGACAAGTCACCGCCTGTCCGCAAAACACTCACCAACTCCTCGATAATCCGCTCCCCTTCTCCCATGACGATTATGTCCAATGCAGGATGCCTCTTTAACGTGTTGACCGCATCGAAACTGACGTGGGGACCGCCCATGAGGGTCAATATAGAAGGATCGATATCCTTGGCGTCCTCAATAATCCTGACGGCACCGGGAAAATTCATGGTCACCGAGGTGGCACCGATCACCTTCGGGCCGAACAGATTTATCTCCCCTTCCAGTTTTTCCCTGCTGTACTGAGAGACGATGTAATCGAATATTCTCACCTCCGCACCCGTCGCTTCAAACGCGGCGGCTACATAAGTTACGCCCAGCGGGGGGGAAGGTGCTTCTTCCAGGGGATAGGGAGGAGCAACGATGGCTACTTTCATATTTAATGATACTCTCCCTTCAGTCACCCGGCCGAGGGAAGAGCAGTGACCGAATCCAACCGACAAGCGTGTTGTCTTTCAGTTTCCGCCGATCGATGGCGTCGATTTCCTCTCGCAGGGCGCGGGGATCGGCGAACCAGTGGGCCCTCGTTATAATTTCCCTGCCCGGTTCGAGTTTCTTTATGACCCTTGCGGGATTGCCCGCGCAAACCACGTTGGGGGGCACATCCTTCACAACCACCGATCCGGCGCCGACAACGCTGTTGTCGCCGATGGTGACTCCCTTGCAAACCATGGCTCCGTCGCCGATCCACACGTTGTCGCCGATGATCACCGGTTCCGTATGTCCGTGGGGAGACAACCGGTCATAGATACCATGCCAGTCAGAATCGGTAATGTAACAATCGGAGGCCATCATGCAATTATCTCCGATTGCAATCTCCAGGGCCGAGCTTATGCGAGTTCCGGGACAGATGAGAGCATGTCTGCCGATCCGAATCCCCCCTCCCACTCCTTCCTGCTCGGGCCAAACTGTCAAGCGCACTCTCCGATCGGCTGTGGCGATTACGTTGGCGTGATCTCCCAGGGAAACAGGCCCCTGAAAAACCTCCACATACCATGGTTTCATGAAAGTGAACCCCTGACCGAGGTACTCGAACTGGGGGCGGAGAAACCGCCTCACATACCAGCGTTGAAAGGCCAGGTCAAACGACTTGACGTAATAGGGACGATGATCCCGTTTCAAGATCCCTCACTCCGACTGTCTTCGACGAACATCCCCGGGCAAGCTCTATCGCCATTTTCCCCGATGTCATTCTCGGGAATCTGTTCTTCCGGCCCTACATCCGGCTCCGCACCCGATCTACAGGATTGAGACCAAAACCGGTGGCTGAAGAGACGCGATGCCGGAGACATGTCAGTAAGGGCGTCCCAGGCGAGAATAACGGCCGCACTAGTCCAAGAGGTTCGTTCTTCCGGCCATATTACACCATCGGGGAAGGTAACACCCATCCAATAGGAACCGTCATCATATTTTTTGCGCTCAATCCAACGCATAACGGTCCTGGCCTGCTCGAAGTCTCCCATCGCGGCAAGGGCGATAACACATTCAGCCGATTCGGCTATGGTCACCCAGGGTCGATCGGAAACACACCTTATACCCCAATTGGGCACCACAAACTTGTGCCAGTATTTGTCGATCCTTTTGCGGGCATCATCACCGGTAACGGCTCCGCACAGAACGGGATAATACCAATCCATAGAATAACGTGACTTTATCATGTTAAAAAGGCTGGGCCTGTTCCTTATCGCCTCTCCCAGTTTCACCAACGCCTCCTCCCAAGAAGGGTGCGATTCACCGAGCACGGCCGCCGTGGCGAGGGCACACTTCATGCTCATGAAGATCGAACTGCATCCCGTAAGCAATGACATGGGATCAACCACGTCATCGCTGTTTTTGGCCCAGTAAATCTGTCCTCCCGGTGCTTGTAGGCTGAGCGTGAATTCGATTCCCCTCTTTACAGTGGGCCATATCCGCCGAACAAAGGCCCGATCCCTGGTTGTCAAGTAGTAGTGATATAGACCGACGGCGACATATGTAGACATGTTAGTATCTTTCGTCATGTCGTCCGGTACACCGTCTCTGTAGGATGCCCACCAGCTTCCGTCAGGGAGCTGGATTGCCGCAAGCCATTCATAGGCCCGCCGCGCCTCTTCCAGGTATCCTGTCACGGCGAGGGCCATGGCGCTTTCCACGTGATCCCAGGGGTCGGTTTTCCCTCCGTCGGACCAGGGGATCTCTCCACTTACCTTCTGGAGACCGGCAATAAACGAAGCCATAAGATCGATATCGAGGTCGGGTTTTTGAGCTCTCCGGGGCAGAATGACTTCCATGGGCTATCAGTTCCTTTCTGTGAAATTTATACTGTAGCGCGATCAATTCTTCACTCAATCCGGCATTTTTTATTTTCTTGGCGGGAATGAGAGCTTAAGGGTTTTTTCCACCGGCGTCAATTCTTTTTCAAGTAATATACAACGCTTTTTGAAATGAGAGGATTCAAAAGTTTGTCAACCGTCTTCGTCAAAGGTGGTCTCTTCACTATATCCCACTCCAGGAACCGCCGATATGAATTTACCACCCGTGAATCATCCCGCCTATGGCCTACCAGGCATTTCAGCCACCAGTAAGGCGAGTGCAGGGCGTGTCTATATTCCCTGTGACAGTAGACCAACCCCGCCTCTTCGAGGAGAGCCAAAAGTTCCTTTCTCTTATAAATCCGTATGTGACCCCCCGGTTCGTTGTGATATTCTTCGGAAAGCAACCAACAGATCTTTTCGGGAAAATACCGGGGAACGGTCACTACCATGTCCTTCCCAGGCTTGAGCACCCTCACCAGTTCCCTGATCGCCCCACGGTTGTCCGGAATGTGCTCGAGAACTTCAGAACACAGGACCACATCGAAGAAATCATCCTCAAACGGCAGTGCCGTGATGTCCGCCACGGACGTTCCCCAGAAAGAACCCTTCCCGGCACCGTCGTCGTCCATAGAATAAAGAGTATATGTCGCCTTACGGAGGTCATCGAGATTCATGTCCACCGCCACGACACCGACACCGTTCCAGCGGTAAGCTTCGCAGGCATGCCTGCCGGTCCCGCATCCCGCATCGAGAATGACCGCGCCCGGCCTCATTGGCAATCGCGCAAAATCAGCCGTGAGCATCGATAGCTTCCCTGTAAACGTCCACCGTTTTCTGAGCGGCGTGCCGCCAGGTAAAGGAACTTTGAACCCTTTGAAGGCCCGCCCTGCCGAGTTTTTCTCGTTTCCCGGGATCGTCGAGCAATTCAACAATTGCCCGTTCAAGGGCGTCCGCGTCACCCGGAGGAACCAGCATACCCGCGTCTCCCACCACCTCAGGGAGAGCCCCACCCGTAGTGCTGATCACCGGAACACCGCATGCCATCGCCTCGCCCGCCGGCATGCCGAAACCTTCATAAAGTGAGGGTATAACGGCAATCGTGGATTCCGCGTAATATCGAGCGAACTCTTCGTACTCTATCCGCCCCGTAAAGGTAACGTTTGCGCCAATGCCCAATTCTCTGACCAAGGTGTCTATGGCACCGTTCTTTTTCGGCATACCTATCACCGTGAGATGAATATCCCTCCGCTTCCTTATGGAATCAAGTGCGATAAGCAGGTATCTAAGACCCTTCAGGGGAGTGTCCGCGCTGTTTGTCACTATGAGACGATTGGCGGCACGTGGTACACCTTCAAGAGGATAAAAAAAATCAGTGTTGATACCGTTCGGAACGACGCGAAACCGACTTCGTGCCGCCTTGAAGTCACGACTTATATCGTTTCTTGAACATTCGGACACGGTGATGAGCGGCTCCATTTTGCGGGACACCCTCTTCTGCATCCCCAAAAAAGAATACCAGCGCAGCGTTTTGAATTTTTTGAAAGGCGACCTGGTGGCTTCCAGCTCGACATTCCTGTCAACCGTGATGGGATGATGTATGGTCGCCACCGTGGGATACCCCAACATTGGGAGACCGAGCAAACCATAGGCAAGGCACTGGTTGTCGTGGACCACGTCGTAGGGTGGCCTCTTCACC
>JAHDRK010000011.1 GCA_018433345.1 Syntrophobacterales bacterium | reverse complement strand
GGATGCCTTTTCGAGGTTCTGTTCTACTGTTTTTCCGGTCACTGTGAAAACGTCGGTGTTAATGACGCCCAAGGGGGAAATGCGCTTCATGACCGCCTGGATACCCCCAGCCTCATTGAGATCCTCTATGTGGTGCGTCCCGGCGGGGCTTAGCTTGCAGATATTGGGGGTTTTCCTGCTGATCTCGTTGAAAATATCTAGGTCGAGATCTATACCCGCCTCGTGGGCCACCGCGGGAATGTGAAGCACCGTATTTGTGGAACAGCCGAGGGCCATGTCCACAGCGACGGCATTTTCCAGGGCCTTCATGGTGACTATGTCTCGGGGCTTAATGTCCTTTTTCACCAAGTCCACGACCCGCATGCCCGCTTCCTTGGCAAGCCTTCTCCGAGCGGCACTGACCGCCGGAATGGTCCCGTTCCCGGGAAGTCCCAGTCCCAGGGCCTCGGTTACGCAATTCATTGAATTCGCGGTAAACATTCCGGCGCAGGAACCACATCCCGGGCAGGCGCTGTTTTCGAGCTCTTTCAAGGCCTTCTGAGTCAGGGACTTCGATTTCACCCGCCCAACGCCCTCGAATACACTGATCAGGTCCACCTTTTGCCCGTCCATTCTTCCCGCCAGCATGGGACCGCCGCTTACAACCACCGTCGGAATATTGAGGCGCATGGCCGCCATGAGGACACCCGGCACGATCTTGTCACAGTTCGGTATCATCACGAGCCCGTCGAAAGGATGGGCCATGGCCATGATTTCGATGGAATCGGCGATAAGCTCCCGGCTGGCCAGGGAGTACTTCATACCCTCGTGTCCCATGGCGATACCGTCACAAACCCCGATTACGGGAAAGGTCACGGGGGTGCCGCCGGCCATTCGGATACCCGCCTTGACATCTTCCTTGATTAAATCTAGGTGCGAGTGGCCGGGAACGATTTCGTTCGCCGAGTTTACCACTCCTATAATCGGCCTGGACAATTCATCGTCGGTATATCCCATCGCCTTAAAGAGTGAACGGTGGGGCGCCCGCTCGATACCCTTTTTCATCTTATCGCTTCTCATGGCTCCATCCCTTTCCAACGCAATCAGACTATGGCCGCATCGAGATATTGTACCGGCGGCCTAATCCACCCCCGGAACACCTCCGAAGCGGCTTTAGGCTTTACGCCTGCAAGCAGTACGGCGGAACCGGACAATAGGCGGCCGAGCGAAATCGTTATTTCTCCGCCCGTCTTTCCGGCCTCAGGTCGCGAAGGACCTTGCCCGCCTGCCACATTTCCATGTTTCGCATGGCTTCCAGCTCTTTTCCCAGTTTCTCACGGTAATCAGGTGCGCTGTTTGCCCTTAGGACTATTTCCGTTTCCTTTCCGCTTTTGACACTCTCGTAAAGTTCATCGAAAAGGGGTGCCACGGCCTCTCGGAACCGGCCTTTCCAGTCCAGGGCGCCGCGCTGGGCGGTAGTACTGCAATTCGCGTACATCCAGTCCATGCCGTTTTCGCCCACCAGGCGTATAAGGCTTTGTGTAAGTTCTTCCACGGTTTCGTTGAAGGCCTCGCTGGGACTGTGTCCGTTCTTGCGGAGGCATTCGTATTGTGCCTCCATAACCCCCGCCAGGCATCCCATGAGCACTCCCCGTTCGCCGGTCAGGTCACTGTAAACTTCTTTCTCGAAGGTGGTGGGAAACAGGTAGCCCGAACCTATGGCGATACCGATGGCACAGGTCCGCTCGAAGGCCCGGCCGGTGGCGTCCTGGAACACGGCGATACTTGAGTTTATCCCGCTTCCGTCCAGGAAGTTCCGCCTGACGGTAAGTCCTGAACCCTTGGGTGCCACCATGATGACGTCGATGTCCTCCGGCGGGATGACCCCTGTCTGTTCCTTGTAAACGATGGAAAAGCCGTGGGAGAAGTACAACGCCTTCCCTTTTGTCATGTGGGGTTTGATGATAGGCCAAACCGCTTTCTGGCCGGCGTCGGAAAGCAGAAACATGACGATGGTTCCCCGCTTTGCAGCTTCTTCAAGAGGAAAAAGGGTTTCACCGGGGATAAACCCGTCCCGGATCGCCTTGTCCCAGTACTCGGGTTCACTTTCCCTCTGTCCCACGATGACCTTCAATCCGTTGTCAAGCATGTTCAAGGCCTGTCCCGGGCCCTGGACTCCATAGCCCAAGACGGCAATCGTTTCGCCCTTCATAACCTCACGGGCCTTTTCCAAGGGAAACTCATCCGCCGTTATGACTTCCTCCCTTATCCCTCCAATCGTAATCTGCGCCATTGTCCCTTTCTCCTTCTAGTTTTTTATGAAATTTAAAAAGTATCACTTCTCGGCTCCACCGGCGGGAGGTTTCAAGGGCAGCGTGACGCACCCTTCCCCTTCGCCGGCATTCTATAAAACAACAACCCCCGATCGGCTCATGTCTTCCATACCAAGCGCCTCGAGAGAAATCAACGCCCGGTCGATTTCCGATGAATTGCCCGTCATTTCAAGAATGAGATAGTCCGTCGTTTCTTCCAGCACTCGACCGGAAAAGGTTTCCAGTGTTTTCATGAGATCCCCCCGGCTTTCGCGATCGAACTTGACCTTTGCCAATGCCAATTCACGCTGACAAGAATCTTTGTTTTTCACGTGTACCACGTCGATGACGTCTATGAGCTTTTTCATCTGCTTTTCAATTTTCACCACCGTATCCGTATCCCCCCGGGCGACCATGGTGATCTTCGTAATCCCCGGGTTCATGGTAACGTTTGCGCTTATATTTTCTATGTTGAATCCCTTTCCGCTTAAAAGGCCCGAAATACGGGCAAGGACATCGGGTTTGTTTTTTACCAGCAATGATATGGTATGGTTTTT
>JAHDRK010000046.1 GCA_018433345.1 Syntrophobacterales bacterium | reverse complement strand
GAGCGGAACACAATCGGCGGTTCTGACAGCCGGGGCGATCCAGGACCGGTTCGTGATAAAACCGTCGCAAACGGGAGTCCCCCCGCACATCTTTGTACCGATCTTATCTGCCGATCCGTCTTCTATAACAACTATATGATCGCCGTGTACCTGAACACCCATGACAATGTCGCAGGGACGGGCCCCGATCACAGAGGCTATGCCCTCGACGGGAAAGGGCTTCCCGTCCACCAAATTGTTCCCACTTTGATCTTCCCTGATGTCATCGGCGCTCCAGCGGGTACCGAAGGCATGAACCAAGCCTTTACGGTTCCGGAGAATGTCGGCCTCGATGTAGAGCTGGAGTCCTTTTCGTCTCAATGAAAACAACGGTATCACCTCCCACCGGCGCTCCGCGAAAGCGATTCCAATTCCCCGATCAGTCGGGCCATGTCTTCGGGCAAGGGAGCGGTAAATTCAAGGTACCGCCCTGACTGAGGGTGATGAAATCCCAGGGCGGCCGCGTGGAGGGCCTGCCGGTTCATTGCTTTCAATGCTTCCCCCGCGGGACCTTTTCGGATGCGCTCCGGAAGGGACGTGGCGAGGCCTCCGTATTCACGATCGCCCAGTACCGGCCGTTTAACCGAATTCAAATGTACCCGAATCTGGTGGGTCCGTCCGGTTTCAATCTCGACATCCAGGAGCGAGGCGACGCCGCCGTAATCCTTGACCACCTTCCACTTGGTAACCGCCTCGCGTCCCTCCTTCACCCCGGTGGTCATCTTTTTACGGTCCCGTCGATGCCGCCCGATAGGGGCGTCGATAATTCCCTCTTCGGCCGGCATGGAACCGACCACTACTGCGCTGTACCTCTTCATCACGGCACGGGCCTTGAACTGGGCCGCCAGCGCCTGGTGGGCCGCGTCGGTCTTGGCCACAACCATGACACCCGAAGTATCCTTATCGAGGCGATGAACGACTCCGGGCCGAAGGACCCCCCCTATGCCCGAAAGATCCCGGCAATGGTGAAGAAGGGCGTTTACCAGCGTCCCTCGAATATTGCCCGCCCCCGGATGAACCACGATCCCCGGCGGCTTGTCGATTACGATTATTGATTCGTCCTCGAAGAGAACGGACAGGGGTATGTCCTCGGCCTCCACATTCCAGGCACGGGGGGATTCGCGTTCCAGCAGAACAATGTCCCCGGGCTTAAGACAGAGACCGGCCTTGGCCGAGGCATGGTTGACCATCACCCTCCCTTCCTCCGCGGCCCGCTTTATTTGGGAACGGGAAAGATCGGGATTCCTGGCGGCAAGAAACAGATCAAGGCGCCGTCCCCCGTCGCTCTCCGGAACCCGGTACAGATCGCAGGTCATCTCGTCGTTCATGGCTAAGGAACCCCCTTTGGAACCCTCTTTCGACGATTCTCGGCCGCGCTCATTCCCCTTCGGAGATACGGCGAAAGGCCTCTTCCACATACCCAGCCTCATCATCAACCAAGGTCCGCGGATCGATCAAAATCTGCTCTTCGTTAATTCTCGCAATCACAGGAGGATCGTTTTCTCTGAGCATCCGCTCTAGTTCGCGTGCCGACAAGTGGGAAGCCCCGGCGGCGATGGCCACCGTGGAAATATCGCGGCCGGGGAGGGAGCCGCCGCCGGAAAGAGAGGTCTCCTCTTTGAGCTGAAAACTGAAGCGGTCATCGCCGATCCCCTCGAGACGCCCCATGAGATCGGCAGCCCTCTTCCGGACCGAATGCAACGACTCCGTCATGGCCCGGAGAACTGGAATCCGTCTTTCGGGGTCGTTGAAAAGGAGATACTGGCGGAGCGTCGCCTCCAGGGCCGCCAGGGTAAGTTTATCGATTCGGAGCGCCCTGTTGAGGGGATTTTTCTTGATCGCCTCGATCACGGAACGGCGTCCGAGGATTATCCCCGCCTGGGGACCTCCCAACAGCTTGTCGCCGCTGAAGGTCACTACGTCGGAACCGCTCCGTACTGCCTCCTGAACGGTGGGCTCACCGCCGATCTTCCATTTGCCAAGATCCAGGAGGCACCCGCTTCCAAGATCGTGCATGACAGGTATATTGGTCCTCCGGCCTAACTCGGCCAGGTCCCTCGCCTCCACCTCCTCGGTGAATCCGATGGTAGTGAAATTACTGGTGTGGACCTTCATGATGAGGCCGGTCTTCTCGTCCAACGCCCCTTCGTAATCGGAAAGGCGCGTCCTGTTGGTGGTGCCCACCTCGCGCAACAGGGCGCCGCTTTTTTCCATGACTTCGGGAATGCGGAATTCCCCCCCTATTTCAACAAGCTCCCCCCTGGAAACAACGGCTTCCTTCCCCTGGGCAAGCGTGTTCAGAACCAGGAGGACCGCGGCGGCGTTATTGTTGACCACGACGGCGTCCTCCGCCCCCGTAAGCATGACGAGCAGCTCGTTCACATGGTCATAGCGAAGCCCCCGTTTTCCCTCGGCAAGATTAAATTCAAGATTCGAGTACCCCCGGCCTACAGACAAAAGGGCCTGCAATGCCTCATCGCAGAGGGGCGCCCGCCCCAGATTGGTATGAATAATGACACCCGTTGCGTTTATGACCCGGCGAAGACGCGGGGCGCGCAGCTCCCACAGGCGCTCCTCGGCGATACCTTTTGCTTCCTCGGCGGTGGGTCTCTCCAGACTTGAATTGCCCGCGCCAAGAATCCTTTTCCTCTGCAGGTCCACGGCATATCTACAGGCTTCGACCATCGCGAAACGGGACAGGCCCTCCGACCCGCCGCTCTTCTCCAGGAGGGCCAGGACTTCATCGACCCGGGGAAGAACCTTGAGGTACGATTGCCGCAGATCATCCACGGGCAAATCCCTCCCCCCGATTTTTGCAGTAATCCCTGAAATTATTCACGGCGGTAAAAAATTCCCTCATAAGGACCACCCAGTAATACCGCCCCCTCCGGGTGGAAAGGATCCGTCCTCCGCCGAAGCGAACTCCGCCTGCTGCGGCAAAGGGAACCACGGCCGCCCACAGGAACAATAGGCCCTTCAAGCCGTACCGCTTGGAAATAAGCGCTGGGTTCAGGCTTCCGCCGAAGAGACCCATCATGAAATCGTAGAAAACCAGGTCGCCGGTGCCGAAGGTCCTGGAGGCCATGAGCGGGAGTTCTCCTTTATCGATATACCGGATGTACTCCTCGATATCGAAGGTGTTGGCGTAACAACGCCCCTGGAGGTACCCTATGGAACCGCTGCCGAGACCGGCGTATTCGGGGTAATCGACGATATACTCGTCTATCATCGACTGTCTCCGGGAAAAACACCAGGCGGATGAAAAGGAGTAATCACGAAGAAGGCGGTCACGGATAATCTCGTAGAAAACTTTCTCCCTGTGAAAATCAACTTCACCGAGCGTCTGTGTCACAGTGCGGCGGGTGGAGTCGGACACCATGAGAGGGTACCACGTCACTTGGTCGAACCCATGCTCCGCTACAATGTCAATATCCCTTCGAAGTGACGATTCACTCTGGCCCGGGAAATTGAAAATCATGTCTACATTGAGCGTGTCGAAGACGCCCTGGGTATGCTTAAGTCGATCGGCGATCCACGTTCCCGAACCATACTTTGCGTATCGCCCCATGGCCTGGAGAAGGCCGTCGTCAAAGCTCTGTACACCCACGGAAAGCCTGTTGACCCCCGCCCTGGCGAGACGATCGAGGCGATCGTCGGTCAAGTGATTCGGGTTGGTCTCCACCGATATTTCCCGGATCGCAAAAAGCCCCCTCGCCAGGCCCAGGGTCTCTTCCAACTCGTCGACGAGAACCGTGGGCGTCCCACCTCCCACGTAGAGCCCTTGGAAATCGTAACCCATCCGTCGATAGAGGGTCATTTCCTCCCTCAGCGCTCTGAAATACCTTCTGCATAGGTTTTCTTCAAAGACAACCCGGTTGAAAGAACAATAGGAACAAAGAATTTCACAGAAAGGGACGTGCACATAGAGCAGCCGATCGCCCACAGAGCGCGCCGCCTCCACTACGGGCCTCTCGCCTTCACGGAAATTTACCGCCCCGGCAAACTGCCGTCGGGCGATTTTAGTTATAATGTCTTCAATCACGAAGCATGTCCTGCCTGAATGTAAGAATAGATCTTTAGCAAATAAGTGGGGAAACAACAAGGTCTCCGCTGACAGATCTCCGATGACGCTCCCAATTAATGACTGGGTGTTTCCAGATGCGTTGATGCCCAGCGTCTATTATCGTCCATCGTCTTGAATGAAAAAGAACATCAAAAAGATACCGATTACGCAAACGAAATGTCAAGTTTAAAGATTTGACCCCCTAATTGAAATTATTTTTGCGATACCGTCACTATCTTGATTGTAATTAAAAATAAGGTGTGCTAATTATCGATACATCAATTTATTATGGCGTGATCTGCGCCGCTTGTTTCAGCAGAATCGGAGGGGGTATAACTATTTTCTTCTTCTAAAACCGACATGGCCCAAAGAAAAACAAGGAGGTAAAAAGAAAAATGAATATCGTTGTAGCGTACAGGCCGTCGAAGCTCTCGATGAAATTGGTGGAGAAGGCGATCGAACATGCGAAGAACTTCAACGGAAAGATCTTTCTGGTGACATCTCTTGAAGGAGGCCCTAGGCAGGACATCGAAGAGATAGAGGAGGCCGAGGCCGCCCTGGAGCATGCCAAGAAGGTTGTGGAAAAAGAGGGCATTCCTTGCTCAACGCATCTCCTTGTCAAGGGGCTTTCGCCGGGAGAGGATATCGTCGAATTCGCGAAAGAAAACAAGGCCGATGAAATAATCGTCGGGGTGCAGAAAAAATCTAAGGTCGGCAAATTCCTGATGGGCTCGACGGCTCAGCACATCATACTGAGCGCGCCCTGTCCCGTCATAGCCGTGAAATTCTAGTTTTCCACCCCCCGGGGACGAGGATAAAAAGCGCAACCGGCTGAAACGCTACACCAGCCAATAGAAATTGGACAATATTTATATAGGAAAATCACTTCTCCCTCATTTCGCTCTCTACATTGGCCGGGACAAAATGAGGGATCTATAACACGTTGTCTTGTCATGGCAAGGTGAAACAAGACGTCCTTTTTTCTCTTCATGAGAAAGGAGGGCGTCTTTTTACCGATGCGGCAGCGGCGTGCGTATTCCTCTTTCCTCGTTTTAAGCTTGATAAATCATCCCACCGGTTGTAGATACATGTGCACCACTGTATTTACACCGGGAGGATTTGAACCTGATGTACTGGGAATCATCGGTTGAAACCATGGAACGGGAAGCCCTGGAGGCGCTACAGCTTGAACGTCTGCAAAAGACCGTCAGTGACGCCTCCCTGTCCGTGTTCTATAAAAAACTTTTTTCGAACATCGACTTGGAACCGGCCGACATAAAATCGTTGGATGACATAAGGCGTATACCTCCCACCACGAAGGACGACCTGAGGGAAGCCTGGCCCTACGGATTTCTTGCGGTACCGAAGGAGAAGCTCGTACGCATGCATTCCTCCTCGGGAACCACCGGACGGGCAACCGTGATATTTCACACCGCGGGAGATCTAGACGCCTGGACCGACGTTCTGGCGCGATCGATGTACATGGCTGGAATGAGAAACACCGATGTCTTTCAGAATATGATGACCTACGGGCTTTTTACGGGGGGGCTGGGATTTCATTACGCCGCCGAAAAGATCGGCGCGCTGACCATTCCGGCCGGCGCGGGCAACAGCAAGCGCCAGATCCAGCTCATGAAGGACTTCAATACCACCGTCATCCACATTATCCCAAGCTATGCACTCCATTTGACTGAAGTATTCGAAGAAATGGGCGTGGGTCCACGGAAGGACCTGAACCTCCGCCTGGCTTTCCTTGGAGCCGAACCGCATTCGGAGAAAACACGGCAAAAAATTGAAGAGTATTACGGAGTCAAGGCATTCAATTCGTATGGCCTTTCCGAAATGAACGGTCCCGGGGTGGCATTCGAGTGCCCATTGCAGAACGGGCTGCACATATGGGAGGATAACTTCCTTGTTGAAGTGATCGATCCACGGACTCTCGAGCCCGTGGAAGACGGACAAGAGGGTGAGCTCGTCCTCACGACGCTGAAGCGCGAGGGCATGCCCATCATACGGTACCGCACCAAAGACCTGACACGCATCATACCCGGTCACTGCGACTGCGGCAGGACGCACAGACGCATCGACAGGATCACCGGCCGCACCGACGACATGCTGATCCTGAAGGGTGTCAATATCTTCCCGATACAGATAGAAAAGAAACTCATGGAAATTCCCGAAGTGGGTAATAATTTCCTCATCATACTTGAGCGCGAAGGATACAACGACCTCATGATCGTGCGGGTCGAAGTACAGAAGGAAATATTTTCCGGAGACTTGAAACAACTGGAGAATCTCCGTCGCAAAATCACCGAGGATCTTCGCAGCGACATTCTCATCACGCCAAGGGTGGAGCTGGTGGAACCGAACACGCTGCCGAAGACCGAAGGAAAGGCCGTTAGAGTCATCGACAACAGAAAGGAATGAGTTCGAAATGATAGCCCACCAGATTTCCATTTTTGCCGAGAACAAGCCCGGTCGCCTCGCCAAGGTGACCTCCGTGCTGGCCTCGAAAAAAATAAACATCCGGGCCATTACGATTTCAAGCTCCGACGAGTTCGGCGTCATCAACATGATCGTTGATGATCCCGACAAGGCATATCGCGCTCTTTCCGAGGCCGGCCTGACGGTCAGCCTCAAGCCCGTCGTGGCCGTCTTAATGCCCGACCGGCCGGGAGGGCTGGACAAGCTGGTTCATGCCCTGTCGGACCGCGGGATCAATATAGAAAACGCCTACGGGTTCGTCCTCGAGAGCTGGGAAAAGGCCGTCTTCATCCTCGAAGTGGAAGAGGTGGAAAAGACCCTCGAGGCACTGGAAGAAAGCAACTATAAAACCCTCGATGCCGAGGCGCTGGCCTCCATCGAGCCATTCCACTACATGAAATACTGATAATAATCGGAGGAAGATCTCGTGCCCCATGAATATGCAGGGAATTACGCAAGGAAACATCCGGCCGGCACAAAGCCGGACGAAAAGATAGCTGAGGCCGTAAGGGCGGTTGGTCGGGACGGAAAAATAGGATGCGCCGAGGCCTTCGCAATTGCGAAAGACCTCGGGGCTGAGCCGGAATCGGTAGGGGTTGCCATAGATCTGCTCGAATACAGGATCAACAGGTGCCAGCTCGGGCTTTTCGGATACGAGCCGAAAAAGCGGATCGTGGAACCGGCGGAATCGGTAAACCCCGAGATGAAGAAGGCCATCCTTTCCTCTCTAGAAGGAGGGAAACTCGCCTGTGCCGAAGCCTGGAAGATAGCCGACCGCTTTCACTGCCCCCGCATGGACGTGGCGGCGGCCTGCGAGGCCCTTTCCATAAAAATAAACAACTGCCGGCTAGGTTCGTTCTGATTCGTTCTAAAAGGCGTGCGGGGAAAGATGCATCATGAAGAAAATGAGTTATACCTGCGAAAACCGGGTAGCCAAGATCACCCTCGATGACGGAAAGATGAACGTCATGAACTGGGATTTTTTCAGAGAACTGGACGAATCTCTGGACAAGGCTCAATCGGACGGCGCCGGTGCCCTCATATTAACGGGTAGACCGGGAGTTTTTTCCGCCGGCTTGGACCTTAAGCTTCTGCCCACCCAGTCGGTGACCGAACAGCTTCGCTTTCAACGGGAATTCGCGGAAACAATGCTCAGGCTATATCTCTTTCCCATTCCCACGATCGCGGCCTACGCGGGTCATGCCGTCGCCGGGGGGGCCATCCTCTCGTTCGCCTGCGACAGACTGGTGGTAGGCGACGGTCCCTATATAATCCAGATCAACGAGGTGGCGAACAAGATGGTCCTTCCCTCCTGGATCACCCTCATATGTCGCTCATCCATACCACAGGGCTACTGGAAAGAGGCGCTGCTTCACTCTCGGGCATACTCACCGGTCGAGGCCTTCGAACGGGGCATCGTGGACGACCTGGTGCCGGAAGGGGAGGACGTGCTCGAAGCGGCCGGGAAAGTGGCCTCCCGGTTTTTGAAACTGGACGGAGCCGCCTACGCCGCTTCCAAAAACAACCTACGGCGTGAAGAAGCGGCCCAGGCAATGAACGCCTTCTACAAGGAACTGGTGGATTGGATCCTTGGAGGACGGGGACGCTCTTGAGTTATTAAGTCGATTCGTTGTAGGGCCTCTTCAAGACGTCGTTTAAATCAGACACTTGATTTAAGGGTGCCCCTTCCTTGAAAAATCAACAAAGGTATTCGAGGGAGCTGTAGCTTCCTGATGTAAAATAAAAAAGTATGGGAAAAAATCATGAGAGGTGATGATATGAAAAGGAATACCCCGAGATTATCAGTGTTATTTTCATTTCTGGCTGTCTTCATTGCGGGAGTATTTCTATTTAACTGCAATTGTGCATGCGCACAGGCGGATGTCGACTCTCAACGCATCGAAAGGCAGACCACGGAAGGTGAAGTAATCGGCGTGCTGCACCGGGCGACGGATACGATCTCCTGGAAAGGTATTCCGTATGCAAAACCCCCGGTCGGGGAACTAAGATGGAAAGCGCCTGTTCCTCCGGAAAAGCGCACGGCGCCGTTGGCGGCCACGGATTTCAAGGAACCCGGTCCCCATTTCATTGACCATGACATGAACCCAGCTACATCTAGAATCATCCAAGGCAATGAGGACTGCCTTTATCTGAACATTTGGCGGCCCCGGAACAAAGCAGCCGACCTGCCCGTATATATCTGGATTCACGGCGGTGGTAACAGCATCCAATGGCCCCTGATTTCCGATACGGATCTTTCCATGTTCGCCAATCGAACCAATATGGTGGTAGTGTCGCTCAATTACCGGTTGGGCCCCTTGGGATTTCTCAGCCACCCTGCCCTGAAAACCGGTAAAAAGGGCGATGAGAAAAACGATTCCGGGAATTTTGCGCTACTCGATATCATCCAGGCCCTTACGTGGCTTCAATCGAATATCAAATCATTCGGCGGAGATCCCGGAAATGTAACGATCTCCGGGGAATCGGCCGGTGGAGAAAACGTCATCTCCCTTTTGGCCTCACCCCTTGCGGCCGGTTTATTTCACCGCGCCATAATCCAGAGTGGCGTGATCAGACCGTCGCCCCCCGAGAAGGGTGCTCAACACGCGGAATCGGTTGCAGCGAGGCTTCTGGTCAAGGACGGAAGCGCCCCCGACGAGAAAGCGGCCGTTCTTAAGGTAAAGAAGATGTCCCGGGCGGAACTGGCGGCTTACTTGAGATCCAAAAGCGCCCGGGAGATACTGGAGACCTATCCTGAAGGCATGAGCCGCGGCATGCTGCTGTTGCCCGTTACCTTCCAGGATGGGGTCGTCTTGCCGGTCAATCTCTACGGTGCCTTCAGGTCCGGGCAGTACAACAAGGTCCCTGTCCTTACGGGGACCAATAAAGAGGAAACGAAGTTGTTCCAAACGATGGATCCGCGATTCACGCCCTGGATCACGGACGGTTCTCTCTTCATGGATCCGGCCAAAACGGAACTTTACGAGCTCGTAGCCCATTACCAGAGTGACGGCTGGAAGGTCATGAGCGTGGACAACTTTGCTCGGATCCTCAGATCCAATGCGGACCAGCCGTCTGTTTATGCTTATCAATTCCTCTGGGGTGCCGGAGGGGTAAAAAACAGTGTGGAGCCGTTCCCCGTCAGTCTCTTAATCGGGGCCTCTCACACGCTGGAGATCGATTTTGTTTTCGGAACGGAGGCCGTGGCCCTGGGGAACTTGGTCTTTACGCGGAAGAATCGCCCCGGTCGTGTGGCGCTCACGAACGCCATAATGGACTACTGGTCGTCGTTCGCCCGTACCGGTGATCCGAATCGGCCGGATTCGGGCCTGCCTGAGTGGATCCCATGGTCCAATATAGAAGGAGATCCGAAGTGCCTTCTACTGGATGCGGATTTCACCAAGGTCAAGATCGACATGTCCCATGAGGAACTGACCAATGCGCGGATTGAAGAGGCGTTGCGAGCGGAACCGAGATTTCAAGAGATCAGGCCTTTTTGGGAATCGTCGATCTTCAAAGCACCCGTGCGGTGAACCGAACCGGGCATAAGAAAGGGCGGGGCGTCCCGGCGTGACATGGGGGGAACGGACAACGAGACGTTTGGAAAACAGTCCGGATGATTTCCCTGCGTTACCCCAAGTACAGGCACAACCTCGGCGATGAAGATGTTCTGCACGGTCGGGTGGAGAACCCTTACCGGCAGTATCTGGGGGCATGAAGCTCTCTCGGCATCGCTTTCCTATCGATCCATCGAGCATGGCCCGGCGGCGCAATCGTATTGGAGAAACGGGCGCTGAAGAGTTGCTGAAAGAAACCATCGAAGCGGGGTTGAAGCTGAAGGCCTTTCTCCATGACGGTCACACGTTGACGGAAGCCCTTTCACGGGTTGAACGGATCGCCGCCGCCCGGAGGCATGTCTTTATGGACATGGGCTATCGTGGTCACGGGTCCACAGGCGACGTCCAGGTTCATGTGGACAAGAGGCGTCGCGGAAGAACGCCGCCGAGTCTCCGGCACCGGGTGAAGCGCCGTGCGGCGATCGAACCGGAAATAGGTCACTTGAAGCGTGAACATCGAATAAACCATAACCGCCTGAAAGGAATCGAAGGAGACCGGATCGATGCGATCCTCTGCGCCGCCGGCATGAACTTCCGGAAGCCGCAACGCTTCGCTGCCGCTTTTTTTTTGCGCTCATTGCCCCTGCAGTACTTCGGCGACTGTCGCTTGTTTTGTTGCCGCTTTGGTTGTCAAAGATCCAGAGCTTAAATCCACAATCCGAAAAAAGGAGTTTTTCAGGATCGACCACGATCGTTTCGGCCGTCATCCGTCCGGAAGTAAAGAACATTCTATATACGTACATCAAAAAGAAAAAAGGGCCGGGCGATTTTGGGTTGGAGAAATAAAACGTCCGCATCTTGTACATGTCATCGGAGGTTTTCCCTTGCGGAGGCTTCGTCTCCAGCGGCGATAATTTTTATGGCGCCACAAGCCCGGAAAACTCGAAGTTTCTATGTTGCCGAAGTTTAGAACGGAAGGAGTGCTTCCATTTGTCGGACCGACGAGAGGGATTCCCAAATAGACGCATGGATGAACGTAGCCGTCGTGGGAGATGAAAATACTTCTAGCGGCGTTTTCCAGACACCTCTCGCTTTGATGAAAGGGCGGGAAATTTACCGAAATAACGATATCCGTTGCGGCTCCCGACGGTACCGCCGATTCCTGAAGTATCTCCACCGCTTTTCGCTGTTTCGCGGCATCGCAGTAAAGAAATGATTCCTCGCGAAGTTTCGGATCGATTACGAAGTTCAGCGTACTTATGATGACCTCTTGCACACCCATATTACCAAACAGGGGAATAATGCGCTCTACTTCATCCAGAGCGGACATTAAAAGCATATAAGCGACGTGAATCTTCGGCGTTGTTCGCCTTGATTTTTCCTTTAGGTTCGCGATGGTCTCCATCGCTCGAAGGGTTTTTGTGAAGGATGTCCCACGGCGGTACCGATCACTCAATTCAGAACAGCCGGCCACTGAAAATGCCACCACATCCGGCCCTTCGTCTACTAGCCTTTCGGCCATATCTACCGTAACCGCTTGTCCGGAAGTCGTTGTCCCAACGATGCACCCGGTATCGCGAGTCGCTTGTACGAAGTCAAAAAAGTGTGGATGCAGGAAAGGCTCACCCCATCCCTGAAGATGAACATGGCGTGTGTATTGAAAAATGTTCGAAAGGGTAAAAAATGTTTTGCGGGACATCAGACCCTGTCTCCACACGGAGCGTAAGGCAGTGTGAGGACAATAAATACAAGATGCGTCACAAAGAGATGAAATTTCTACTTGAATCCAGTCGAGGCGGGGCGGAAAGAAACGATTGACCCAACGATAGGGATGTGAGGGGTGCTCCTCTAAGTTGTTAAGTTGAATCATCGTCATATCTCTTCAATATCTCGTTTAAATCAAATACTTAATGATAAAGGGCGTCACGTCTTTTCCCCCTGCTTGATCAGGCGGGCCAGGGCGGCGCCTATTCCCGGCACCGCGGCGATTTCGTCCGGAGCGGCTCGCCGGATGGCTGAAACCGTCTTGAAGCGGGCCAGGAGGGCCCTTTTTTTGGCCGGACCGATGCCCGGGATGCTGTCGAGTTCGGAGGCAAGATCCTCTTTCTGTTTCAATTTTCGATGATAGGTTACGGCGAAGCGATGTGCCTCGTCGCGGACGGCTTGGAGAAGCCGGCGCAGCTCGGGGGACCGTGACAGGTAGAGGGGGTTTTTTCGGCCCGGGAGATACACGCGGTCTTCATCGTCCCGGACGGATCCGGGGATCGACGGCTTCCCCCGGCGGGCCTCCTTGGCAAGCCCCAGCAGATCGATCGACCGCAGTCCCAGTTCATCGAGCACCGACTTGGCCACGCCCAACTGTCCCCGGCCTCCGTCGACGACGACAAGATCGGGCAGGTCGGAGGACGCCCCATCTCCGGAAAAGCGCCGCTTCAGCACTTCGTACATCATGGCGTAGTCGTCGGCTCCCTCCACGGTGCGGATATTGTAACGGCGGTAATTTTTTCTGTCGGGAACTCCGTCGGTAAAAACCACCCTGGAGCCCACGGCGAACTTCCCCCCTATGTTTGATATATCGAAACACTCGATGCGCCGCGGGACGGCACGAAGACCCAGTTTTACCGCCAGTTCCGAGAGCACCGCCTCCCTGTCTTCAGTCCGTTCCCTCTCGGCGCGTAAGGCCGCCTCGGCGTTCTGTTCGGCCATCCGCAAAAGGTCCAGTCGGTGACCCCTCCGCGGCACCACCAGTCTGACCCCGGCGCCCCGATTGTCCGACAGCCACTCCTCGATTACCCCGCCATCGTCGGGTCGGGCGGAAATGATCACCTCCCGGGGAAGGAAGGGGGTGTCGTCGTAATATTGTTTCAGGAGGGCGGCAAAGATTTCCCCGGGCTCTTCAGGAACGGGCCGTCCCGCGGGCAGACGCAAGGGTCGCTGGTCCGCCACGGTTCCATGGCGAACATTGATCATGTAGACCGACAGGTGATCGCCCTCCCTGAAAAGACCGAACACGTCCTGATCGCGGAAAGAGGCTGAAACGATGCTCTGCTTCTCGAATGTCTGTTCCATCGCGCCCAGCAGGTCTCTCATGCGGGCCGCCTCTTCGAAGTCGAGGGCGTCGGCCGCCTCTTCCATTTTCCTTCGAATCAGCGTCTCCAGGCGCTTCTGCCTGCCTTCGATGAATAGAACCGCCTCCCTCAGAAGTTCGGCATATTCCTCCCTGTCGATGTAACCCACGCAGGGGGCTGAGCAACGGCCTATCTGGTATTCCACGCATGGACGGCGGCGGCTCGCGAAATCGCGGTCCCGGCAGGTGCGCAACGGAAAGAATCGGTTCAACAGGCGCAGGGTCTCCTTGACGGCGGTACTCGAGGCGTAGGGGCCGAAGTATCGGGCACCATCCTTCTTCATGCGCCGCACCAGTTCGAAGCGTGGAAAGTCTGTCCCTCTGTCGAGGCGGATGGTGAAGTAATTTTTGTCGTCCCGGAGCATGACGTTGTAGCGGGGACGATGTTTCTTGATGAGGGCGTTTTCAAGGATCAGGGCTTCTTTTTCTGTGGCCGTGAGTACGTAATCAAAGTCTGCGATCCTGGCACGGAGAAAGGGAATCACGGCACGGTCGTCGCTGTCGCCGAAATAGGAGCGAACCCGGCTCCGCAGGTTCTTCGCCTTGCCCACATAGATGACATTCCCGTCCCCGTCTTTCATCAGATATACGCCGGTGGCGGCGGGAAGCGCCGCCGCCTTTTTCGCCGGAGCCTCAGGAACGCCCGCCATGGGTGCCTCCCCACTCCCACACGCCCAGCTCGGTGCGCAGGTTTTTCAGTTCCCTGATGCGGTCCCGGTACATGGCGGCCTTTTCAAATTCCAGGTTTTTCGCCGCCGCTTTCATTCCTTTCGAAAGTTCGTCGATGGACCGGAGGATTTCCTCCTCAGACATGGGTGCTTCCAAGGGTTCAGCCACGGGCACGGTGACGTAATCGGCTTCATAGACGGATGTGAGAATATCGCTTATTTCCTTTGTGACGGTCTCCGGCGTGATGCCGTGGACCTCGTTATAACGCTGTTGGATCAACCGGCGGCGCTTCGTCTCGTCCATACATCGCCGGATTGATTCGGTGACGGTATCGGCGTACATGATGACCCGACCGTTCACGTTCCGGGCCGCCCGGCCGCTGGTCTGGATGAGCGACCTCTCGGAGCGCAGAAACCCCTCCTTGTCGGCGTCAAGAATGGCCACCAGAGACACCTCGGGGATATCGAGCCCTTCCCGGAGGAGGTTTACCCCCACCAGAACGTCGTAGACCCCCCTTCTAAGGTCGCGGATGAGGACCACCCGTTCCAGTGTTTTCACGTCGGAGTGAAGGTAGGCGGCCCTGATGCCGAGACCGCCCAGGTACTCGGTAAGGTTCTCGGCCATGCGCTTGGTCAGGGCGGTCACCAGGACCCGTTCGCCCCCCTCGATGCGGGCGGTGATTTCCTCCAGGAGGTCGTCCACCTGCCGTGCCGCCGGCTTGACGGTGATCTCCGGGTCCATGAGGCCCGTGGGACGGATGATCTGTTCCACGACCCTTCCGCCCGCCCTTCCCAGCTCATACTCGGCCGGCGTGGCGGACACGCATATCCACTGCCTCGGAACGGCCTCGAACTCCTCGAACATAAGAGGACGGTTGTCCAGGGCCGAGGGCAGACGGAACCCGTATTCCACAAGTGTTTCCTTCCTAGACCGGTCGCCGCGGAACATGCCGCGCAATTGGGGTATGGTTGCATGGCTTTCGTCTATGACGACGAGGGCGTCGGCGGGCAGGTAGTCCATGAGGGTGGGCGGCGGCTCGCCCGGTTTGCGGCCGGTCAGGTGGCGGGAATAATTTTCGATGCCCTGGCAGTACCCCATCTCTTCGAGCATCTCGAGGTCGAAGCGGGTCCGCTGTTCCAGGCGCTGGGCCTCCAGGAGCTTGTCCTGCGACCTGAGTTCGTCGAGTCTCTCGACGAGCTCCTTCCCTATAGTCTTCACGGCCCGTTTCAGGTCCTCGGCTGGAAGGACGTAATGACTCCCCGGGAAGATGGTCACCCGGTCGAGCCGTTCCAACACCTTGCCCCGAAGGGGATCGACCACGGAAACGGCGTCCACGGTGTCGCCTAAGAATTCCAGGCGGACGGCCCGTTCTTCCATTGAAGGTGGAAACACCTCCACCACGTCGCCCCTAACCCTGAAGGTCCCACGGTGAAAATCGACGTCGTTGCGGTCATAGTGGATCTCCACGAGTCTCCTGAGCAGATGGTTGCGATCCATCTCTTCTCCCAGGACCACTTCCACCAGCATGTCCCTGTAGCTTTCCGGGGAACCGATGCCGTAGATGCAGGACACGCTGGCCACAACAATCACGTCCCGTCTTTCAAGCAGCGCGCGGGTGGCCGAGTGACGGAGCTTGTCGATCTCGTCGTTGATGGAGGCGTCCTTTTCGATGTATGTGTCCGTGCCGGGCAGGTAGGCCTCGGGCTGGTAATAGTCGTAGTAGCTGACGAAATATTCCACGGCGTTGTCCGGGAAGAGTCTCTTGAACTCGCCGTAGAGCTGGGCCGCCAGGGTCTTGTTGTGGGCGATGACAAGCGTGGGCCGCTGCAGACACTCGATGACGTTGGCCACGGTGAAGGTCTTACCGGATCCCGTCACTCCCAGAAGGACCTGACAGGGAAGACCCGATTCCACACCACGCGCAAGCTCTTCGATGGCCCTATCCTGGTCGCCCTTCGGCCCGAATTCGCTGACAATTTTAAAGATTCCCATGATGTTCCCGATTTATTTTCATTACATAAAAAGTTTATCACGTACCCGCGGGAGTCGCAACATAGACCATGGAAACGGCCCGGAAAGACGGCGACAGGGCTTCCCGTTTCTTGACAGGGCCGATGGGTGGGTGATAGTAATAAGAACCGGTTACCCGTGAGTTCGAGACCTTCTATTACTTTTTATTGAGGATCCGGATGCAACGACGATGGAACGGCTGGGGCGATCCCTCGGTTGAAATGGAGATTCCCGAACAGGGTGCGGCCTATCTGAAGGAGGTCCTGGGCGAGGGCAGGTCCCAGGTCGATTATCCGCGCTGGGAGTTTTTAAAAAGAATCCCCAAGAGCCGCCTTCCCGAACACCCGCTCATAACTACGGACCCCGAAACCCGCCTGAGTCACAGCCACGGCCAAAGCCTCCCGGATTGGATAGGTCTTCGCGCGGGCATGTTGTATCGGTTCCCCGACGGCGTCGCCTTTCCCTCCAGCGCCGAGGAAGTGCAATCCCTCCTGGATTTCGCTGAAAAACAGAAAATCATTCTCATTCCCTACGGGGGCGGAACCAGTGTCTTAGGGCACCTGACGGTTCCTGAAGACCGACGGCCTGTTTTGACAGTATCGCTGAAGCGTCTCAACCGCATGATCAACCTGGATGAACGCAGCCTGCTCGCCACCTTCGAGGCCGGCATCATAGGCCCTGACCTAGAAGCCCATCTCCAGTCCCACGGATTCACCCTCGGACACTACCCCCAGTCTTTTGAATATTCCTCGCTGGGCGGATGGATCGCCACGCGTTCCTCGGGGCAGTACTCGACCCTGTACGGAAGAATCGACGAGCAGTTCCAGGGCGGAACGGTGGTCGCTCCCGGGGGGAAACTCGTCATTCCGCCCTTTCCAGCCTCCGCAGCCGGCCCGGACCTTCGCCACCTGATACTGGGTTCCGAGGGACGTCTGGGCTTTATCACGGAAGCGACCATGAAGATACAGCCCCTCGCGCGCGGCGAGGAAGAGGCCGTTTTCGGCCTTTTCTTCCCATCCTGGGAGCGGGGCGTGGCGGGCATGAGAAAGCTTTTCGCCCGCCGCATACCCTTGCTCATGGCTCGCCTGAGCGGCGCGCGGGAAACGTCTATCAACCTCGATTTTTCCGGACACGAGCGGACAGTAGCCTTTCTCCGGCGCTATCTGCCGCTGCGGGGCGTTCCCAATGAGGAAGGCTGCATGTGTCTCCTGGGATTCCGGGGTACCGACCGGCTGATGAAGACGCTCCGCAAAGAGGTGGGAACCGTTTTGAAGGAGGAAAAAGCGGTGCCCTTGGGAAAGGCCATGGGAGAGTCCTGGAAAAAATATCGATTCCTTATGCCGTACCTGCGCAATACGCTCTGGAGCATGGGATATGCCGTGGAAACGGTGGAGACGGCCGTTATCTGGAGCCGGGTCACCGAAACGGTGGAAGCCATGGAGCGGGCCATGGCGAACAGTCTCGCTTCCTTCGGGGAGCCGGTATTGACCTTTTCCCATCTCTCCAGCCCCTATCCCACGGGCTCCAATATCTACACAACGGCGTTGTTCAAGATCGCCTCCGATGGGGAGGAAACGCTGGAACGGTGGAGACACCTCAAAAAGGCGGTTTCCGAGGCCATTGTCGCAAGTGGAGGAACCATAAGCCACCAACACGGAGTGGGCCTGGACCACAAGCCCTGGATCGAAGCGGAGAAAGGTGAAAAGGGGACGAATATCATGGCCGCGGCCTGTTCTGTCCTCGATCCCGATGGAAGGATGAATCCGGGTAAATTATTGTGAAAGGAATCTCCCCCAGCCCTTTCCCAAAGGGGAGGATTGTGAGTCGGAGCGCCGGGCGTATGATGTGCGGCATTTCAACCAGTCGTCAAGGTTATCCCACGGTGGGCGGTTCGCGCACCGTTCCTGCGGACTAAGGCCGGAGGCTTCATGAATGACGGAACCTCGGCAGGACAGCTTAATCCTCCCTTCGACGACATCCCTCCCCACTGGGACATCATAATCGTGGGCGGAGGCATAACGGGTGCCGGGATCTTCCGGGAAGCGGTGCGTGCGGGATTCAGGGCGATTCTCCTCGAAGAATTCGATTTCTCCTGGGGCACCTCCAGTCGGTCATCAAAACTGGTCCACGGCGGACTTCGTTATCTGAGGGAAGGAAAATTTTTTCTCACCAAGGCATCCGTGGAAGAGAGGCAACGGCTCCTCCGGGAAGCCCCCGGATTGGTGGAGCCCCTCGGCTTTCTCCTGCCGCTCTACGAGGGGCGACACCCCGGCAGAACAATCCTGACCGCCGGACTCTCGCTCTACGACATGATGGGCTCAGGCAAGAAGCACCGTTTTCTTGAGCGGGAGGAATTCATAACCCTCATGCCTCACCTGCGCCGGGAGGGATTAACCGGTGGATTCAGCTTTTACGACGCGCAGGTCGACGATGCCCGGCTCGTGTTGCGTCTAATCAGTGAAGCCGTACAAAATGGCGGATGGGCCGTCAATTACACACCGGTGAGGGCCCTGCTCCGCGACGATATGAACCGTGTAACCGGCGTTGCCTGCGAGTCGACAGAAGATGGAACAACCGGAGAGTTGCGCGCCCCCGTGGTTATCAACGCCACGGGATGCCGGGCGGAAGAACTGCACCCGTCACCGGAGCGGCATAGGCACCTCCGTCCCCTGCGGGGCAGTCACATCGTGCTGCCGTCCTGGACGCTTCCTCTACCCCAGGCGATAACCTTCATGCACCCCCAAGACGGCCGCCCCATCTTCGTCATTCCATGGGAAGGAACGATACTCGTGGGAACCACCGACCTGGATCACCACGACGATCTCGGAAAAGAACCGACCATGTCTCCCGGCGAAGCCGCCTATCTCATGGAAGGACTCGCGGACTGCTTTCCGGTTCTTTCCCTGCGTCTGGACCAGACCCTCTGCTCCTTCGCCGGGGTGCGGCCCGTGGTCAGCGAAGGCAACCGACCTCCCTCGGAAGAAAGCCGGGACCACGTGATCTGGACGGACAACGGACTAGTAACCGTTACGGGTGGAAAACTCACCACCTTCAGGCGGCTTGCCTGGGATGCCATGAAGGAAGCTTTCCGGTTTATCCCCGGAGGCGGAAGCATCGACCGTGAGTCGCCGATTTTCGAACCGGTAAGGACCGTCCCCCGGGGGGGAAGTCTTCGTGACGCAGCGGTGCGACGTCTTTTCGGGCGCTACGGTCGAAAGGCCGCCGTCCTGCTGGAACAGGCCTCGCAGGACGACCTTGAAACCCTCCTCGGCACAAATGTTCTCTGGATAGAGGTCGTCGAGGGGGCGCGGGAAGGAATACGCCGCCTGGACGACCTTCTTTTACGCCGTGTCCGCCTGGGGCTTCTTAGAGCCGACGGAGGAATCGAACTGCTTGACGACATCGAGAAACGATGCGGACCCTCGATGAAGTGGGACCGCAGGCGGTGGAAGGAAGAAAGGAAACGCTACCGCGAAATACTCGAATTATCTTACGGTGTCCCCGGAAGGGCGCCTCGTCCCGAAGCCGTAAAGGAAGGTTTTCTGGAAAAGGGGATAGGGAGGATTCGGAAGGTGTTGCGGCCCGGCAGGCAGAGGAGTTGATTCGTGGAGAAAAGCGGAGAAAAAAGGGGGAGGCACGGGCTCCGCACCGTTCCCCTCAATCCTGACTTCCTGCCTGAAGGCACTATCTGCACACTTACGGGCATTAAAATCCTTTTACAAAGGGGAATAGGGGATAATGTAAAAGGAGCGCGTGACCGTCAAACAGTGGGGTGCCTATTGTGAAAGCCGAAAAAGATCTGATTCTTGCCATCGACAACGGGACCCAAAGTCTCAAGGCGATAATCTTTGATCCGGCGGGAACACCGCTGGCAATGGAAACTGTCCCCTTCGATCCTCCCTACGTTTCGCCCAGGCCCGCCTGGGCCGAGCAGGACCCTGATGTTTACTGGAACGCCCTTTGCCTTGCCTGCAGCCGCCTTCTTTCTCGGGAAGGGGGCCAAAAGGATAGGATCGCCGCCGTGACCCTTACCACCCAGAGGGGCACCGTGGTGCCGGTGGACAAGAACGGGAAGGCCCTGCGGCCATTCATACACTGGTTGGACCAACGCACCACGGAAGGGCAGAAGCCCGTGGGGGGACTTTGGGGGCTCGCCTTTTTGATCATAGGCATGCGGGAAACCATAGCCTATTTTCAAAGCCAGGCCGAGGCGAATTGGATCCGAACCTTCCAGCCCGATATATGGCGGCGGACCCACAAGTATCTTCTGCTTTCGGGATACCTCACCCATCGGCTCACGGGTTCCTTCGTCGATTCCATCGGATGCCAGGTGGGTTACATACCCTTCGACTACAAAAACCTGAAATGGGCATCGTCCTGGGACTGGAAATGGCGGGTCGTCCCCATAGATCCGGGTAAAATGCCCGACCTGGTGCCCCAGGGCGACATCCTGGGCAACATAACCGCTTCCGCCGCCCGGGAAACAGGAATCCCCGAAGGAACCCCGTTGGTGGCGGCAGCGTCCGACAAGGCTTGCGAGGTGATCGGCTGCGGCAGTCTCGAGTCACACATCGGTTGCCTGAGCTATGGGACAACAGCGACAATCAACGTAACTCACAAAAGATACATCGAGGCCGTCCGTTTCCTCCCCCCCTATCCGGCGGCCATCCCGGGCTACCACACCGTGGAGATTCAAATATACCGTGGGTTCTGGATGGTCAGTTGGTTCAAGAGAGAGTTTGGCCACCCGGAGCTGCTGGAGGCGGCGCTCACGGACGTGGAGGCGGAAGAACTGCTCGACCGGTTGCTTGACAAGATCCCCCCCGGATCCATGGGTCTCATCCTACAGCCATACTGGTCCCCGGGACTGAAACTGCCCGGACCGGAAGCCAAGGGTGCCGTTATAGGTTTCGGAGACGTCCATACCAGGGGGCACATCTACCGGTCCATCCTCGAAGGCCTGGGGTACGCCCTCAGGGAGGGCAAAGAACGTATCGAAAGCAAAACGAACATCCCCATCACCGCCCTTCGCGTGTCCGGCGGGGGATCACGAAGCCGAAACGCCGTGCAGACAACCGCCGATATCTTCGGTCTTCCTACTGCAAAGCCTCTCATTTATGAAACATCGGCCTTGGGGGCCGCCATAACCGCAGCCGTGGGAATGGGTATTCACCGCGATTTCGAAACGGCGATCCGGGAAATGACCCATACGGGAGAGGTTTACGAACCGGATATCAAGAGCCATAGGCTCTACGACAGGCTCTACGGGGAGGTGTACAAGAAGATGTACCGACGTCTCCGACCGTTCTACAGGAAAATACGCGAAATAACCGGCTACCCCCCGTAACTTCTCGGGGGGATCGAGAACCGCTCGATCCGGCAGGGTTTAACGCGGGGTTTCGTTGACTTTGGCCTTGAATAGAGATAATTTAATTCATGAAAAATCGATTTTTCGCAGCACCAGGGAGCCTTGACGAATAATTGGACCACCCGATAACGCTCAATCTTGGAATATTGATCTTTCTTCTTTTTTGTTCGGCCTTTCTGTCCGGTTCGGAAGCTTCTTTTTTCTCGCTCACCCACCTACATCTCCACAAGATGAAGGAAGACGGCCTGCCCTTCGTAAACTTCGTGTACCGCCTCCTCGAGAGGCCCCGCCGTCTGCTTGTAACCATAATGGTCTGCAACGAGGCGACCAATATCACAATCGCCTCCATCACCACATCGCTCATGGTATATCTCATGGGATCGCAGGGAACATGGGCGGCAATCGTCGTTACTACGGCCACCATCATGGTTTTAGGCGAGGCCATTCCCAAGACCTTCGCGCTTACCTATCCTCGCAGATATGCCGTGGCGGCTGTCCTACCCCTGACGCTGTTGTCACGTATCGTCCTACCCGCCGTGTGGTTCCTGGAAAAACTGTCCGATTACCTGGTGAGTGCCTCTTCCGGCAAGGCCTTCACGCCTCTCTCATCGGTCACCGAAGAGGACTTCAAGACCCTCGTCGACGCCGGTCACCGCGAAGGAACCATCGATAAATCAGAGAAGGAGCTTATTCACCGGGTTTTCGAGCTGGCCGAAACGAAGGCGGCGGATATAATGACACCTCGCGTGGACATGTTCTGCCTGCCTATCTCCCTGCCCCCCGATGAGATGGAAAAGGCGATCCTTCAACGGAGACATACCCGTATCCCCTTGTACGGCCAGGACAAGGACGATATCCAGGGAATACTACCAACCAAGCTTTTTCTGGCCGAACGGATGAAGAAGAGGGAGATCGACGTACGTGCACTGGCCAAAAAACCCTATTTTGTGCCCGAAGAAAGGCCGGCGCACAGCCTGCTGTCCGACTTCAAAATCAAAGGTATACGGATGGCCATCGTGGTCGACGAGTACGGGGGTGTCTCGGGGCTGGTCACCTTGACCGATCTGCTCAACAGCCTTTTCGGAAACATGAATCGCGAACAGGACCTCAGGACAACCATGGTCAGACAAATCGATGATTGTACCTGGTCGGTGTCGGGGATGCTCACGGTGGAAGATTTCAACTCCATGATGGACGCCGATCTTCCCGCCGAGGATTTTGAAACAATCGGCGGCTTGGCACTCCACCTTTTCGGGCAGCTACCCTCGGCGGGCGAATCGGTTTCTTACGGTCCATACCGCTTCACCGCCGACAAGATCAGCAAGACTCGCATTTCATGGCTTACCGTGCAGGTGGCGAAAGAGGCCGAGGAGAAGGAGGAGGAAGAACATCGTGACGATTGATCAGTTCATGACCCTTCTCCCCTATCTGCCCCTGATAGTCTTTCTTATAATCCTCGAGGGGCTTTTTTCCGGTGGTGAAATAGCCCTTGTCTCCTGCGACAATTATCGCATCCTACAGAAGGCCCAAAAAGGATCCCGCTCCGCCCGCGTCGCCCTTAAACTCATCGAAAAACCTGAGCGCTTCCTTTCGACGACACTGACGGGAACAAACCTGTGTCAAATCAGCAACACGGCATTGGTGACCAACCTCTTCATATCCCTCTGGGGAAGTGAAAAAGGCGCCTTTGCGGCAATCGTGGTCATGGTCCCTCTTCTTTTAGTGACCGCGGAAATCATACCTAAGAGCCTTTTTCAACACCATGCCGATTCGGTGGCGCCGCGCATCGCATTGTTCATAAAGGGCGCATAGTGGATCTTTCATCACGTGGTCGTCGTTTTGTACCGCATATCGCGAAGCGCGGTATATGTCGTCTCAAAACAGAGCGGCTCATATTACACACCGTACATCACCCGTTCCGGGTTGGAATCTCTGCTTCAAGCGGAAAGCGAATCCTCGGACATCACGGAAGTGGAGAAGGAAATGATCCAAAGGGTTCTGGATTTTTCCGAGTGCACGGTTGAGGATGTCATGGTCCCCATTTCCAACGTGGCGATGATCCCACTTGAAGCCACCCTGGGAGAAGCGGCGGCCGTAGCCAAGGACGGGAACTACTCCCGGATACCGGTTTATGAAGGAGAGGTCTTCAATATCGTCGGTATAATAGACGCCTTCGATCTGATGGACGAGCTGGCCGAGCGGGGCCCCGACGCCCCCCTCGAAGAAAAAGGCGGTGAAGGACCAAGCCGTATTCAAAGAGACATACTCTTCGTCCCGGAAACGAAACAGGCCAGGGAACTTTTCTTCGAATTACAACACCACGGCGAACATATGGCCGTTGTGGTCGATGAATATGGAGGGGCCGTGGGGATAATAGCCCTTGAGGATATCCAGGAAGAAATCGTGGGTGAAATCAACGAGGAGGGACAGGAAGGAGGAACGGACAGGATCAGGCAGACGGGCCGCAACCGTTATCTCGTAGACGGCCGGATAACGACGGAATATCTCAAGGAATCCTTGGGCATCATTATCCCCGAGGGAGACTACGAAACACTGGGGGGATACCTGATGACGGTCATGGGCAAAATCCCTAAGCCTCGGGAAACGTACAGACTCGACAGCGTCCTCTTTGTCGTTGAAGAGGCCGACGCCCGTTCCGTCAAAAAGGTTTTAATCGTCCTTCCCACGAAGGTTGCGACATTAAAGAAGGAGCGGTCACCCTCATGATCGATCGACGACAATCTCACGACCTCGCGGTGGTGATACTGGCAGCCGGCAAGGGAACGCGGATGAACTCCCACAAAGCGAAGGTCCTCCACCCTATATGCGGAAAACCCATGATCCTCTTTCCCGTCGCGGCGGCGCGGGAACTGGGTGCCGAGAAAATCGTCATCGTCGTCGGTCACCAAGCCGACGAGGTCAAAGACACCGTGGGCCGCAGTGGTATCCTCTATGCCCTGCAAAGGGAACAGTTGGGGACGGGGCATGCCGTTCTCCAGGCCAAAGAAGCGCTCAGTGATTTTCAAGGGACCGTAATGATCCTCTGCGGCGACGTTCCCCTTCTCAAGCCATCCACTCTCAAGGCCTTTTGGGATTCACACCGGCAAGGAGGAACGATACTCACCATCCTTACAGCCGTCCCGCCCGACCCTGGAGGATACGGAAGAATCGTGAAGGATGAACAAGGGGGTTTGAGAAAAATAGTCGAGGAGAAAGACGCCGACAAAGAAGAAAAAAGAATAGAGGAAATCAACACGGGCATCTATTGCGTGGAGGCAGGCTTTCTCTTTGAAGCCCTTGGGTCGATCAAAAGCGATAACGCCCAGGATGAGTATTACTTGACCGACATAGTGGCCGCAGCCGTGGAGAAAAACCTTCCCGTCGGCACATACCGGCTCGACGACCACCGTGAGGCCATGGGGATAAACACGCCCGCCCAGCTCAAAGAAGCGGAGGGGATTATGTCGGACAGGCGGCATGACTTATATTGATACCGGATTAGGGGTTGTGAAACTTCCTCTTTTGTTGACTTAAACATGCAATGCTGGTAGGTGTAAAAATCCTAAAAAAAGAACGTTGGCAGGAGGTTTTCCATGAACGAAACCCGATTCATCATATGGTTTGACGAGCTTCGGCTTGGAGATATCCCGCAGGTGGGCGGAAAAAACGCATCACTCGGTGAGATGAGAAAGGAACTCGCGCCAAAGGGAGTCAACATTCCCAACGGATTCGCCGTCACCGCTCATGCCTACCGATACCTTCTCGATTCGGCGGGATTGACCGAAAAAATCAAGGATGTCCTCGAAGACCTCGACACGCACGATCTCCAGGCACTCTCAGACAAGGGAGCCGAGATTCGCTCGATGATCTACAATGCTGCGATGCCCGAGGATCTAAAAACAGCGATAATCGATGCTTACCATGAACTGTGCAAGGAATACGGGAAGAACACAGACGTAGCGGTACGAAGCTCGGCCACAGCGGAGGATCTCCCCAATGCCAGTTTTGCGGGACAACAGGAGACCTACCTGAACATCCGGGGTCCGGAGGCATTGATCGACGCCTGCAAAAAATGCTTCGCCTCGCTGTTTACGGATAGGGCGATATCATACCGCGTGGACAAGGGCTTCGATCACATGGACGTTGCCCTCTCCATAGGCGTGCAGAAAATGTGCCGATCGGACCTGGCTTCGTCGGGTGTTATATTCTCCATCGACACGGAATCGGGATTCAAGGAAGCGGTTCTGATCACCGGCTCCTACGGCCTTGGTGAAACGGTCGTTCAAGGTACGGTTAATCCCGACGAGTTTTACGTGTTCAAACCCACCCTCCGCCGGGGGTTCCGCCCCATCTTGCAGAAAAAGCTTGGAAGCAAGGAAATAAAGATGGTTTACGCCCGCGGCAAAAGCGAATCAACAAAGGTCGTCCCCGTTCCCAGGAAAGACAGGGAAAAATTTTGCATCAGCGACGACGAGATACTCAAACTGGCCGAATGGGCCATGGTCATTGAAGATCACTACTCGGAGCAGGCCGGTTATTTCAAACCCATGGACATTGAATGGGGAAAGGACGGCAGAAGCGGGCAACTCTTCATCCTCCAGGCTCGACCGGAAACCGTTCAGTCCCAGAAAGACGCCAACATACTCGAAACATACGAGCTGAAAGAAACTAAGGCTCCCATCGTGACCGGGACGGCCGTAGGATCTAAAATCGGAGCCGGACCGGTGAATGTCATTCATAATGTCAGTGAAATCAAAAATTTCAAGCGGGGGGATGTGCTCGTCACAGACATGACCGACCCCGATTGGGAACCGATAATGAAAATAGCGGCGGCCATCGTCACCAACAAGGGAGGGCGGACATGCCACGCGGCCATTGTCAGCCGGGAACTAGGCGTCCCCTGTGTGGTGGGAACAACGAACGGCACGGAGAAACTCGAGGGGGTCAAGGAAGCCACCGTGTCTTGCGCCGAGGGAGAAGAAGGCCGGGTGTACGAGGGCATCCTCAAATACGAAGTCACCCGCGTAAGCCTGGACGAGTTGAAGCGCCCCAAAACGCAGATCATGCTCAATATCGGCAACCCGGACATGGCTTTCAACTACGCCTCTATTCCAAACGACGGAGTCGGCTTGGCCCGCCTGGAATTTATCATCAGCAACATCCAGATTCACCCCATGGCTCTCATCGACTTTGAGAAGATAACCAGCAAAAAGGTGAGAAGGCAAATCGAAAATCTGACGCGGGGATACGAAAACAAGAGCGACTTTTTCGTGGACAGGCTGGCTCAGGGCGTGGCCAAGATCGCCGCCGCCTTCTATCCAAACGACGTCATTGTCAGGATGAGCGACTTCAAGAGCAATGAATACGCCAATCTCCTGGGCGGCTCCTTCTTTGAAGTAGAGGAAGAGAATCCCATGATAGGTTTCCGCGGCGCATCCCGCTACTACGATGATCGTTACCGGGAAGGTTTCGCCCTGGAATGCAAGGCGATGAAAAAAGTGCGCGACGAAATGGGCCTTTCAAACGTCAAACTGATGATCCCCTTCTGCCGCACCGTTGACGAAGGTAAGAGGGTCGTCCAGGTCATGGAGAAAAACAACCTCAAACAGGGTGAAAACGACCTCGAATTTTATATGATGGTGGAAATTCCGAGCAATGTCATTCTCATCGAGGAGTTCGGCAAGATATTCGATGGGTTCTCCATCGGGTCAAACGACCTGACGCAGCTTGTACTGGGTCTTGACCGGGATTCATCCCTTGTCGCCCATATATTCGATGAACGTAACGAGGCGGTGTTGGAGATGATCAGGACGGCGATCACCAAGGCACGAAAGGCCGGCAGAAAAATCGGGATTTGCGGGCAGGCCCCGAGCGATTATCCCGAATTCGCCCGTTTCTTGGTTGAATGCGGCATAAACAGCATCTCGCTCAATGCCGACACCATAATGAAAACCACGCTGGATATCCTGGAGACTGAAAAGAAGCTGGGTATCAAGTAAGAAGTTTCGTGAGAAGCCCGCCCACCTCACTCCTAAAACAGAAAGAGGTGGGCGGAGTCCGTTGGAAGTTCCGGGCGATCACAGAAGAGGCTCAAATGACAAGGGCTTCTACAAAGTTTCGTCAATTATGAGGATCAACCGCGAGTAGCGTGGCGACAGATCGACGCTTTCCACGTTTCCGTATTCCTCCTGGAAATTGCTCCAAACAACCGAGAGCAAATCCTCGAGCCTTTCACGATCCGATGATAATAAATCACCGTTTTCGGATACGATATCTATCAATTCTAGGGCGAACAACCGCCCCATGTGTTCCATGCGATAGGGAGGCCCCTCTTCACCCTCGCGGGCCAAATCTAGAAATTTACGCGCCCCCTCGAGAGACATGCCTCCAAAACCGGGATCTTCACCTGTCACCGCACGGGCATGGCGGGTGATCAACAATGTCTCGAAGGTTACATCCGGTGAAGAGGCAAGGTGCCTATCCAACGGCCATCTGCAATCCAGCCTCGCGAACAGGTCGTCCAGGAGCTCCAAGTTCTTTAACGTCTCCCTGGCAGATTCCAGGTCTTGGATCTTCTCGAAATCCCGGTATTCAGGCACGGCGGCCTGAGCTTCATAGAACTTCGGACGCTTGTCCAAAAGACCTATTAATACCTTCCCCATCGGCTCCCCCCAGAATGACCGTGGTATCCCCGCCGACCTGAACCAGCTTTGCTTCTCAAAATTTTTCGCCTCTTTCACCACCCCGTGGACCAAACCGTATCCCACCTGGAAGAGGGCGGGGACAGGGTTCTTGCGGAGCAGGACAGCCGCCTCGTTTACGTCTCCCCCGGCACGGAACTCCAGGGCGAGATTTACATAACTTCCAGCTTTTCGCGCGGCGCCCACCATGTCCTCGAGCTCCCGTCCCTCCAAGCCGTCTGCGGCGATGATCCGGTTGGTCAGTCCCGCAAATTCAGATGAAAGCCTCTCTATAATCGGATCACGCGCGAGGGTCTCCAGGGCCTTGCCCAGCACTTCCCCCGCCGCCGCACGGGCCAGGGGCAGCCGGGGGGGAATCTCTTCCTCTTCATCGCCGTGCATCTCAATCGTTGTCCCGTGGAACGAACCGTCTTTCAGCACTGAGGGATCCAAGGGAACATACACGGCAAGCGCCTCGTCAAAGGGGAGAAAGCCGTCATCGGCCAGGCGGGCGTTTCTGAAGTGGTACATTTCCTCTTCCATCTCCGCCGGGACTATGCCTCCCAGGGTGGTTAGGACCCACTCGCACCGTTCCATGTCCACTCTGGCCATGGCATCGAAAACGGCGCGTACAACGTGATAACTTTCGTCGTCACGGGGACGAACGAATGTGACACCGTCGAAGCTGAAAAATCCTTCGGGGATATCTCGATCCTCCTCATCGGGATCCACTTTTATAATCTCGACCATTTGATTCAGGTAGGCATAGGCAAGCGACAGGTCCTCCGTCAGCAGCCATTTGGCGAAGCGTTCGGGATCGGCCTCGGCGTATCTCTCCATCCAGAGTTTCATTCGTTCCAGATCTATGCGGTCCTTGGTCCACAACTCCAGATCGAGGAGGTATTGCCATTGCCTTTCGGACCCCAGGGCGATCAATGCCAACCACTCTTCGTCGGCATTCTTGATCAGCCAATAGTAATCCTGCCTGGAAAGGCTCTGGACGACGCCTCTCGGGTCCGGAACGGCCAATAGGCGCTCCACTATTTCCTTGTCACTCAGCTCAATGAGCGCGCCGGGAGAGGATAGGGCAGGCACGACCGCCGCACCTGTCGTAAGAGCAGTCCTTTTTTTCGCTTTTTTCTGCTTCCTTTCAGCCATTCAAATTCCCCGTCGCTTTAGGCGTCAGTCTTTGCCGATTGCCTTAACATAGTGATATCTGAGGAAAGCGCCTCACAAGGGCACGTAAAAAACGGCCTCTCCCCTCTTTCTCTAAAAAGCCCGGAGGAACGATACTAAATACATCCTCCGGGCATCTACTGTAGAAGCCTTCGGCCCTCGTTCCTGGCGGATAAAACCGCCGGGCATCGAAAGGCCGAATTAAGGCGGCCCGCTTATTCGGTCTTTATTTCAATCTTCTTCCCGGCCGCCTGGGCTTCAGCCGTTTTGGGAATGCTGACACGGAGGACGCCCTTCTTGAAAGTCGCTTCGGCCTTATCCGGATCGATTGTATCGGGCAGCGGAATCATCCGCTGGAATGAGCCGTAGCGTCGCTCGGAATGCCAGTATCCTTCGCCTTCCTCTTCTTTTTCTTCCCTCTTCTCTCCTTTCAAGACAAGGGCTTCCTTCGTCAGCGAAAGTTCGATGTCATTTTCGTCCATGCCGGGCAGCTCCGCCGTGATTTCAATATTCTTGTCGCTTTCCTTAACGTCGATACTGGGAACGAACTGCCCACGCAATTCTTCTATGTCGTAGAAAGGCCATCGTCCAAAATCACTAAAGAAAGAATCGAAAACGTCATTAATATTTCTCTGAAGACTCAGAAAGGGGTTCTCCTCTTCCCTGCGAATGGGAAGCCTGCTCTGACCCCTGTTCCTGGTTATAAGATCCCTGATTGCCATATGTCATCCCTCCTATCTTTCGTCTTGACCGCCTACCGGCCTGATTGATGTAACTCCTTGATATTATTGTTACCATTCCCAACTCACGCCTAAATTAATCACCTTTCTTTCCTTGTCAAGTACAAAAAAAAAGTAATCGGCACCGCCGAAGGAAGGAAAGGTGTCATCATATGCCTCTTCACCCGTCTTTCTTTTGGATGTAAGGCGTCTTTTGATCGCTACAGGGATCGTACCTCCTGCCGCATGAATACAGCGTAAGACAGACCAAAACATATGAGTGTTATGGCAACAAGAGATATTATGTGGGGAATGACTATCTGGAAACTCTGGGCCAGAGTCAGCGGCCTCTGAAACCTCTCCACCAACATCCGCTCCATTGGCCCCATCATGACGAAGGCCTGGGTCGTTTTTCTCGTAGGATCGATGATTATCGTGGTGGCGTCGTTGTATAATTTCATTGGTGAAACGAGGGAGACATTCTCCCGAATCTTTACATGCTGCACGATACGATCGGGATTTTGTTTTACGTGGGTATCGAGCGGAGCAACAATGTTAGCCGCAACGGAAGCGCCGATAGGCACAAAGAACGAGAAAAATATCCAGACCGCCAGTGTCGCAAGGGCCGATGTCGCCACGCTCTTGAATATGATGGAGAAAAGGATACTCACGGCGAGCCAGAAGGAAATATAAAAAATACTGATGATCAAGTAAATGCCTATTCTCAAGACCTCCTCCACCCCCGGAACGACTCCGATGATTCTAAGCCCCAGGCCCGACACCACCAAGACGATGGAAAGGAGCATGATGGCGATTGTAGCAACCCCGGCGAGAAACTTGCCGTTTATGACGGCATCGCGATAGATGGGCTGGGAAACGAGCATGCTCAAGGTTCCATTGCTACGCTCCCTGTTTATCGCGTCAAATCCCAGGAGAAGCCCTATGAGAGGACCGAAAAACGCCACGAACTGGACAAGGGAAAAAAGCGGTCCCGTGGATGTGAAGAGCATCAGGAATACGAAACTGGGTTTTGCCACGTTGCTGAGTTCTTCCCGTAGGCTCATGCCCACCATGAAGGTGGTGATAAGGCTGGCCATGGCGATAAGGGCGAAAAGTATGGGAAACCTGTAACCGCTGAAATGATCCGACAGTTCTTTTCTAAATATGGTTCCGATGCCGGTCATAGTTCAATCTCCTGGAAATACTTCATGTAAAGGTCGTCGAGACTGATCTTCCTGTCGCCTACACCGAACCTTTCCCGGGCCAACTCGTCCATTGTCCCGGCGGCGATCATTCGACCTTCAAGCATAATTCCCACCCTGTCGGCCAACTTTTGGACCTGTCTCAAGTCGTGAGAAGAAATTATTATGGTCATTTTCTTGTCCCTGTTGAGAGATTCGATGAAACCTATAATTCGTTGGGTTCCCTCAGGATCGAGACCGAGGGTGGGTTCGTCGAGAAAGGCGATTTTCGGTTCCCGTAATAGTATCTGGGCTATCCCCAGCCGCTGCCTCATGCCCCTGGAATAGGCCCCCACGGGTTTTTTCCGCTCATCCCCCAGTCCGACACTTTCCAATGCGGCATCGATACGAGGGGCGCTTTTCGAATCGGGTATACCGTTGAGACGGGCGATAAACCGGAGATTCTCCGGACCGGTCATATCTTCGTAAAACCCTATCCGCTCGGGGAGATATCCCACCACCCGTTTCACCTGGATAGGCTCCCTTTGTGGATCGAAACCCGCCACGCGGGCCCAACCCTTTGTCGGTTCCGTCAAGCCCAGAAGCATCAGAAGAGTTGTGGTTTTCCCCGATCCGTTCGGTCCCAGGAATCCGAAAACCTCCCCTTCTTCCACTGCGAGGAAAAGCTCTTTTACCGCCACCTGTGAACCATAGACTTTCGTAAGATCATGGGTTTCGATAATTGCTTCCCGATCCATGCTATCTCCTTCCCAGAGTGACAAACAGAGTCAGGAGACCCACGATGACAAGTAATATTATGGCGATGCCTATCCATCCCCAGGCGGAGGAGGCCTTCACGGTCACCCGTAATTGGAGATCATCGGAAGCCCGATCGCCCTTTGCGGTGACACCAAGGGCGTAATCACCCACCAACGCCTGCTCCGATGAAACGATGGTCATCTCCACCTCCCTGATATCACCCGGCTCAAGAGAAGGAAGGGATTCAGGGTTGAATTCCACTTTCCAGTTTTCCGGTTTCATGGCGGTAAGCTCGATATCACGTATGGCGGCCGACCCCGTGTTTCTCAGAAATATGGTGAAGTTGGCCTCTTTGCCTCGTTCCTTCTCCAAAGAAAGAATCCCCGAGGGCGTGCCCAGCTTTAAATTATAGGTGCCCGTAATAATAACCGTGAGGGATGTCCCCTTTTCTATATCACCGGCAACCACCTTGATGGGAATTACATATTCCCCCGCTTTAGCGAAACGGCTCGGAACGACCTCCACATTCAAACTGGTGTTCTCATCGGGTTTCATGATGACGCTCGACACGTAACGATCTTTGAAGGGCGGCTTGAAATTCACCTGCCAGTCCGAGGGTGGATCGGCGAGAAGATTGAAAGCCTGCTCCTGCCTCGTCTTATTTGTAATACTTATGGAAAACTCGAAGGTGACGTTACTTGGTCCCTGAAGCACCGGATAGGATGAGACGATCTCAATGGTCCCCTTCTCTTCTTCCTTCGGCTTTATGGTGATCTTGAGCTTTTCCGAGAGCTTGTACTTGCCGTCCTTCGTTCGGGCATGCACGCCGACATAATACACACCGGGGGCCGTACCGATATCGGGTTCGATTGTGAGGGTGGTCAAGCGTTGATCCCCAGGGGGAATCCTCGTGGCGGTAATATCGAAGGCGTAAGATTTTATCCTGGCATTCCACCCCTCCGGCACATCTCCAAGATCAAAAAAGATCGTTTCTCCCCGTTTACCTATATTCTCCACGGTCAACTCTACATCCATGGAAGATGTCCCCTGGGGGACGATTATCTCGGGATAGGTAAAATACATATCGACTCCCCGCTCCGGGCCGGAATCCCTGTCTGCGGCTATCGCGGGTTGTAATAACAGAAAAACGAGACAAAGAACCGCGAATGTTCCCAATATTGGTATATCTTTCCTGCAGATCACTCTCATTTCCTTCTCCTCCATTCCTATATCCGCCGAATCGAAATGACCGCACGGCCTCCACCGATATCCGGCCTGAATCCCCGAATCCTCACCGGGAAAAGATTCACCGGTTTACATCACCGCCTTGCATGAAGCTTCTTGTCTGCGAAAAACTGGTCGTCGATCATGGCGGGACCCTCCTTCCCACACCATGACGGTGCTGCAATGTACCTAAAGCCGATCACTGTTGTCAAGGCGGATTCATGAAATGAATCGACAATTTCTATAAAACGGCGTAAGCGACGAATGATGCGCGAGCTGTTGGAGTAATCTCCGCGGCCCGCCGGCGCTGGAATCTCCTGATACGCGGGAAGATGTGACGGTAAAAGATATCAGAGCAGATCTGTAAGCCGAGTTCTGTCTCTCCCGGGGAATCCCCCGAAAGAGGGTGATCATTCATCTGGGACAACGGTTGCCCGCTGCCTCAAGCGACGCTACCCGAGAGCTTCGGGCGGGCCACCCTCGAGCGCTCTCCTATTTGGTCTTGCTCCGGATGGGGTTTACCAAGCTTTCCCGGTCACCCGGGAAACTGGTGAGCTCTTACCTCACCTTTTCACCCTTACCGCACCTTGCGGCGCGGCGGTATATTTTCTGCGGCACTTTCCTTGGGGTCGCCCCCAGTCGCCGTTAGCGACCATCCTGCCCTTCGGAGCTCGGACTTTCCTCCGGCCCCCCTACGGGAACCGGCGACCACCCGATCTGCTCTGATGCATTGAATTTAATAATTCATGGCGCCGCAGTCAATAGTAAAATCAAGGCAGAAACAAGGAAGGAGATATAAAAGGGACGAGAAAGGCGGCACAGAAGGCGTCGGGGGTTTCCTTGGCAAAGCGGAAGCGTCCGGAAATCAGGCCTGATTTTCAGACGACTCCTCCTCGAAGTATATAATCCTGTTGCAGTGGGGGCAAAGCATCAGCTCTTCTCCACGCATGAGATCGTTGTACATCTGCGGCGGTATGTTCATGTGACATCCATCGCAAACTTCCCGGCGCACCGAAACCACGGCTTGTCCGTTCCTTCTCCCCCGGATGAGATCAAACTTCCTTATCACCGCCGAGCTTATTTGGACCCTGAGTGCCTGCTTATCCTTTTCCACGTCCTGGAGCAGCCTATCGATGGAATCGAGTTCCTCGTCGATCCCCGCCGTTTTTTGTTCAAACAGACGACGGTGTTCTTCCAAGGCCGCCTCCGCCTCGGCCACGCTTCCCGCGGTACGGTCTATTTCATCGAGAAGACTGATGATCTCCTCCTCGATAAATCCATTCGCGTCGTTAATGGAATCGATCTCCTTGAGAGTTGCCTCGTATTCCTTGTTCGTTTTCACCTCCAGGAGACGGTTCTTCGCCTTTTTGACGCGTTCCGCGCCGTCGGCCAACTTCGCCTCTTTGCTCCGATGTTCGACGCGTAACGTTTCGAGTCTGTCTCTGAGCGCCTGGAGGTCGCTGTCGCGATCGGCAAGCTCTGATTCAAGGGCAGCCCTCAGGCGGGGAAGCTCGGCCTTCCTGTTTCTCAGCTCCGTCACCCGGGATTCGGTTTTCTGTAATTTTACCAGTAATTGGAGTTGCTCTTTCAAGTATATCCCCCTTGTCTTTATGGGGATGCGCCATAAAAAAATGCACCAGAAACTGGTG
>JAHDRK010000007.1 GCA_018433345.1 Syntrophobacterales bacterium | reverse complement strand
GGTAATCCGTACGCCTGTCCCTGGAAATACGACAGCCTCCCTATCGGGATACTTCCCGGCTGTCTCACGCAACAATCCGCCCATCGTAATTTCTCGGAAATCAGACATGGTATTGCCCCCCTCAGAAGTTCGAATTATCGGTTTTAGGTATCGCGAAGACGAACCGCGGCATGAACATTCGGCGGCGATCCGCATGAAAACGAAAATAGATAGTATAAAACCACAACATCTTGTATAGAATCATCATATCACTACTTTCTGTTGTGTTTTCCCTTTACAAAGGTTTCTCATTCTGATAAACTTCCGAAAAATATTCAACATGAATCGTAAACGGGGCGGGAATGCGACTCAAGAGAATCGAAATCCTGGGTTTCAAGTCTTTCAGGGACAAAACAAGCCTCGTTTTTTCGCCTGGAATAAGCGCGATCGTCGGTCCCAATGGTTGCGGAAAAAGCAACATCGTCGACGCCATGCGATGGGTCATGGGGGAACAGCGTGTCACCCTCCTGCGTGGAAAGAAAATGGATGACGTCATTTTCAACGGAAGCGACGAATCCGCCCCCGTGGGGATGGCCCAGGTTTCCATCACCCTTGAGAACAACGGGCGCAGCCTCAACAGCGCCTACGCCGATTGCACCGAGGTGACCGTGTCCCGAAAGTTGTACCGTGACGGCGAAAGTGAGTACTCCATCAACAACGTTCCATGCCGCCTTCTCGATGTGAGAGAATTCTTCCTGGACGCGGGAGTGGGAACCCGTACATACTCAATCGTGGAACAGGAGAAGGTATTCCATCTCATCGAGGCCAAGCCCGAGCAACGGCGGGAATTTATAGAAGAGGCGGCCGGCATCTCCAAATACCGATCCCGGAGGGAATCGGCCGCCAGGAAGATTGAAGCCACCCGACAGAACCTCTTGCGTCTTAACGATCTCGTCGGCGAAGTAAAAAGCAGGCTGAACTCCGTAACCCGCCAGGCGAAAAAGGCCGAGCGATTCAAAAACCTCAAGGAGGAGGTCCGCGAAGCCCGCCTGCTGCTTTCCCTTCAAGCCCTCCTGGACTTGAAGGAGCGCAAGGACTCCCTGGATAAAGAACAGCGCTCAATGGAAAACAAAAAGGCCGAAGCGGAAAAGAACGTGGCTTCCCTCGAAGCCGAGACAGCCGAACTCCAGGCCCAAATAATCGAAAACGAATCGGAGGCGGCGTACACCCAGGAAAGATACTTCTCCATCAAAAACGACATCGCGGTACATGAACAGAAAATAGAGTTTTCCCGGAAAATGCTCCAGGATCTTGGAGACAGGAAAAAAGAAAACGCGGCGACCATCGAAGAATTGCGGGCAAGGAACAAAACGGCGGCGGCTGAAATGGAATCGACCAGGAAAGAAATCCAAGCCTCCGAATCGGCCATAGCGGAAATGCGGGCATTTATCGATAAACAGCGCGAACGGCTCAGCGACTTCAAGGCCGCCGAAGAAGAAATCAGGGAGGCATTGGACCGCGAAAAGGAAAAACACACGGAGGCAATGACCGAAACGGTCCGCCTCAAAAACCTGGTTTCCTCTCTAGAAAGGGAAGTGGAAAACCTGGAACGGAAAAAAGACCGGGAACTGGCAGAAATCGGTTCCAACCGCCAACGACTCACCACTCTGGAAGCCCAATCCAAAGACCTGTCAGCCCTTTTGGACGAGGAGAAAAACGAAATCGAGCGGCTTCGAAAAAAGGAATCCGCCTTGCGGCGGCAGCTGGAGGAGAAACGCCTCGACTTAGACCTCCATAGCGAATCCATCGAAAAGCTCAAGGAGACGGCTGCCGTAAAGGCCTCACGTCTTGCTTCATTGCGGGAGATCCAGGAGAGCTTCGAGTGGTGCAACGAGGGAACCCGCGCAGTGCTGAAAGAATCTGTCAAACCGAACTGGACGGGGGGCGCCGTACAGGGCATAGTGGCGGATCACCTTGAAGTGCCAGCGGAATACGAGGCGGCTGTGGAAGCGGTTTTGGGCGACAAGATCCAGTCGATCCTCGTTGAATGCCCGGAAGATGGAATCAGGGCCATCAATTTTCTCAAGCAGAGCGGTGCCGGCAGAGGGAATTTCATGCCCATAAAGAACGGAAGGTCTGAAGAACCGAGGAGCGAACGGATACCGCTCTTCCAACAGGCCGTCCCCCTTGCCGACATCGTCAAGTGTTCCGGAAAGGACCGGCGAAGATTCATCGAGTGTCTCCTCGGCGACGTTCTCGTTATACCCAACCTCCAAAAGGGAATGGAACTCTGGAAAATGAATGGTTTCACGGGGACCTTCGTCACCATCGACGGAGACATCATCGGCCGCGACGGTGTCTTGACGGGGGGCGGAGGAAAGGGGGAAGGTTACTCCCTTTTGCGTAACAAGCGGGAGATGTCCGAACTGGAACGAGAGATAAACAGCCTTAATGACGACCTGGCCGAGAGACAGGCCGTCAAAAACGAAAAGGCGTCACACATAGAAGCGCTCGAAGGGAAAGTGGAAGAACTTCGAGGAGGATTCCATGAAAAGCAACTTCTCGTGGGAGGCATAGAAAAAGATATCGAGCGGTTGGCAGGTGAAATCGACTGGATCAATCAGCGTCTGAAGGTTCAGACCTTCAACGCGGAATCCATGGAACGGGAAATATCGGAAGCCACCGATCGCATCGACAAAAGCCGCGAAGAAATGTCCCGCATCGAGGCGAAAACAGAGGATGGCCAAAGGCGAATCTCTCTCCTCCAGGAACAATGGAAAAATGCCGCGGAGCGATTGAAGGAAGAAGAACAACTACTTGTAGACAGCCGCATCACCCTTTCCACGCTGGAAGAAAAAAGGCAGTCAGGACTCCGCTCCTTGAAGAGCATGGAATATTCAATCGGCGAGATAGAAAACCGTATTGTGTCCTGTAAGCGCGACATCGAGGTCTGCAACGAAAACATTGAAAAGACGAGGGCCGAGGGCGACGCCTCCCAGGCGCTGCTCGCCAAGCTCTACTCCGACTTTGAAAGCGTCGGCAAATGGCTTGCTGAAAAGAAAAATCAACAGGAAATACTGGAAGGTGCCCGCCGTGAAAAGGAAACCCTCCTTTCAAACGCCCGCAAAACGCTCTCCGCCCTGTCCAATGAAATTCACAAAATCTCGCTGGACATCCAGGAAGTGACCATGCAAATCGGGAACCTGAAAAGCGGCGTCCAGGAGCGATATCGCCAGGACCTACAAGAATTAATACACACCTTCGAACCTCTCGAAGAATCCCGCCGAGAAGAATTGTCCCGGAAGCTGGAAGCCGACAAGAAGCGACTCGAGGACTTCGGAGACGTAAATCTGCTCGCCCTGGAAGAATACGAAGAACTGAAGGAGCGGTACGACTTTCTCACAACCCAAACGGAGGATCTGAAAAAGTCCCTGGAAACCCTCCAAAAAACCATATCGCGGATCAACCAGGTTTCACGTAAGCGTTTCGCCGAAACCTTCGAGGCGGTGAACAACAACTTCAAACAGGTGTTCCCGAGGCTCTTTCCCGGCGGCAAGGGAAAACTCAAACTCACGGATGAAAGTGACCTGCTCGAGACCGGCGTGGATGTGGAAATCCAGATTCCCGGCAAAAAACCCCAGAATCTGTCGCTTCTCTCGGGCGGAGAAAAGGCCCTTTCGGCGGTATCTCTCATCATGGCCATCCTCATGCATCGTCCCACCCCTTTTTTGATCCTCGACGAGGCCGACGCACCTCTGGACGACAGCAACGTGACGCTCTTTACCCGGCTCGTAAGCGAGATAGCCAAGGAATCACAGATCATCTACATAACCCACAACAAGCGCACCATGGAGACCGCCGACAACCTCATAGGCGTAACCATGGAGAAAAGCGGTATATCCACGATTGTTTCCGTTTCCATGAACTAGACATTCTCGAATATCGTACCGTCCGATTCAACAACACACTTTACTTATGTAATCAAAGGGGCTAGACATGGCTCAGGCATATAAAAGCCGATTTTAAATATCAAAAGGAAGCAGCATGGCTGAAAACAACAAGAAAAACGGTTTCTTTTCGAAACTCAAGCAGGGTCTCTCAAAAACACGCACCAGTTTTGCCAGGAACCTGGAAGAGATGCTGGTCGGTGAGCGCCTTATATCACGTGAGTTCTATGACGATCTTGAGGAATTACTCATAAGCGCGGACCTTGGGCCGGCCTTCGCCGTCGAATTGATCGAAGAAATGAAAGCCCGGGCGAAGCGCAAGGAACTGGACAATCCCGATGCGCTCATGAGAGTCATGAAAGAATATATGCTCTCCATCCTGGAACCCTGCGACGCCCCTCTGCAGATTCCCGGGAAGGACCTGTTTACCATCATGGTGGTCGGAGTCAACGGAACGGGGAAAACCACCACCATCGGGAAAATAGCATCTCGGCTCCGCCGGGATGGAAGAAGCGTCATGCTTGCAGCGGCGGACACCTTCAGGGCGGCAGCGGTGGAACAACTCGAAATATGGGGCAAGAGGGCGGACGCCCCCATAATAAAACATGCCGAAGGCAGCGACCCCTCGGCGGTGGTCTTTGACGCGCTTAGGGCCGCCAAGTCACGGGGGACGAACATCCTGCTCGTGGACACGGCCGGTCGTCTCCATACCAAGGCCAACCTCATGGAAGAACTGAAAAAAATAAAGCGGGTGATGGGACGGGAGGTAACCGGCGCACCGCATGAAACCCTGTTGGTCCTGGACGCCGTGACAGGCCAGAACGCCCTGTTACAGGCAAAAATGTTCAACGAAAAAATCGGCATAACAGGGTTGGTACTCACCAAACTCGATGGAACGGCCAAGGGCGGCATCGTCGTTAGGATCGCCTCGGAGATGAAGCTTCCGATCCGCTATATCGGAATAGGAGAAAAGGAAGAGGATCTGCGCCCCTTCAACAGCGCTGAATTTGTGGAAGCGTTGCTCTCTTCAGAGTGATTCGGTTCTTTATTTAAGGATCCTCGCGGAAAAGACCGTGTCGGAACGCATATTCGCAATCGGAGACATCCATGGATGCTTCTCCATGCTGGAAAAACTCATTGACGAAATACCTTTGAATCCGGAAGCGGATAGGCTGGTCTTCATAGGCGACTACATAGACCGTGGACCTCATTCCATGGAAGTGGTCGATTACATCATCGCCCTGCAAGACGAATACAGGGTAACCTGCCTCCTGGGGAATCACGAGGAAATGCTCATGGACTATCTTGAACGGCCGAATGAAGAGACCAGGTCCTTGTTTTTTCTCAACGGCGGCGGTGAAACCGCCAGGTCTTACAACCGCCGAGGCAAAGGAGACGGGAAACTGATCGATGTCCCCGAAGAACACCAGTCATTTTTCAAGTCCCTTCCACTGTGGCATGAAACGGAAGACTACTTGTTCGTTCATGCCGGAGTAAGGCCGAAAATACCACTGGAGAAACAGTCCCGCGCCGACCTCCTGTGGATACGAACTGAATTTATCTATGCCTCTCACGGATTGGGCAAAACGGTGATTTTCGGGCACACGCCCTTTGGCGCGCCGTTCATGGCGGATGACAAAATCGGCATCGACACGGGCGCGGTGTACGGGGGAAATCTCACGTGCATCGAACTACCGTCCCGCAACGTTTACCAGGTGTAACCAATGGCGATCATTGAATGCGTACCCAATTTCAGTGAAGGTCGTGACAGGCGGGTGGTTCACGCTATCGCCGAGGCCGCCGGAGGCATCCCGGGAGTCAAAGTGGTGGACTGGACTCTTGACCCCGACCACAACAGAAGCGTGCTCACGATCATAGGTGAAAAGGACCATGTCATCTCCGCGGCCCTTGCGGCCTCCGAGCGGGCGCTTGATCTCATCGACATGAGAACCCACAGCGGAGTTCATCCCCGGATCGGCGCCGTCGACGTAGTTCCCTTCATCCCCCTGAAAGGAGCGTCTATGGAAACGGCCGTCCAATCGGCCCATACCTTTGGCCGCAAACTGGCCGGACGCCGGGGCGTTCCCGTCTACTTCTACGGTGAAGCGGCACAGTCGCCGGACCGTAAACGTCTGGCGAATATCAGGAAGGGCGGGTACGAAAGCCTGCCGGAACGACTCACCGATCCATCCCGGCGTCCGGACGAGGGTCCCGTATCGTTCAATCCAGCGGCAGGCGCCACGGCCGTTGGGGCACGGAAACCCCTGGTGGCCTTCAACGTCGATCTGGAATCGGACAACTTGGAAATCGCACGGACAATCGCACGGACAATCAGGCAGTCATCAGGCGGATTCGATCACGTCCAAGCAATCGGCATCGCCCTTGAAAGCCGCGGCATAGTCCAGGTATCAATGAATCTCACGGACTGCGACCGCACCCCCATCATCGCCGTCTACGAAAGGATCAAAGAGGAGGCCCGAAAGCTCGGGGTGGAGATTCTTGAATCCGAATTGATCGGTCTCATGCCGAAGTCCGCCCTGGCGGGCACTACGGCCGAATACTGCCGCATACGAGACTTCAGTGACGAACGTTTTATCGAATATTATTTATGAAATTCTATCCACACGAGATTCATCCATGAAGGGGCGTATTGACACCCCCGGCAAATGGTGATAGGTGTCAGTCTTTCCCTTTTTTGTGACAACGATTCTGTGCCCCCGTAGCTCAGCAGGATAGAGCACCGGATTCCTAATCCGGGTGTCGCGCGTTCGAATCGCGCCGGGGGTACCAATACCTCCAATGTACAATTCGCCCGACCTTTGCCGGCTATGGGGTCAAATCTTTAAACTTGACATTTGGAAAAAAGATATGGGTGAGGGGTAAGAGGCGCGGTTTTGCCGGCTATGGGCTAGAGGCTACGGGTCACAACAACTACCCCCGTTCATTCCGGTTCCGTCGAAGGACGGAGGAAGTCGGGGAAGCGTGGGCCATGGGTCTACCCCCTGTATTTGAAGGGGACCGAGGGGAAGGATAAGTCGTAATTGATTGAAAATATCCAATAAAACGAGGCTCGAGGATTATCTTTGCGTTGCCTTTGACCCCAATCTGTGGTATCTGCAACAGCCTGTGACAGTGGGAGTATTCGGAGATGGCACTTATTCCTTCAGTTCGAGGGTTCAAAGACATACTGCCTGATGAAACGGGCTTTTGGAGATACGTGGAGGACACCGCCCGGGATATTTTCACCCGTTTTGGCTTCCGGGAAATCCGCGTTCCCATACTTGAAAAAACGGAACTGTTTAAGCGGGGAATCGGCGACACCACGGATATCGTGGAGAAGGAAATGTATACGTTCGAAGACCGCGGAGGAGAGTCGCTGACCCTGCGTCCCGAAGCCACGGCTCCGGTGATAAGATCTTACCTGGAACATCATCTTTACCAGTCAGAACCGGTGTCCAAGTTGTATACCATAGGACCCATGTTCCGTCGTGAACGCCCTCAGAAGGGCCGTTTCCGACAGTTTCACCAGGTCAACGTCGAAGTGCTGGGGTCCGGCCATTCCATGGTTGACGCCGAACTCTTGTTTATGCTCGTACACCTCCTTGAAGAATTCCGATTGCCGGACCTGAAGCTGGAAATCAATTCACTAGGATGTCCCCTCTGCCGCCCATTGTTCAAGGACCGTGTTCTATCTTTCCTCGAGGGGAAAAGCGTCGATCTTTGCGCGGACTGCCGCCGCCGCCTCCGTGGCAATCCCCTCCGGGTATTCGATTGCAAGAACGAGGAATGCCGGTCAATAATAGAAGGCGCCCCCATGATCCTGGACTCACTGTGCGAGGAATGTATCGTTCACTTCGACAGCGTACGCCGTTATTTAGAGAGACTTGGCGTAGACTACACAGTCAACGGCGCCATGGTACGAGGTCTTGATTACTACCGAAGGACGGCCTTCGAAGTCACCTCGACGGCACTGGGCGCGCAGAACGCCATCGCCGGCGGAGGCCGCTATGATGGACTCACGGCTCAGCTCGGCGGACCCGATCTTCCGGGGATAGGATTCGCCATAGGGATGGAGCGCCTGATCTCCCTTATGCCTGCAAAAAAAGAAGACTTCAACACCTCCCCGCTCCTGTACATCGCCGCACTGGGACCCCACGCCAGGGAACGGGCTTTTCTCCTTGCCAATGTCCTCAGGAAAAAGGGAATCGTTGTGGAAATGGATTATTCGGACAGGGGGCTAAAAGGACAGATGAAGCGTTCGGACAAGCTGGGATGCCGTTTCACCCTTATTATCGGTGACGACGAACTTGTCCGCGACGAAGCCCCCTTACGAGACATGAAAGCGGGAGGTCAGCGCACGGTTTCATTGAAAGACGCCGCCCTTCTCGCCCGAGAACTCGCCGGCACTTCAACGGAACCCCGGACTTCGGGCAACGCTGCCGACAATAATCTCGACAACAATCAGTGAAACAGGGACCCGCCCTGTAAACACAGGGAACGAGCCGGGCGGAAGCGAAAGGAATTGGTGTTTAAAATTCGAGGAAATTCGAGAGGTATGGAAAGGTGACCGATTTCATAACGAAACAAAGAAGGACTCACAACTGCGGAGAACTACGCGTGTCCAATGTGGGACAAACGGTTGTACTTATGGGCTGGGCCCACCGTCGGCGGGATCACGGAGGAGTCATTTTCGTCGATCTCCGCGACAGAGAAGGATTAACGCAGATCGTGTTCAATCCCGAAGTCGCCCCGGAGGCACACCGCAAGGCCCATTCAATACGCAGTGAATACGTTCTCGCAGTCCGCGGAACACTGAAACGCCGCCTCGAAGGAATGACAAACCCTAGCCTCCCCACGGGCGAGGTGGAGCTCATGGTTGAGGAACTGGAAATCCTCAACGAATCAAAAACCCCTCCCTTCGTCCTCGACACTGAAGCGGACATTTCCGAGTCCATTCGTCTCAAGTATCGGTACCTGGATCTCCGGCGCGAACAGTTGCAGAGAAACCTGGTTCTTAGGAGCAAGGTCGCCGAGGCGGCACGTAACTACCTGTCCGGAGCGGGGTTTCTGGAAGTTGAAACCCCATTCCTGACAAAAAGCACCCCCGAAGGTGCCAGGGATTTCCTGGTACCGAGTCGGATAAACCCGGGAATGTTCTACGCCCTGCCCCAGTCGCCCCAGCTCTTCAAACAGCTGCTGATGATCTCCGGCTTCGACCGCTACTACCAGATCGTTAAGTGCTTCAGGGATGAAGACCTCCGCGCCGACCGGCAGCCTGAATTCACCCAGATCGACATAGAGATGTCCTTTGTTACGGAAGAAGACGTTCTCGGGGTCATGGAGGGGCTCATGGCCGAGATTTTCAAGAAAGGCCTCGATATTGATATAACCACTCCATTCCCCAGACTGACCTGGGAAGATGCCGTGGAACGGTACGGGCGGGACAACCCCGACATCCGTTTCGATCTGGAACTTCGCGATATCACGGACATAGCGGCAGGCTGCGGATTCAAGGTGTTTGCCGAAACGGCTGCGGCCGGCGGTATCGTAAAGGCGATGAAAGTTGAAAACGGAAAGCGCCTGTCAAGAAAAGACCTGGACGAATTACCCGGATACGTTTCTGAATTCGGCGCCAAGGGTCTGGCCTGGGCACGGGTGAACGAAGGCGACTGGACCTCCCCCATATACAAGTTTCTGGATCCCCGGGATGTTACCGCCATCAACAAGAAACTCGAAGCCAATCCCGGGGACTTGATCCTCTTTGCAGCCGACACTCCCAGCGTGGTCAACGAAGCGCTGGGCAACCTCAGGATGCGCCTTGCGCAAAGGCTGGGCCTGATCGAGCCGGGAAACTATTCGTTTGTCTGGATCACCGATTTTCCCATGTTCGAATACAGCGAAGCGGAAGGACGCCTCGTGGCCTTACACCATCCATTCACATCTCCCCTGCCCGAGGATATTCCGCTCGTCGACAAAGATCCCGCCAAGGTGCGCGCCCGAGCCTATGATCTCGTTCTCAACGGATCGGAAATCGGCGGCGGCAGCATTCGCATCCACCGAAGCGACGTACAGAAAAAGGTATTCAGTACCCTGAAGATAGGAGATGACGAAGCCCGGTCGAAATTCGGATTCCTCCTGGACGCCTTGGAGTACGGAGCTCCGCCCCATGGAGGTATCGCCTTCGGCCTGGATCGTATCATCATGCTCATGGCTCGAGCCGAATCGATACGGGACGTTATAGCCTTCCCCAAAACGCAGAAAGGCACGTGTCTCCTCACGGACGCACCTTCACCGGCGACGCCGGAACAGCTCATGGAGCTTTCCCTTAAAGTGGTGAAGGGCTGAACGGGTTACCCCTTCCCCGGCACCCGGTGATACGGATATCCGTCCCACTGTTCGAAGGGAAGCTCGCCGGGCGACGGACAGGAATAGGCCAGTTCATTTATGAATCGTGAGGGGGCGCATGACCGTGACCAGCCGCCACGGCCTCCTTCGTTGACGGCGTGACAGAGATAAAGCCTGTCTTTCGCCCTGGTGGCGGCCACGTAAAAAAGGCGCCTCTCTTCATCTTCACCGCCGGGCTCGCGGAGGGCCCTGGAAAGCGGCAGGCATCCCTCGGAACAACGGATCATGAACACCACGGACCACTCAAGCCCTTTTGCCTGGTGGATGGTGCTGAGAACGACTTTGCCTCCCGGAATCCAACCATTGCGCCGGTCTTCCGGGAACATACCCTTGTCATCGTCAAGGTTCGTCATTAGAGCCAGGTCGGTCAGAAAATCATGAAGGGATTCGAACCGGCGGGAAAATTCGGCAAGCTGGCGCAGGTCTTCTTCGCGGGACTGGAAGTTGTCATAACGATCCCTCATGATTGTACCGTACCCACCTTCCGTAAGCATAGTTTCAATTGTCCTGCCCGGATCATCCCCGGAGGCGGCTTCGAAAAGCCTTTTCAGGTTCGATCGTAAAACCCTGAGCCCGGGTAAGGCTGTCTTCGAAAGCCCCACCTCGATCTCTTCTGAAAAAATGTGACGCCGCGGATCGGTGCCTGCGGCAAGCTTTTCCCATATCGCCCCGGCGCGCGCTTTACCTATTCCACCGTAAAGACCGAGCACCCTCCTCCAGGCGAGCTCGTCGCAAGGGTTTGCGGCCAGGCGCAGGTAGGCGTTCATGTCCTTGATGTGAGCCTGCTCGAAAAAGCGGATTCCCGACCGGACGACAAAGGGTATGTCTTGCCTGACCAGTTCCATCTGCAATTCCATCGCGTGGTGGTGAGCGCGATAGAGGACCGCTATCTCGTCGAGGGGAACTCCCTCGTCGGCGAGTTCCAGTATCCGCCGAACCACGAAGTCCGCCTGATGCGAAGCGTCGACCAACGGGGCGTAAACGGGTCGAACGCCTCCGCTGCGAACGGCCCGCAACTGCTTTTCATACTGCCTTTGGTTGTTGATTATGGAAAGATTGGCGAGATTTAATATCGGCGGCGTACTGCGGTAGTTTGTCTCGAGCTTGAATATTCGCGAGCCTGCGTATCTTTTCGGAAAGCTGAGGATGTTCCGATAGTCGGCTCCCCGGAAAGAATAGATGCTCTGGGAATCATCTCCCACAACCATGATATTGCCGTGGCGGGACGACAGGATGTCCAGTATTTTTGCCTGGATGATATTGGTATCCTGGTATTCGTCAACGAGAATGTGTTGGAATTTTTCCGCGTATTCCTCGCGGATGTCGTCGTGCTCCGCCAGAAGATCGTACCACTTGAGCAGGAGATCATCGAAATCCATGACGTTCAGCTCCTGTTTTCTCAGTCGGTAGCGGAAGGCGACTTTGAGAATATCCGTTACGAAGGGAGCCGTGGACGGGAACCGTTCAAGAAGGACCTTTTCCAGGGGAATGGATGTGTTCGCCGCCAGGGAAATAATGTCAAGCAATTGGGCGGCCTTGGGAAAGCGGTCGCTCTTCGTTGTTATCCCCGCTTCGACAATGGAGGAAGCCACGAGCTGCTGGGCGTCGTCCCTGTCCAGGATCGAATAATTGCTTTCGTAGCCCATGCGCCGGGCATGACGTCGCAGGATCCTATTCCCCAGGCTGTGAAAGGTTCCTCCCCACACCTCACGTGCCTGCTCGCCCACCAGACCTTCAACCCTGGACAACATGGAACGGGCGGCCTTGTTCGTAAATGTAGCCAACAGTATGGAATCGGGCGGCACCCCTTTTTCCAGGAGCCAAGCCACGCGGTAAGTAAGCGTCCTCGTCTTGCCGCTTCCCGCCCCCGCGATGACCAACAGCGGCCCCGGCTCCGCCGTCACCACCCGATACTGTTCCTCGTTTAATTCTTTACTGAAGTCGATCATGCGATTGAATCGACCCTAAGCCGAAAGGCTCTGTTTGATCGCTTCAACTGTGGCCTTGCTGTCCAGGGATTTGAAGGACTTCAGCAGCCCTTCCTTCTCGTAAAACCCGATAAGAGGTGCCGTCATGGCGTTATATGTCTCCAAGCGGTTGAGAATGGCCTCTTCCGTTTCGTCGTCCCGCTGGATTACGGGCGACCCGCATTTTTTGCAGGTACCCTCCGGCGTGGGAGGTTTGCTCTTGATATTGTATATTTCCTGGCAGGAAGGATTCGAACAGGTCCGGCGGGTCGTAAGCCTGTCCAGGATAACCTCCCGCGGAACTTCCAAATTTACAACCATGTCGAGGGTGATAGAAAGTCTTTCCAGGAGCTCCTTCAGCGCTTCCGCCTGGGGTATGGTCCTGGGGAAGCCGTCCATTATGAAACCTCTTTTACAATCCGACTCTTGAAGTCGGGCTTCCATTATCTTCATGATCAACGAATCGGGTACAAGATCGCCGCGATCCATGTATGCCTTTGCCTCCTTGCCAAGCTCATTGCCTTCCTTGACTGCAGCCCTTAGAATATCTCCCGTTGAAATCTGGACGGAACCATCGTACTCGGAAAGCAACTTCGCCACCGTGCCTTTCCCCGCGCCCGGTGCTCCCAGTAATATTATTTTCATCCCTATCCTCCTGTCTCCGATTCAATATATGCCTTTCACGTCTGCCTGGAAGTGATGTTTTATAAGGGAAAGGGGGCCAACGGTCAAGGAAATAGGCAAACCCTGGATGCGACACGCGTAAACAGGCGTTCGGCGGCTATTCAGCGCCCACCCCTGTCAAATCTGGTACCTGGGGCGGGAATCGAACCCGCACGAAGTCAAACTTCGAGGGATTTTAAGTCCCTTGCGTCTACCATTTCCGCCACCCAGGCACTTTATCTTTTTGCCGATGTCTCGGCTATATCACGTCTCTCATGCGCTTTCAAGATTCCATCGGCGGTTGTTCCGCCCATGGCGGTCTTTGTCCTTGAGGAGCCGTAACAGCCTGTGATAAAAAGCTCATTCATATTACGTAAACTGAAAGGTAAAAACTCACGCTATGCGCGAAGCGGATATATGCATTTCCGGCGGCACAGTACTTCCGATGGACGACGATCGGATCATGCGCGGGGGCGCCGTGGTCGTGAAGGACGATGTTATCGTTGCCCTAGGGGACATGAGTGCCGTCGGCCGGGAATGGAAGGCGAAGAAAACCATCGACGCCGCGCGATGCATCGTCATGCCGGGGCTGATAAACGCACACACCCACGCCGCCATGACTTGTTTTCGAGGAATTTCCGACGACAAGACCCTCATGGATTGGCTCAATAATTACATCTTCCCGGCGGAGGCGCAAAACGTAAATCCCGAGTTCGTTTATTGGGGAAGTCTTCTCGCCTGCGCCGAGATGATCAGGTCGGGTACGACGACCTTCTGCGACATGTACTTGTTCGAAGGCGAAACGGCACGGGCCGCCTCGGATGCCGGGATGCGCTGTCTCCTGGGTGAGGCCTTGTTCGATTTTCCATCTCCGAACGCAAAGACACCCGAAGAAGGATTGAACTACAGCCGCTTGCTCCTGGAGAAGTGGGCCGGTCACCCACTGGTAAACATCGCCGTCGAACCCCACGCGTTATATACCTGCTCGCCGGCCCTTCTTGAGAAAGCCAAGCGGCTGGCCGATGATTACGGCGCCCCTTTGGCGGTCCACCTCCTCGAAAACCGAGGCGAGAGAGCGGAGCTGGAAGAAAAGTTCGGCATGCCGGCTGTTTATTTCCTCCGCGATCTCGGTCTCCTGGACGAACGCTTTTTCGCTTTCCACTGTGTGGCGGTGGACGAGGAAGAGATGAGGATCATGGCCGAAAGGGGCTGCAAAGTTGTTTACAATCCGGAAAGTAACATGAAGCTCGCTTCCGGTGTTGCGCCCGTCACGGCGATGATGGAACGGGGAATCGTGGTGGGACTGGGAACGGACGGCGCCGCCAGCAATAACGACCTTGACATGTTCCTTGAAATGGACACGGCGGCGAAACTGGAGAAGGTGGAGCGCCTCGATCCAACGGTCATGTCGGCCTTAACCGTCACCCGCATGGCCACTTGCGAAGGCGCAAAGGTACTGGGACTTGAAGAGGCCACCGGTTCTCTCCAGCCCGGGAAAAAGGCCGACATTATAGTTATAGACATGGACAAGCCGCACTTGACACCCTTGTACAACGAGTATTCCCATCTCGTTTACGCCGTCAAGGGCGATGACGTCAGGACCTCGATTATCAACGGCAAAATCGTGATGGAAGATGGAAAACTGCATACAATAGACGAAAAGGAAGTTATGAGCCGGGTCCGAACCATAGCCGAAAAGATAAAAACGGGCCTCGGAATGTGAGATGCCCCGTGGAAAAAAGGATAGATATCCTCATCCGGGGAGGAACGGCGGTAACCCTTTCGGAAAGAGGGAATATAATTGAAGATGCCGAAATAGGCATAGGAAACGGCGAAATCCTCTTTATCCGCCGGGGTTCGTCGAAGGACCCTCTTCCCGAATCAGTCGAAATAATAGACGGATCCGGGCGCTACATCCTTCCGGGGCTTGTCAACACTCACTGCCACATGCCCATGGTATGCTTCCGGGGGCTGGCCGACGACCTTCCCCTTGATGAATGGCTCAGCGGTCATATCTTCCCCGCCGAGGCCCGCTTCGTCGACCCCGCTTTCTGCGCCGCCGGGGCACGGCTGGCAATAGCGGAACTCATCTTGTCGGGAACAACGACGGTCTGTGATTCCTACTTCATTCCCGGCGCCGTCGCCTCAGTCGCCCTGGATGCAGGCATGAGAGCGGTAATATGCGCGGGTTTCGCCGACTTCTCGGTCCCCGGCATCCCCGATCCAGCGAAAAACGAAAATATTGCAGAAAATTTCATCGATCGCTGGAAGGGCTCGTCGCAATTACTGACTCCCGCCCTCTTCTGTCACGCTCCTTATACCTGTTCCCCGAAAACGATGTCGAAAATAAAGGCGGTCGCGGGGCGACGAGGGGTGCTCTTTTTGACGCACCTAGCGGAAACACGCTGGGAAGTGGATGAAATCAACCGTCGATACGGCACGACGCCCCTCCGTCATCTCGATCGCCTTGGAGTTTTAGACGGTGCAACGATACTGGTTCATTGCACGTGGTTGGATGATAAAGAACTCGACATCCTGGCCGAACGTCGCTGCGCCGTATCCCACAACCCCGAAAGCAACATGAAACTGGCCGCCGGCGTGGCCCCCCTTCCAGCCATGCGATCTCGCGGCATCGTAATCGGTCTCGGCACGGACGGGGCGGCGAGCAACAACGACCTCGACCTTTTTTGCGAAATGAGGACGGCGGTGGGAATTCACCGCCACGCTTCACGGAACAGGGACGTCATGGACGCGCGATCGGCCCTCAGGATGGCCACAATCGAAGGGGCCCGCGTCCTGGGCCTTGAAGACAAAATCGGTTCCCTGGAAGAGGGCAAACGGGCCGACATCATCCTTGTCGATCGCGAGAAGCCCCGCATGGCAATCGCCGGCGATCCTTGCGAGCTGCTCCTTTGGTCGGCATCGGGAGCCGATGTTTCAACCGTCCTCATCGACGGCAAAATCGTCGTGCGAGAAAGAAAGCTGACCACCATCGACGCGCAGCGGGCCATGGAAGAAGTGAGGAATATCGCGGAAGCAATCGGCGAACGGAACTGACAGGCCCTTACCGACAGACGCCCACAGACAAGCGGAGAAACGTCCCCACCCTTATTTCTCAAGGCACCTGAGAGGAGTGTCGCGTTTATCGCAAAATGATCTGCGTCCTTCGCACATTCGTGTCACCCCTTACAATAAGCAAAACCTTTCGTGCCGAGCCCCTTACCCCTAGCCCCGTACAAAACGTATCGCCGGCCCTGATTCCGGAAGGCGAATCAAGCTTTTTTCAGTAACGGTTCCCATCGAAGCAAAACGACCGCGCCTCGAACTGTCTGAGCCCGAAGGGCGAGATTTCGAGGCGCAGTGAAGCGAGATACGGAACCGCCAGCCCCTAGCCCATAGCCTATCACCTGCGGCGCAGCCGCACCTTTTACCCTTCACCCCGGTCTTTTTTCCCAAATGTCAAGTTTAAAGATTCGACCCCCATCCCTTATTATTATATATACCCCATTCGAAGCAACGATCGAACGAGGTTTTTCGTCGAATACTGGTTGTTGGTCAACTCGCAGAACGCGTGCTCGCCACCGAAAATTTCTTCTACCATGCCTTCGACTGTCGCCCCCCGCCCGTGCAATTCCTTCACACGCAGGGCAAGCTGTTCAAGGTTTTCAATACAGGACGCGAGGGCGGTTCTCCCATCCTCTACAATACGGCCTATCGACGTGAACAAGACCAACCGCTCACAGGGGAGATCGATCAACTTTCGCATCGATTCCACTGTTGTTTTCATGTCCTCTTCCGGCCGTATGAACTTCATTTTTTCTCTGGCGAATATGTCCCCCGAAAAACACCAGCCTCTAGACAACTCCACCAGGCAGACATGGCCCAGGCTGTGCCCCGGCGTTTCCATAACCTCGAAACGATAGTGTTCCGTTTCGATGACACTGGGAATAGGCTGAGCCTTTGTGGGTTCCGGATAGCCCCATACCATTACCTGGTAGGGATAGAGGAAGGGCCTCTCGGCTATGAGTGGAATCGAATCGGGGTGGGCGTATAGCGGAACGTCGTGGCGATAGAGAATTTCGCGGTTGCCGCCGCAGTGGTCCTCGTGAAAGTGGGTGTTGACAACGGCGCGGATATCTCGACCTTCGAGTGACAGCGCCAGTTCTTCCGAGGTATAGGCGCAACCGGTGTCTATCAAAAGGCCGTCCACGAGGTAAACGGCAACCCAATACAAGGGTTCTCCGTTTAATTCACGGCTCAGGTGGATCTGTGTAACCCCTTCGAATGTATTGGTTTCGACCAATGCTCGTTTCTTTCAGTGCACTCTTGCATCTTTAAGACAATCAAACAAAAAACCGATGAACGATGTCGTCCCGCTCCACTCCGCCGGCTAACGGATACCGCCGTGCCGATCCTCGCGGGATACGAAACCGGCCTCAGCGGAGACGCCCCCGTCCCCTATGCTCCCGGCGTAAAATACATCGAGGAAGCAAAAGGCGTCATTTCGATCTTGAATCGGACACGATCTTTCTTCAGCGCGGATCATCCACCCGTTTCCATGTCTGGGTACGATGAAGAAATCCCACGTATCCCCTGACTTTCAGGTCGCCGTCCTCGACCCAGACCTTTGCCTTGTATTTTTTGCCCTTACCTGAATCAATTATAAAACCGTCTTCCCAGGTACCATCGCTTTTTTGTTTCTTCAGGTGAAGCCAGGTGGTCCCTATAATAGGCATGTCCTTGTATTCGTCTTCGCACTTATCGCACACGGCCTCGGGATTCTTGCCCTCGGGCAGCCTGACTATAACCCCTTTCAGTTCACCGTCCGTTACGGTAAGCTGCCAATAGGCGGTCGGTTCATTGGTCTCTTCGTCAATGCTGGTCCAAAATCCTTCCACGGGGTCCGCGGCCCACGCGGGAAGTGACAGGAAAACGACGAAAAGGACTAAGATCGACGAAACAAATAGTGGGATTCGAATGTTTTTCATCTTGCACCTCCATGGAATAATTCACGGTCTTCCGGAAGACTCCGGGCTTCCCGGTGAAACAGTGCCCCGAGAAACAGGTCGGTCGATACCTGCGCATGATACGCCGAGCAGGCGACTCATGTCAAAGAATATCGGGCCGCCGACCATGAGTATTGACAAGGCATGTTTTAAGGATATATCTGCACTGTTTTCGATGATTTTCAGGTAAAGGAGTCGACGTGACAACGATCGCCCTGGAAACCCTGGGTTGCAAGGTTAACCGGTTTGAATCGGCAGGCATAGCCGAGGCCTTGCGTCATAAAGGCGTCAGGATCGTACCGTTCAAGGAACCTGCGGATCTGTACGTTGTGAACACCTGCACAGTAACGGCCCGTACCGACTACCAGTCCCGGCAGCTTATCCGGCGGGCCAGGCGTCTAAACCCCGAGGCGGGCATCGTCGTAACGGGTTGTTACGCCCAGGTAGCGCCCGGTCCTATCTCCGAAATCGAAGGTGTCTCGCTCGTCGTCGGCACGGAAATGAAAGAACGTATCCCGGAGCTGATAGGCAGAAGTCTGCATCATGACGGCGGGATATTGGTCACGAACATGGACAAGTCTCTCCCCTTCTCCGCCCTCCCGATCACCGCGTTTCCGGGCCGGACGCGGGCCTTCCTGAAAATCCAGGATGGTTGTAACAGCTTTTGCCATTTCTGCATCATCCCCTATGCCAGGGGCAGGAGCCGAAGTCGGCCCGACGACGAGGTGATCGGAGCGGTAAAAACCTTTGCGCGTTCCGGTTACCGGGAAGTAGTGCTCACCGGCATCCACCTGGGTCATTACGGACTCGATCTCGACCCACGGCGCAATCTGGCGTCGGTGATTCGCCGCATAGAGGATGAAACGCCGCTCGACAGGATTCGGGTAAGCTCCCTGGAACCGATGGACGTGGACGACGACCTCGTCGAGTTGTTCCGTTCGTCCAAGCGCCTGTGTCCCCACTTTCACTTGGCGCTCCAAAGCGGTGACGACAGTGTGCTGGCGGCGATGGGCCGGAATTATACCGCCGCGGATTTCAGAAACCTGGTCAGGGAGATCATCAATCACATCCCCCGCGCGGCTGTGGGGATCGATATCATCGCGGGCTATCCCGGCGAAGGGGAGCGCGAATTTAAAAATACCGTCGATTTTGTAAATTCACTTCCCTTGGCCTATTTTCATGTCTTTCCTTATTCCCGCCGGCCGGGAACGCCGGCCGCCGACCTCCCCCGCCAGGTACCGGAAGAGATCAAGCACCGCCGCGCTCGGATACTCAGGGAGATGGGCGCCGCCATGTCCCGCCGTTACCGTGGTCAATTCATAGGAAAATCTCTTCCCGTGTTGCTGGAAGCGAGGAGGAACGGCCTTTCAGGGTCAATCCAGGGCTTTTCCGATACCTATATTCCCGTTTCTGTGATAAATGGAGATATGTCAATGACTAACCGCATCGTACCGGTGGTCGTGGAATCGACGGACGATAAGGGGAGGCTTGTTGGAAGGATTCAACATGGATGACGCAGGGGCGGAGGACCTGCACAGGTTGGAAGAAGCGCTCGGGTATCGTTTCAAAGACGACTCACTGCTCCACGTGGCACTCTGTCACAGCTCCTTCGTAAACGAAAACAAAGAGAGGAACCTGCCCGACAACGAACGCATGGAGTTTCTCGGCGACGCCGTGATTCAACTGGCGGCGAGTGAAATGTTGTACTGGCGGTTCACCGGCCACGACGAGGGAAAGCTCTCCAAATTACGATCTTTCCTTGTTACCGAACATTCGCTTGCCGAAGTGGCGCGCGGCTGCTCCCTGGGCGGGTTCATTCTCTTGGGAAAGGGTGAAGATCTTCACGGGGGCAGGGACAAGGAATCTATCCTTTCGAACACATTGGAGGCAGTGATCGGAGCGGTTTTTATCGACGGAGGGTACGACAAGGCCCGGCAACTTGTCAAAAGGTTGTTTTCACCACTCCTCGAATCCATAGAAGAGACGGTCCTCGATCATGATCGCAAGTCGCGCCTGCAGGAACGAAGCCACGAACTGTTCCGCGAGCTTCCGTCCTACCGAGTGACGAACGTCAGTGGACCCGATCACGATCGCACCTTCCAAGTCGAAGTACAGATAAGCAACGTCCTTATCGCCCAGGGATCGGGAAAAAGCAAAAAGGAAGCGGAACAACAGGCCGCCGGGGCGGCGCTTGCCACGCTCGAAGCAATAACGGCGGAAAGAGAACCATGAAACCGAAGACCCTGATCATTCCCCTTTTCATAATGAACCGTGGTTGTCCTAACCGTTGCATTTACTGCAATGAATCGATCCTTGCCGGAAATTACGATGGACGCATCACCGAATCGACCTTCAGAAAAACGGTGGACAGCTACCTGCAAAGCGCGGGAAACCGTTTCGAGTGCGTGCAGATCGCTTTTTACGGCGGCAATTTCACGGGCCTCGCTGAAAAGGACGGGGAGGAGCTTCTCAGTTTCGCCCGCCCTTACCTGGAATCGGGAGCGGTAAACTCCCTTCGCGTTTCCACGCGGCCCGATCACATAGAGGGACACGAGATACGCCGACTTTACCACCGGGGCGTGCGCACCGTAGAGATAGGCGCCCAATCCATGAACGACGACGTCCTTGCGCTGGCTCGAAGAGGTCACGACGCCCTCTCGGTGCGTCGGGCTTTGAGTTTACTGAAGGAAGAAGGTTTCGAGGCGGGAGTGCATCTCATGGCGGGACTTCCAGGTGAGACGGACGAATCCTTTCTGGCCGGCATCGACGAGGTGATCGGGCTCGCACCCCACACGGTCAGGATACATCCTACACTGGTTCTCCGCGGCACGGAGCTGGAGCGGTTGTACAGGGAAGGACATTATGAACCGCTTTCCCTGGATCACGCCGTCGAGCTGTGCGCGGGTGCCCTCGTGCGCCTGAAAAAAGCGGGGATCAACGTGATAAGACTCGGCCTTCACCTGTCGGAGACGATGAAGGAAAAGGACAATGTTCTTGCCGGCCCTCTACACCCCTCCTTCCGTTCCCTCGTGGAGGAGCGGCTTTTCCGCCGCATGGCGGTGGAACTACTGAAAACCACGCCCTTCGGAACGGCCGAAGTTTGTCTCCTTGCCTCTCCGGGCGACCTTTCACGCCTTCGAGGGCAGCGCAAGGGAAATGTCAGGTACCTGGAAAACCTTTTTCCCCATGTTACAATAAGCATGGGTGAAGACCCGGCAGTAGCGGTGGATTCCCTCCGGCTTGTCTCGGAGGGCGTGAGTACGGAACGATCGTTGCGGAGGTAAAAAAAGAGGTGCCGAAATCGGGTTACGTGGGCATCGCGGGAAAGCCCAACGTGGGGAAATCGACGTTGCTCAACGCCATAATCGGAGAGCGAATAGCCATCACCACGCCCAAGGCCCAGACCACCAGGAACAGGATCACGGGGATATTGAACGCGCCGGAAGGACAGTGCGTCTTTGTCGATACGCCGGGAATTCACAGGGCGAAAAACGCCCTCGGAAGGTCCCTGGTTTCCACTGCGCTGAAAGCATTGTCCGACGTGGACGCGATCCTGTTCATGATAGAAGCGGGAAGGGAAATATCCGACGATGACCGTCTCACGGCGGAATCCCTGTCCAAGCAACCCGTCCCGGTGATCCTGGTCATCAACAAGGTCGACCGCATAAAAAAAGGCGACCTGCCTGAAATAATCGAAAGCGCGAAGGATCTCACGCCTTTCGAGACGGTGATCCCAATTTCGGCGCTCACGGGATTCAACATCGACAAGCTCCTCGACGAAATCTGGAAGATACTGCCGGAGGGGCCTCCCTTTTTCCCGGAAGACATGATGACAGACGTGACCGAGCGGTTCATAGCCGCCGAGATGATAAGGGAGATGATCACTCTTCGCACGCACCATGAGTTGCCTTACAACACGGCGGTGGTCATCGACTCCTTCAAGGAGGACGAGGAGCGGAACCTCATCCGAATCCAGGCGACTATCCTGGTGGCGAAAAAGTCCCAGAAGGGGATCGTCATCGGGAAAAACGGAGCCATGCTGAAACAGATCGGCACGAGCGCCCGGCTGGCCATGGAAGAATTCTTCGGAACCCGCGTCTACCTTGAACTGTTCGTGAAGGTCAAAAAGGACTGGCACGAAGACGATTTTATGTTGCGAGAGTTGGGATACCGCTGAAGTGAAACCTCTCATAGCCATAGTGGGACGACCGAACGTGGGCAAGTCGACCCTGTTTAATCGCCTATCCGACACCAAGAAGGCCATAGTCATTGATGAACCCGGTGCCACGAGGGATCGAAACTATGGAGAATCGGACTGGAACGGCAGGTATTTCAGGGTGGTCGACACGGGCGGCTTCGAACCCCTGTCGAAGGAACAGTTGCTGGAGCAGATGCGGCTGCAGGCCACAATGGCAATCGAAGAGGCGGATGCCGTGATCTTCATCATGGATGGAGGATCGGGCGTTACACCCGCCGACGAAGAAATCGCGAGTCTCCTGAGACGTGCTGAAAAGCCGGTCTTTTATGTCGTCAACAAGATCGACAACCTGAAGCAGGAACCGAAGGCCCTTGATTTTTACCGGTTGGGAGTGGACATGATCTACACCATATCCGCCCAGCACGGGCTGGGAGTGGGTGATTTGATGGATGACGTGGTGAAAGCCCTGCCCGAGACCGAAGAGGAAGAGGAAGAAGGAGAGCGTATCCGCGTCGCCGTCATCGGACGACCGAACGTGGGAAAATCGTCGCTGGTAAACGCCCTCCTCGGTTACGAGAGAACCATTGTCGACACCACCCCGGGTACAACGAGAGATCCCATCGACACTCCCTTCGAAGTTGGAGGCAGGAAGTACACCCTTATCGACACGGCGGGCATCAGGAAAAAAAACCGGGTCAGCCGCAGGGTGGAAAACTATTCCGTGGTGGGTGTTTTAAAAACGCTTGAAAGATGCGACGTCGCGCTACTCATCGTGGATGCCGAACAAGGGGTAACGGAACAGGATGCGAAGATAGCCGGTCTGGCCTACGAGCGGGGAGCGGCCGTCGTTATCGTAATCAACAAGTGGGACCTGCTGGAAAAAGACAATTCAACCTTTGGAAGGTATGTGAGCCACGTTCGGGAAAACCTCAAGTACCTGGGCTTCGCGCCCATCATAACGGTTTCGGCCCTCACGGGACAACGCGTATCGAAGATCTTCGAAATTATAGAAAATGTATATGACCGGTATACCCGGCGGGTAACCACATCGGTCCTCAACAAGTCGCTCGAAACGTTCATGAAGCAGGTCCCGCCGCCCCGCTACCGCGGCAAGGCCAACACCATCGCCTATGCCACCCAGGCGGGTGTAAAACCTCCCACCTTCGTTATATTCGCACGGGAACCCAAGGCCATACATTTCTCCTACGAACGGTTCTTGACTAACCGTATACGTGAGGACCTTGGGTTCGACCAAGTGCCGATCAGGCTGATCTTCAGGAAGAAAGGCGGGAAAGAATAGGCGGGAGATCACCCGAGCGCACCCGGCGAGGCATCCGGAACCTCTAGACCAGCCCTCTCGGGCAGCTATAGCCTGCCTTCGCAAGGACGGCGCAAATGGTGATCCTTGACTCGTTACGATGTCGTCTAGTGAACATCGCGCCTGCGGCTATCTCAACGCAACGCCCCGAGCGCCTTTTCCATTCTCTCCAGGCCCCTTTCGATATTATTCATGGAAGTGGCGTAGGAAAGGCGGATGTTGTCGTCGCTGCCGAACTCCACCCCGGGAACGACCGCGATTTCGGCCACGTCCAGCAGGTAGGCCGTAAGAGACGCCGAGTTCTCCACCCCGTGGCCGCCCGCGGACTTGCCGTAAGTCCCCGATACATTGGGAAAGACGTAGAAGGCCCCTCGGGGTTTCATGCAACTCACCCCCGGCAATCGGTTCAGTCTCTCGACAATGAAATGGCGCCTCTTCTCAAACTCGGAAACCATGCGCTCCGTAGGACCCTGGTCACCCCTAAGTGCCGCCACCGCGGCCTTCTGGGCTATGGAGTTTGGATTCGACGTGTTCTGGCTCTGCAGCTTCGAGGCCGCGGCAATGATTTCTTTCGGGCCGGCGGCGTACCCGATGCGCCACCCCGTCATCGAGTGCGACTTTGATACGCCGTTCACGACGATCGTCCTTTCCTTGAGCTCGTCATCCACCTGGGCCATGGTCGCGAAGATCAGCCCATCGTAGATTATCTTTTCATAAATATCGTCGGTGATGACTATGAGGTCGTGTCTTTTTATCACCTCTCCCAGCTCCCGCAGCTCTTCCATGTTATAGGCCGAACCGGTGGGATTTGAAGGACTGTTTATTATCACCGCCTTCGTCGAAGAAGTCACGGCCGTTTCCAGTTCGGCGGGCGTCATTTTGAACTCGTTTTTTTCCTTGGTTGGAAGAATGACGGGGGTCGCGTCGGCAAGTACGATTATATCGGGATAGGAAACCCAGTACGGCGCGGGCACGATCACCTCGTCGCCTTCCTCGAACAGCACCTGGGCGATGTTGTAGATGGCGTGCTTGGCGCCGCAGGACACGCAGATATTCGCCTTCTCGTACGAGAGACCGTTATCTATCTCGAGCTTCTCCACGATCGCTTCCTTCAACTCGTCCGTGCCGGAAGCGGGTGTGTACTTGGTGAACCCTTCCTCGAGAGCCTTCACCGCCGCCCTCTTGATGTGCTCGGGCGTATCGAAATCCGGCTCCCCGGCGCCGAAACTAATGACATCTCTACCCTCGGCTCGCATGGCGGCGGCCTTCGCCGATATGGCCAGCGTAGGTGACGGCTTGATCCTGTTCGCTCTTTCGGCCAGTTTCATTAAATTCCTCTTCCTCCTGTCATCGTCTACGTGGAAGCTCCCACTAAGCCGGCTTCAACCGTTCCGGGGTCGCCGGGCGCTTGTTGTTGCTGCGAATTTCAGCCCTGCTGTCTCTTTCTGTTGTTATTGTCTCTTAGGAGTGGAAATTTTTCTTTGAGTCGCTGGAGCACATCGTCGGGCACCATTCCGCGCACCGAACCACCGAAGCTTGCCGCCTCCTTGATGATCCGGGAGTTGCAGTAAAACCACTTCGATCCCGTCATGAGAAAGACCGTTTCTATTTTTCTGTCCAGTCTCCGGTTCATAAGGGCGAGCTGGAACTCGTATTCGAAATCCGACATGGCCCGCAGTCCCCTGAGGATAGCGTGGGCCTTCACCTCGGCGACGAAATCCACCAGAAGACCGGAATATTCCGCCACCTGCAACCTATCGCTGTCGCCGATAAGACCCCGAATCATCTCTTTCCTTTCTTCCACGGTGAAAAGCGCCGCCTTTGCAGGATTGTTCCCGATGGCGATAATAATCTTGTCGAATATCCTTAGACCCCTGTTTATTATGTCGATATGGCCGTTGGTGATGGGATCGAATGAACCCGGATATACGGCTGTTTTTCCCATTGCGCCCTCCTTGTCATGATTATCGATATGTGGGTTTCAGAAACGAAAGAACCGTGTCTCCATAAGTCCGCTCGTCGTAAACCTCTAAACCTTCGTTCCCCAGACACGCCTCCCGCGAGGAGTGTTCCACCACAACGACACAGTCCCGCGAAAGTATGGGACTGCCTGCCAAATTGTCCAGAAAAGATTCCACAAGCCCCTTGTCGTACGGTGGATCGGCGAATATCACATCGAAACGATCCCCACGCTCGCCAAGGCCTTTCAGGGACCGTTCATACGACGCGGCGATTATTTCAAAGCCGCCGCCGAAACCGCATGTATCGAGATTTTGTCTCGCCGTCGCCAGGTGCCTCGAATCTCTTTCCACAAAAACGACCGGCCGCGCTCCACGGCTGAGGGCTTCGATACCCACGTTACCGGACCCGGCGAACATGTCGAGAAAGGCCAAACCTTCCATGGGCCCAAGAATATTGAAGAGAGCCTCCTTGACCAGGTCGGATGTTATCCTGAGCCGGCCTGTTTTGGGAGCTTTCAACGTCCGGCCGCCGGCCTTTCCCCTTATCACTTTCATCGAATATCATGACAGATAGCGCTCAACGAGAATCTCGGCAATCTGTACGGCGTTCAGTGCCGCCCCCTTTCTTGTATTGTCGGATACAACCCAAAGGTTGATCCCCCGATCGATGGATTCATCTTCCCTGATGCGTCCCACGAAGGTCTCGTTTTTGCCCACAGCCTCTATGGCGAGGGGATATTCGAATTTCGCGGGTTCGTCGACAACCTTGATCCCCGGAGCGTTTTCGAGCAACTTCCGCACTTCTCCGGCGGTGATTTTTTTCTTCGTTTCTATATTTATCGATTCAGAATGACCGTAGAAAACGGGAACCCTGACGGCTGTCGCCGTCACGCCGATCGAAGGATCATGCAGCATTTTCCTGGTTTCGTTGACCATCTTCATCTCTTCCTTGGTATATCCGCTGTCGAGAAAATCGTCGATGTGCGGAAGACAGTTGAAGGCGATTACGTGGGGATAGACCGCCGGTTTCACCTCTTTCCCCTCAAGGATCGCCCGTGACTGATCTTCCAGCTCCACGACGGCTTCCTTACCCGTCCCCGAGACGGCCTGGTAAGTGGAAACCACTATCCGCTCGATGCCCACGGCATCGTATATGGGCTTCAGCGCCACGAGCATCTGAATTGTCGAACAATTGGGATTGGCGATTATATTCCTGTTGGTATATTGAGCTATATCTTCGGGGTTGACCTCCGGGACGACCAGGGGAACATCCGGCTCCATGCGGAAGGCGCTCGTGTTGTCTATGACGACGCAACCCGTCCCGGCCGCCGCCGGGGCGAAACGCTTGCTTATGGATCCACCCGGCGAAAAGAGACCGATGTCGATTCCATCAAAAGACCCCTCGGTCAGCGTCTCTACCGGGTGGGGGACGCCCCTGAAGATCAGCTCTTTTCCCCGGGATCGTTCCGAGGCCAGGAGCAATATCCTGTCGACCGGGAAATCCCGTTCTTCCAGAATTTTAATCATTTCGTTTCCCACGGCGCCCGTAGCGCCGACAACCGCCACATTGAATTTTTTCATGGGTACCTCTGCCTATGTATAATCGTTTTATGACATCAACTGTTTAATTTTGACACGATTCTAAAAAATCCAAAAACATCATGCCGGACTAGACATGAATACACTTCGCCACGCCTCGGCCGGGGCAACAAAAAATACAATCTTCGATTTTTCGCGAGTCTATCAATCTTTTCCAGAATGGGTTTTTAGTCTCAGAATTCGTGTTTTTCCTCCGTGATCTTCTCCTTGTGTATCATTCGGTACACCACCCAGGAAGGCCCGGAAAGGGCGTACGCCATCGCCATTACAAAGAACATGACGTGGGGCTGCATCACGATGACCACGAACACGAGCACGATGAGTACCAGCGTCATGAAAGGCTTTTTGGCGAAAAAGTTCAAGTCCTTGAAGCTGTAATAAGGGACGTTGCTCACCATCAGCAAAGAGAGAAAGATCATCGCCACGGGCACGACGGGATGATGGAATGGCCCCGTTCCACCCAGGAAGTTTCTAAACAGGACGGTACTCGCCACGACCATTGCCGCCGCCGGTATGGGAAGCCCGACAAACACCTTGCTTGTCCGGGCGCCCGCCTGCACGTTAAACCGGGCAAGCCGAAGGGCCCCGCAGACAACGTAAAGAAAGGCGATAATCCAGCCGGCCCTGCCATAGGGAGCCAGGGACCAGAGATAGACCAACAACGCCGGCGCCGCGCCGAAGGAAACCAGGTCCGACAAGGAATCGTACTCCACTCCGAAACGACTGGTGGTCCTCGTGACCCTGGCGATTTTTCCGTCGAGGCCGTCCAACACGGCGGCGATTAGTATGAAAACAGCCGATTTGACAAACTGGCCGTTGATTGCCGATATGACAGCGTAAAATCCAAAAAATATCCCCACGGTTGTGAATAGGTTCGGCAAAATATAAATGCCCCTTTTCAGAGAATCGTGGTCTCTTCTCTTGCTTGTTTTCATGTCAGATATCCCAATGTTGTTTCTCCCGCCGTCACCTTGTCCCCCCTTGAAACCACGACCATCGTGTCACCGGGCACAAGCACCTCCACGCGGGAACCAAAACATATAATGCCGAAGCGCTCGCCCTTCGCGAGCTTCATGCCCTCCTCGACCCAGCAGACGATACGCCTGGCGATCAACCCAGCGATCTGAATCACCAATATATCTTTCCCTTCCTCTGTAGAAACAAGAAGAACGTTCCTTTCGTTTTCCAGGGACGCCTTGTCCAGATTCGCCGAGAGGAATTTGCCTTTAAAGTACCTGATTTTCATTACCGTCCCGGCACAGGGCGCCCGGTTCACGTGAACATTAAAAACGTTCATGAATATGCTTATCTTCTTGAAGCGGCCCGACGTCCCCTCTGGATCATCTACCTCCTCTATTTTAAGGATCCGTCCGTCGGCGGGCGAGACAACCCCCTTCGGATCAGAAGGTATTTTTCGCTCCGGGTTTCGAAAGAACCATAGTACAAAGAGCGCCGCAAACACAAAGACAAGGGCGAAAACGGGCCAACCGAGATAGGCGCATGCAAGGGCGGCCACGGCAGGCGGAAGGAAAAAGCGGAGCGCTTCCGGAACGATTAGGTATGTCCTGTTTTTCATGCCCTCTTTCCCCGTACTCCTTCCCGAAACTCCAGATCCACCGGTAACCAACCGTCGAAAACCGATCCTTACAGTCCTACGTAAGAGGGTCTCAGGTAGCGCGGCGTCAATGCGTAAATATCGCCTGTATCATCAGCGTCTCTTTTTTTCAATCCTATCCGTCCTATAACCGACGCTCGAATACGGTCAGCCGCCGATCCGGCGAAATGAGCCCTTTCCCCCAGTATGTCACGAATGACTTCCTTGTACACCTCGGAACCGTCGCCCACAAACAACAGGTGTCCTTCGATCTGTTCCAGAAACGAGGCCGGTTCAGACACCTGTTCGCGGACTATTTCCCGCGGCAGACCGTCCGGCCCCAGGCCGTTGTAAACGGCGGCGTATACTTCGCCGCGCCGCGCATCCAGCATCGGGCAGACGGCTCTTTCCGAATACATCACGTTCAGTGCGAGGGCCTCCAGGGACGAGACGCCCACCAAAGGCTTCCTGAGCGCCCCGGCGAACCCCTTTGCCGTGGCCAGTCCCACCCGCAACCCCGTAAAAGAACCGGGACCGACGGAACAGGCGAAAAGATCGACATTATCCATGGCCCGTCCCGCGCGGTCGAGAACGTGCTCCACCGCCGGCACCAAGCTTTCCTCGTGACGTCTGCCTGCATCGAGATAGAACTCGGCGAGCAACTCTTCGTCCCTCAAAAGTGCGACGCTCATCGATCGTGACGAGGTGTCCATGGCAAGAGTCACTACCATCGATCAGTCTCCCCGAATGCGAAGAATGTCGTTGAAGGTGACCCAAAGTATTAAAAGCATGAGGAGAAAGAAACCCGCGGTCTGCGCCGCCTCCCGGACCTTCCGATTCACTTCTCGCCCCGTCACCGCTTCCACCAGGAAAAACATGAGATGCCCGCCGTCGAGGATGGGTATGGGCAACAGGTTGAGTATGGCCAGGTTGACGCTTATAAAGGCGATGAAATAGATGAAAGGCGCCAGTCCCTGTTGCGCCGCGTCTCCCGACATTTTGGCTATAAATACCGGACCGGCGAGTTCCTTGGGTGAGACGACCCGCTGAAAGATCTTAGCGATACTCTGGAAGACCAGTTTCGTAAGCCACCATGTCTGGTCTACTCCCGATATCAATGCACGGAAGGGATTTTCACGCTTGATGACGATATCATCCGACATGACCACGCCGATGGCGTAAGATTTTTTTATTTCACCGAATATATCGGTCACTTCGACTTCTCGGGGCACCACCAGAACGTTGAGGATCTCTCCCTCCCGTTCCACTAAAACGTTCAGGGGCCTTCCCTCACTCGAACGGATGATCGAGGCCATCTCTTCCCAGTACTTTACCGGTTTGCCGTCAATTTGTCGTATTTTGTCGCCTTTTTGAATGCCGGCGCTTGCCGCCGGTGTTTCATCCTGGACGTCCCCCACCCGGGTGGTCGGCGTGGGAACGCCGAGCATGAAAACAAGGGCGAAGGCGATAATGGCGAAAAGAAAGTTAAACACCGGGCCTGCGGCGACTATGGCGAACCTCCGTGACACGGGCTTGTGCGCGAAGGAACGTTCAAGGTCTTCTTCGGGAAGCTCCTTCTCGTCGTCCGATTCGCCCAGGAGCTTCACGTACCCTCCCAGGGGAACGGCGGAAACAAGATACTCCGTTTCCCCGATTTTTTTGCCGACGATCCTTGGACCAAAGCCGAAGGAAAACTTGAGAACCCCTACGTTGCACCACTTGGCCACGATAAAGTGGCCGAATTCATGAACGAAAATCAAGATTCCCAATACGACGATTACGGATAAGATATAGACCAATGCCAAAATATTCCTCTTTTTTACACGACCGGGAAATTCCGCCCGTCACCCTCCCCGGACACCCTGGATGACCGACGATGTATCCCTTTGTATCTTCTTTATTTTAACCATCTTTTACACTTCCAGACAAGCCCGCCGCTCTTCTTTTTCACTTCGGGCTTGCGGCGCCGGCCAAGGGGGAACTTGCCAACTCGGCCGCCTTCGCGCGGGCCCAGGCATCTGCCTCTATTACCTGGTCGATGGCCGGCGATTTCCGTATCTCATGCAGGCACAGCGTTTCTTCAACAATCTTCGCTATATCCATAAACCCTATGCGCCCGCCGAGAAAGGCCTCCACCGCTATCTCGTTGGCCGCGTTCAAAACCGCGGGGGCCGTCCCTCCCCTTTCCGCAGCGCTACGGGCTATCCTGAGACAGGGAAACTTGTCCAGGTCCGGAGGAAGAAAGGTCAACCTCCCAACGGCAAAAAGATCGAGCTCCTGCAGGGATAGGGTGATGCGTTCCGGGTAGGCCAGCGCGTAAGCTATGGGAATCCTCATGTCGGGAATGCCGAGCTGTGCCAGGTGCGACCCATCGCAGTACGCAACCACGGAATGGACTATGCTCTCCGGGTGAACAACCACCTCGATCCTGTCCGCTCCGATGGAAAAAAGCCTCATGGCCTCTATAATTTCCAGGCCCTTGTTCATCATCGTTGCCGAGTCAATGGTTATCTTGCTTCCCATCTCCCAGTTGGGATGCTTCAGGGCATCCTTGGGCGTCACCGAAACCAGGTCTCCGGCGTCGCGATAAAGAAAAGGCCCCCCCGAGGCCGTGAGAATCAGCTTGGAGACGTTCCCCCTGGAATGCCCCTCGAGACACTGGAAGATGGCGTTGTGCTCGCTGTCCACGGGCAGGACCCTCGCGCCCTTCGACTCCGCAAGGGCGAGGACCTTATCGCCGGCCATGACAAGCGTTTCCTTGTTGGCCAAGGCGACGTCCTTCCCCGATTCGAGCGCGGCGATGGTGGGGAGGAGTCCCGCCGCGCCGGACATGGCCGACAGTACCATGTCGACACTTTCCAGTGACGCGATTTCGCGGTAACCTTCCGATCCAAACAACACGGCGGGCCTCTCCGGTCCGCCAAGCATGTCCTCCAGCGACACCGCCCTTTCTTCGTCGGCAACCGCCACGACGGTCGGATGAAAACGCTCTATCTGTTCCTTCAAAAGCGCGATGTTTCGATGGGCGGCAAGGCCCACCACGGCAAAAAGAGATCGATGGCGGTCGATTACATCGAGTGCGTTCGTCCCTATGGATCCCGTTGAACCTAGTATGGACAGTGTTTTCATGGTATCGCCACAAACAGCTTGTAGTAGTATACGAAAGGCGCCATGAAGATGAACGAATCGAGGCGATCCAGGACACCTCCGTGTCCGGGCAACAGCGAGCCCGAGTCTTTCGCCCTGGATGCCCGCTTGATAATGGACTCCGAAAGATCTCCGATCATGCCGAAGACGCTTCCCAGGAACCCCATGACAACGGCGTGACCCGGCCCCACATCGGGCAGGAACATGAAAACATACAGGGTGCATCCCGCGATACAGCCGGCCATTCCACCGACGGCGCCCTCCACGGTCTTGCCGACGCTCACAGATGGAACCAGTTTACGACGACCCAGCGTCCGCCCGATATAATAGGCGGCCACGTCGCTGGAAAAGGCCATGACAATTATGAAAAACACCCACGCCACCCCCCTGTCGTCCCCACGGATGAGAATAAAATGCGATATCATGACCGAAATGAAAAAAAGGCCGAAAAAGATGTCCTTGATCGTTTTCAGATCAGACACCACTTTTTCGGGTCTGAGCAACGAAAGGGAGAAAAGACCCGGAATGACGAAGGTAAGCGTGGCCAGGACAAAAGGCGGACCGCCCGTGAAGGCCGCCGTCAACACGAAAAAGGAGGCGATGAGCGTGACCGCCCGCTCCATTCGGCGTCCCTTTTCAAAAACCAGGCTGTTATATTCCACCATGGCGGCAAGGACGACCACTATTATGAACAAGGCGAAAACCGTCTCCGAGCCAAAACCTATTATTAGCAGAAGCAATGGAACGGCGACCGCGGCCGTCATCCATCGTTGAATGTGCGTGTTCATAAAAATTCACGTCCTCGCGAGCTGGTCGCTGGTCATCCCGAAGCGTCGTTCACGCCTTTGGTAATCAAGAATCGCCTCTATGAAGGTTTCCCTTGAAAAATCAGGCCAAAGTACATCCACGAAATACAGTTCCGTGTAGGCCAACTGCCATAAAAGAAAATTGCTGATACGGCACTCCCCGCTGGTACGAATGAGAAGGTCGGGATCAGGCATGCCGGCGGTGTAAAGCCTTTCGGCTATGGATTCCCGGTTTATGTCCCTTGGATTCAATTTCCCCGAGACGCAATCAATGGCCACCCTTCTCGCCACTTCCACGATCTCGTCCCGACCGCCGTAACTAAGCGCCAGGGTGAGTACCATGTCATCGTTTCCCGACGTCTTTTCAACGGTTTCGGCCAGAACGGACCGAACCCTTTCCGGCAAAGCCGCGATATCACCTATCGCTTTGAGCCGAATGCCGTTGTCCATCAACTCTTTCAACTCGGAACGGAGGTAATCCTCGAGAAGTCTCATGAGGGCGTCGATTTCTTCCTTGGGACGGGACCAATTTTCCACCGAAAAGGCGTAAAGGGTGAGGTACCGGATGCCTATTTCCCGCGCCGCCCTGACCGTTGCCCGGACGGCCTCGGCTCCCTTCTTGTGACCCGTAAGGCGGTTCAGCGCATTGCGCTTGGCCCACCGGCCGTTGCCGTCCATTATAACGGCCACATGACGCGGCAGGCGTTCAGTGTCAATGTTTTTCATTAGTTTCGTATCTTCATAAAATAATTGGTTTTTGGCTGTACCACAGCCCGGCTCGAATTTCAATGAATCTTTGCCGCTCTCGCAGCCCCTCTTCGCAAGACCACAAAAAAAGGGAACCCCCGTTCCCTTTCGTCCAATATTCCCCTCACATAAATAACTATATTTCCATTATTTCCGCTTCCTTGGCCGCCAATATCTTGTCTATTTTTTCGATGTACTCGTCGGTTATCTTTTGAACCTCGTCCTGCTTGGCATGAAATTCGTCTTCCGAAATATCGCCGTCGTTTTTCAGTTTCTTCAGTTCATTGTTCGCGTCCCGGCGGGCGTTTCGAACGCTTACTCTGCAATCCTCCGCCATCTTCTTGACGACCTTGACCAACTCCTTGCGACGTTGCTCCGTCAGGGGCGGTACATTGATGCGGATCACCTTTCCATCGTTGGAGGGCGTGAGTCCCAGGTCGGATTTCAGGATCCCTTTCTCGACGGCTCCCAGGGCGGTCTTGTCCCAGGGCGAGATCAGGATGGTCTGGCTGTCGGGAATCGAAAGGGTCGCAAGCTGATTGAGCGGCGTCGGCGCACCGTAATAATCGACCTTGATTCCGTCAAGCAGGGAGAGAGAAGCCCTGCCGGTTCGGACCCGGTTGAGTGATTTTTCAAAGAAGGCGATGTTGTTTTTCATATTTTCTTCTAATTCTTCGAGAATGAGTTCCGTCATACCTTCTCACCTCCCACGCGCGTTCCAATGGATTCGCCGCATATCACGTTTCTTATATTGCCCTTTTTGTTCAGATTGAAAACGATTATGGGAAGATCATTCTCCCTGCAAAGCGAAATGGCGGTGGCGTCCATGATCCGAAGATCCCTTGAAAGGGCCTCCGTGTACGTCACCCTGTCGTACATGACTGCATCGTCATTTGTCGCGGGATCCTTGTCGTACACACCGTCCACCTTCGTCGCCTTCAGAAGGACATGGGCCTTTATTTCGAGGGCCCGCAACGCCGCGGCGGTATCCGTGGTAAAATACGGATTCCCGGTTCCTCCAACCAGTATGACGATTCTCCCCAGCTCCAGGTGTTTTATCGCCCTCTCTCTTACGTAAGGTTCGGCCACCCTCGTCATCTCGATGGAAGACTGGAGTCTTGACTGGATCCCCCGTCTCTCGAAGGCGTTCTGGAGGGCGATACCGTTCATCACCGTTGCAAGCATGCCCATGTAATCGGCGGCGGCCCGGTCAATTCCCCGGGATGACATTTCGACTCCGCGGTATATATTACCGCCTCCGACAACCACACCCATTTCCACAGGCATGTCGTGGACCGAGGCTATCTCTCCGGCGATATAATCGACCATCTTAGGATCGATTCCAAAGGAAGAATCTCCCAGGAGCGCTTCACCGCTGAGTTTCAGAAGTATCCTTCCGTATTCGGGCTGATCCATGCCTCTCTCCCTATGAGGTTGTATTCACCTCTACTCCTGGTCCTCTCCCAACTGGAACCTCGCGAAACGCCTTACCATTACATTCTCGCCGGAGGCTGCGATCAGGTTGTTCACAAGGTCACGGACGGTGATGTCCGTATCCTTGATGAATCTCTGGTCCAGGAGACAGACTTCCTCGTAATATTTCTTCAGCTTGCCTTCCACGATCTTGTCGATAATCTTTTCGGGTTTGCCCTCCGCGAGCGCCTGTTCCTTGTAGATCGACTTTTCCCTGTTCAATTCCTCTTCGGGGATGTCCTCGGCTTTCACATACTTTGGATTCGCGGCGGCGATCTGCATCGCCAGGTCCCTTGCCACGGTCTTGAACCGGTCGGTCCTCGCTACGAAATCCGTCTCACAGTTTACCTCCACCAGGACTCCTATTTTACCTTCCATGTGGACATAGGACGCGATGGTCCCTTCCTTGGCCGCGCGGGACGACCGCTTCGTCGCCGCCGAAAGCCCCTTTTTACGAAGATACTCTACCGCCTTCTCGAAATCGCCGCCCGATGCCAGGAGGGCCTCCTTGCAGTCCATCATTCCGGCGTTCGTCTTGTCTCTTAGCTCCTTTACCTGCGCTGCTGAGATATTCAATGTACAGTTACCTCCTCGGATGATTCTTCTTCCGCCGCCTCCTCGCCGTCCCTGTCATCGACCATTTCCGCCGGTTCCTCATATCCCTTCGACTCGACGCTTTCGGGGACATCGACCTCTTCCTCGACATCTTCCTTGTCACTTTCCGCCTGGATTCTTTCTTCGAACCGCCGTTTGCCCTCTTCCACGGCGTCGGCTATCTTCGACGCGAAAAGCTTGATGGCCCTTATGGCGTCATCGTTACCGGGGATTATGTAATCGATGTCATCGGGATCGCAGTTGGTGTCGGCAATGGCCACCACGGGAATTTCCAGCCGTCGGGCCTCTTTTACGGCGATCAGTTCCCTCTTGGGATCAATAATAAACACCGCTCCCGGGAGCCTCTCCATTTCGCGGATGCCGCCCAGCAGCTTCTGAAGTTTCTCGCGCTCCTTTTGGAGCTTCATGATCTCTTTTTTGGGAAAGGAATTGATGGTTTCGTCTTCGAACATCTCGTCGATCTTTTTCAGCCGGTCGATACTCTTCTTTATCGTCACAAAGTTCGTGAGCATACCGCCGAGCCAGCGCTGATTGACGTAAGGCATACCGCAGCGCTCGGCTTCCGTTTTGATCGATTCCTGGGCCTGCCGTTTTGTGCCGACAAAAAGGACATCTTTGCCTTCGGCGACTGTTTCCACGATGAAATTGTAGGCCTCTTCAAAAAGCTGAACGGTCTGTTGAAGATCTACGATATAGATGCCGTTTCGCGCCCCGAAGATATAGGGTTTCATCTTCGGGTTCCATCGGTTGGTCTGGTGTCCGAAGTGGACGCCCGACTCAAGAAGCATTTTCATTGATACTTGTGGCACTGTGATTCTCCTTTCGTTTTTCGTCCTCCACCTTCGTCTTCGGCGCCGGGAACCCTGTCACTTTCCGCGGTTCGGGGCAACGCCGGGCGCTTCGGAAGATGTGCGTTTTTCGCTATTCCGTAAGTTGGAGGGAACTACCACAGAGATCCGGAATAATCAAGATAAAACGTTGACCTGTGGACCGGCGGACCGCACGGAAAATGAAAAGCCGACTCGAAACCCGGCTCTCTCCGCCCTCTATCGGCTTCACGTATGGTAATGGGCGTTTATGTCGATATAGTCGTGTGTCAGGTCCGAGGCGAACACCCGGGCCTTCGCCGTACCCATATCGAGCTTTATCAGGACACTGATCGTGTCCTTTTTCATGATGGCGGCTATTTTTTCTTCGTTGCCGGCGACTCCCCTTCCCCCGCGAAACAAGGGCTCGCCGTCAAAGTACAGTTCCGTTTCGTGGGGAGGAATGGGGATACCGATCGCCCCCGCCGCCGATATGATCCGTCCCCAGTTTGGATCGCCGCCGTAAAAGGCCGTCTTTACCAGGCTGGAGCGCCCCACGGCATAGGCGATCCGCTTCGCCTCATTCCTGGTCCTGGCGCCTTCCACAATAATGTCGATAAGTTTTGTCGCCCCCTCGCCGTCGCGCACGATCATGGCGGACAACGAGATAGAGATTTCAAGGAGGGCTTCGAGGAAGATCGCGCTTTCCGGGGTATGCCGACGAATGGGACGGTTCCCCGCCTTCCCCCCCGCAAGGATCAGGGCCATGTCGTTGGTCGACATGCATCCGTCGACGGTTATGGCGTTAAAACTCTGGTCCATGGACTTTTTGAAGAGCCGGCGCAGGCAATCGCTTTCCACCGAGGCATCGGTCATGAAAAAGGCCAGCATAGTCGCCATGTGGGGTTCGATCATGCCGGCGCCCTTGGCGATGCCGCAGAGGGTTACATCCTTCCCACCTATTGAAACGCGGCGCGCCGCGATCTTCGGGTATCGGTCAGTCGTCATGATGGCTTCCGCGGCCGCCTCGATACCGTCAGGGGAAAGGCTTTCGACCAATCCCGGCGTCCCCTCTTCGATCCTGCCGATGGGAAGACGACTGCCGATACTCCCCGTGGAGGCGATCATGACCAGCCTTTTGTCAATGGCCAGGTTCCCGGCCGCTATGGCGGCCATCCTTTCGGCATCGACCATACCTTCATCACCGGTGGCAGCGTTCGCGCATCCGCTGTTGATCATGACCGCCTGAACCTTGTGGGATTTAATTTGTCGTATTCCATGAAGAACCGGTGCCGCCTTGAAGCTGTTCGTAGTAAAGATGCCTGCCGCAACGGCCGGTTCGTCCGCCGCGATAAGAGCCAGGTCCTTTTTTCCGCCGTTCTTTATGCCCGAAGCGACTCCACCGGCGCGGAAACCGGGTACGCAAAGTTTTTCCATGTTACTGTCGATCATCTGTCGCTCCCTCTTCGAAGAAAGCCGAAGATACCGGCTCAGGCCTTCATACCACAACAACGCTTGTATTTTTTTCCGCTGCCGCATGGACAGGGGTCGTTTCTGCCTATCTTTTGTTTCTCGCGGCGAACCGTCTTGGCCTTGGCGTCGTGGTCACCCCGGCTCATTACGTACTCGCGCTCGCGTTTCATCTCCATCTCGCTCACTTGCTCTTCACGGCGAACCTGGACCAGGCAAAGCTTTTCAATGGAACTTTGCTTGACCCGGGTCACCATGTCCATGAACATGTCGTACCCCTCCCTTTGGTATTCTCTGAAGGGGTCTTTCTGGGCGTATCCCCGTAGGCCGATGCCTTCCTTGAGGTGATCCATGGCGAGAAGGTGATCTTTCCAGTGGCTGTCAAGGGATTGGAGCATTATCATCCTGGCTATGTACTCCATGATCTCCTTGCCGAAATCTTCTTCCTTCCTTTTGAAGAGATTCTTCACCGCCTCGATGATTTCGTCGGCCACGTCCTCCCGGTTCAGCGTGCTCCTGTCTCTTTCGGCGAATCCGAGACGAATGGCGAATTGCTTGAAAACCATGTCGTCGAGGCCTTTAAGGTTCCACTCGTCGAAATGCTGTTTTTCCCCCATAAACTCCAGGACGATGTCTTCAGACAGTTCCTCCACGATTTCGTTGATCGTTTTCCAAAGATCCTTCCCCGCCAGGATGTCACGCCGCTGCTTGTATACGACCTCCCGCTGACGATTCATGACGTCGTCAAATTGGAGCAGGTGTTTCCGTATATCGAAGTTTTGACCTTCCACGCGCTTCTGGGCGTTCTCGATCGCCTTCGATATGAGATTGTGCTCGATGGGTTCGCCCTCTTTCACGCCGATGCGGTCCATGAGCGATGAGATCCTGTCGGCCCCGAATATCCTCAGCAGGTCGTCCTCGAGCGAAAGGTAAAACCGGGATGATCCCTTGTCTCCCTGGCGACCCGATCGTCCGCGCAATTGGTTGTCGATCCTCCGGCTTTCGTGGCGTTCCGTTCCCAGGATGTGCAGCCCGCCCAGATCGGCGACGCCCTCGCCCAGTTTTATGTCCGTTCCCCGGCCGGCCATGTTCGTGGATATCGTCACCGCGCCCCGCTGACCCGCCTCTGCTATTATCTCCGCCTCTCGCGCGTGGTTTTTCGCGTTGAGAACGTTGTGCTTGATACCGTATTTTTTCAGGTACTTGCTCAATAGTTCCGATTTCTCGATGGAAATGGTTCCCACCAGGACCGGCCTGCCGATCTCGTGCAACCCCCTTATTTCTTCCACTATGGCGTCAAATTTTTCCCGTTCCGTTTTATAGATGACGTCGGGATAATCTATGCGGATCATGGGCTTGTTCGTGGGGATGATAACGACATCCAGGTCATATATTTTTTTGAATTCCACCGCTTCCGTGTCGGCCGTGCCGGTCATGCCCGCAAGTTTCTCGTACATCCTGAAGTAATTCTGGAAGGTGATCGAGGCGTAGGTCTGGTTCTCGCGCTCGATCTTGACGTTCTCCTTTGCCTCCAGGGCTTGGTGCAACCCGTCGCTGTAACGACGACCCGGCATCACCCTCCCCGTGAATTCATCAACGATGACCACCTTGCCGTCCTGCACCAGATAGTCCACGTCACGCCTGAAGAGGGTGTGCGCCTTCAGGGCCTGGTTGACATGATGCAGGATGTCTATGTTCCGGGGGTCGTAGAGATTCTGAACGTTTAGCAATTTTTCCACCTTGGCCACGCCTTCTTCCGTGAGAACCACGGTACGGCTCTTTTCGTCCACGGAGTAATCCTCGTCTTTCCTGAGGCTTGGAATTATCCGGTTGATGCGGGCATACTTGTCGGTGGACTCTTCGCTCGGCCCCGAGATGATGAGCGGCGTTCTCGCCTCGTCGATGAGAATACTGTCCACCTCATCGACTATGGCGTAATGGAAATCGCGTTGCACGTAATCGTCGAGGGTGAACTTCATGTTGTCCCGCAGATAATCGAAACCAAATTCGTTGTTGGTCCCGTAGGTAATGTCGCAGTGGTACGCCGCGCGTCGTTCGCCGTCATCCATGCCGTGAACGATCGTTCCCACTGAAAGTCCCAAAAAGTTATATATGGGACCCATCCATTCAGCGTCGCGACGGGCGAGGTAATCGTTTACGGTGACCACGTGGGCGCCGCGGCCGGTAAGGGCGTTGAGATAGAGCGGCATGGTGGCGGCCAGTGTTTTCCCTTCACCGGTCTTCATTTCCGCTATGTTTCCCTCGTGAAGCACGATGCCTCCCATGAGCTGTACGTCGAAGGGACGCATGCCCAGTGTTCTTCGAGAAACCTCGCGAACCACGGCGAAGGCCTCCGGCAGGATGTCGTCGAGTTCCGCTCCCCCGTCCAGCATTTCCTTGAAGTAAGGCGTCTTCGCCTTCAGATCATCATCGGAGAGAGCCCGGAGAGCCGACTCATATTCGTTGATCTCGGCCACGAAGTGCGAAAGGCGCTTCAGCTCTCGATCATTTTTGGTTCCTATTATTTTTCTTAGAACGTATTGAAACATTTACTCTCCATAAAAAAAACCCGGTCTCGATACGAACCGGGATTAATCAACCGGGCGCGAAGTGACTTATCCCCCTTGTTACATAAAACATATGTTAGAAAAGGTATCGCCTCGGATTCACATATTCGCCGTCGACCATTACACCGTAGTGAAGATGCGGTCCCGTGCTTCGGCCCGTGCTCCCCACGCGGCCGATCACCTCCCCCCTCTCGACGTCCTGGCCCGCTTTCACCGACTGTTCATGGAGGTGTCCATAGATAGTCTTGACTCCGTAACCATGGTCGATCCAGATAAGTTTCCCCATGAACCGGTCTTGCTCGACTTTCGATACCACACCATCGGCCGGAGCGACGATATCCTTTCCGTGCCGGGTGGCGATGTCGATACCGTTATGATGCTCTCTTTTCCCGGTAAAGGGTGATTTTCGATTGCCGAACTCGGAAGTGACCCATCCTATAACGGGCCAGATAGAGGGCGTTCGGGCAAGTTCCGATTTCTGTGTCTTCAGGTACTCGACCAGTTCACGAAAGCTCCGCTCCCTCGCCGACGACTCCTGCAGAAGGATATCAACGTCTCTGTGCATCTCGTCGATAAGACTTCGTCCGGCGGCCTCGAGCCGCGATTCGGTGCTTTCCTCCTCCGATGCCGACCCTCCCACGCCGAACAGACTCCCATCTTCTTCGGACACATCGAGGTTGGAAATTATCCGTATCTTCCTTTCAAAATCGTTCAGCCGGGCGATGCGCTCCTCGAAGCGGGCGACCTTGTCCATGAGAAGCAGGAGATCTTCCTCCTGGACCCTGTTTTTCTCCTCCAGTTCGGCAAGTATACCTAAGTGCGTTCGGTGCTCCCGGTATTCGGACGCCAAAAATGCCGTGGCGGCCAGACCGCCCAGAAACAAGCAAAAAATTAAGACAATGAAAGAAGCGGATAGTTTTAGTTCACGTACTTTGTGCTCTCCCCCGGGGATAATCAAAAAGGTGACCTGACCTCTTTTCATTTTCCCTTCCTTTCTGTATGTCTTGAATCAGCAATATGACAGCAGGCACCGACCCATTGCGCCGACAACCCGCCGCCTCCGGTTCCGCCTGACATACATTGAGGTGATTCGAGGAAAAAGAGTCAAACAATCATTCATTCATGACCGTCGTCGGTTGCTTGTCACCCTCGAAACCAGGCGTTTACAACTTTCACTTCTGTTCCACCGTCACGAGAGGGTCTCCTATTTCGACCTCGTCTCCTGGTGCTACCAAAATTTCAGTCACTTTTCCATTGATTTTTGATTCCACGTTATTTAGCATTTTCATGGCTTCCAGTACCGCCAGGACCTCTCCGGCCGACACGTCGTCCCCTTCATTTACCGGCACGGCGTTGACAACACCCTTGAGCGGCGAACGAACGTCGCCCGCCAGGGCTAGTTTCTCTATCTCCTTCGCCGTCAGCACATGTTTTCTCTCGATCTTTTCACCTTCATGATCAAGTTCCGTCAGAATCGGTTCCGGATGGTGATCGATAACCAGGTACGTTATCGCGTCACCCGATTTCGTTCTCCGCATGGGACCGATCTCAACGACGTGGTCCTTGCCGTAATAATCTGAAAACTCAAAGACGTCACCCAGGTTGTAACCGCCTTTTTTGAACCATATATAAGGGGGCAGAACCCATGTCTTGCCGAACCGCTCTTCGAACTTGAAAAAACCCACGGCGTCGTTGGGGTGCTGCAGATACAACACCAATTCATCGTCCGTTGCCGGTCGCTCCAGACGTTTTTCGAGAACCCGCCGTTCAATATCGATGTCTATGTCGGGAATATGCTGGTAACCCCTTTCTTTCTCGACGATCGATTTCCATTCGAGACCGAAAACCGCTTCGTATATCTCATCGGAGGGCCAATAGAAAGGAAGCTCGCCATATCGTCCAAGCATCAGGTTTTTCAGGTCGTCGTTCGCCTTTTTGTAGCGCTTTCCTTCAAGGACGTTGCTTACCGCCGTTGTCCACAGGATCTGTGAGCCGGGGGTGACACTCCACCAGTTTCCAAGCTCTTTCTGGACCTTGGGAAGTTCATCCTGGAGAATCTCAGGCATCTTGTCGATAAAACCGCCCTTTACCGCCTGTTCGAAACTGGAACCCGTCGCCCCTCCCGGGAGTTTGTGCGTCTGTACCGTGGGATCGAACCCGAAGAACTGGGATTCGAAGTCCTTGTAGTGCTTCCGTTCCGAACGAAGCCGGTTCGAGGTATCCACCAGTCTCCGGCGGTCAAGACCTACCGCTTTATAGCCGTAATCTTCGAGAGTGTCCACAACTGTAAGCAAAGGGGGCGGCCCATAAAAACCGGTCATGGCGTGATCCGAGGCGTCTACTATCTTGGCGCCGTTGGCGACCGCCGCCACTATCCGTCCCGTATCGTTACCGTCCGTATTGTGACCATGGTAGTGTATGATCAGTTCCGGAAAGACATCGAGAATCGCCTTCACCAGGTCGCCTATGCGCTTGGGAGTTCCCAGCCCACCGTGGTTCTTGATGCATAGTATTATATCTTCGCCGGTTACATCTATTATTTCCCGAACTTTCCTTACATAGAATTCATCGGTGTGCTCCGGTCCCGTGGAAAAGCATATGGAAGGCTCGAGGATCCTGCCTGAATTCTTCACGCTTTCGAAAACCGCGACCATGTTGGGGATGTAATTGAGGAAATCGAATACCCTCCACACGTGGACGTAGCGGGCGAAACTCTCCACGGTAAGCCGAACTACGTTGTCCGGATAGGGTCTGTAGCCGAAAAGATTGATCCCTCGGCATAGGGTCTGAAACATGATGTCGGGCATGACACTGCTGAGAATTTCCAGTTTTTCCAAGGGATTTATCTGTTTACGGAGCATGTCCACGTGAATCGAAGCTCCACCGGTTATCTCCAGCGAGAAAAAACCGGAATCGTTCCGCTCCCAAGACACCAGTAACTGCGTGTGGGGCATGATACGGTTTTTGAAGTCAGACTGGGAGAGATCCCTTTCCGTATTGGTAACGTAATATCCATCCGCCTTCCGCACCTTGTCGAGGACGTGGGCCGCACCCTTTTCCTTCAGCTCGGAGGGGGTTATTCTGTCTTCTATTTTGAAATCATCTGAATTCATAGGTGTCCCTATATAAGTCCGTTCCCCATTCCCCATCAATAGGCGTAGGGATTGATCTTTTTTGCGTGAATCTCGGCTATCAACCGGGACAGCTTCGCTATTTCCCGTTCCCTTTCCGGGTAGTCGAATATCTCCGGGTGCGTTTCCAAGTAAGAGGTATCGAACACCCCCCTCTTGAAATCCGGTTCTTCGCAGATTGACAGGTAAAAGGGGATGGTCGTTTTAGGCCCCACAACGAGAAAATCATTCAAGGCGCGCCGCAGTCTCTGTACGGCTTGTTCCCAGTTGTAACCACGAACGGTCATTTTAACGAGGAGGGAGTCGTATTCCGTGGGCACCCTGTACCCCTGGTACCCCATACCGTCGAGGCGTATGCCCGGACCGCCGGGAGACTGGTAAACTTCCACCACTTTGCCGCCCTCGGGCATGAAATTGTTTTTCGGATCCTCCGCGTTTATTCGAACCTGTATCGCCTTGCCCAGATTGTCATAGGGAACGTTGGAAAGATCCAGCGGCGCCCCTCCGGCTATATTGATCTGTTCCCTCACGATATCCACGCCGGTCAGCACTTCCGTCACCGTGTGTTCCACCTGGAGGCGGGTGTTCATTTCCATGAACCAGAATTCATTCGTACGCGAGTCCACCAGGAATTCAACGGTACCGGCGTTGCGGTAACCCGCCTTTTGAGCGCCAACCACCGCCGCCTGACAGATTTGCTCGTGGACATCCGGCGGAAGATCGGCGGGTGCTATCTCCAACAGCTTTTGGTGGCGCCTCTGAATCGAACAGTCCCGGCTGCCCAGGTGCATGACCGTTCCGTGGTGATCGGCCAGGACCTGGACTTCCACGTGACGCGGCGAAGTGATGCATTTTTCAAGATACAACCGATCATCGTTAAAAGCGCTTTTCGCCTCCGCACGGGCGCTCGGTATCTGGGCCGCCAGTTCCTTGTCGTTCGAAATTTTCCTAATCCCACGCCCTCCGCCGCCGGAAGAGGCCTTTAACATGAGAGGATACCCTTGGGACGAGGCAAAGGCCATGGCATCTTTTAGTCCCTCTTCCCCGGGCGGGATATCGTCCATTCCGGGAATGGAAGGGAGTCCGGCCTCTTCCATGATCCGCCGCGCCACCACCTTGTCGCCGAGGGTTCTCATGACATCCGACGGCGGCCCTATGAAAACAAGGCCCGCCTTTTCGCACGCCTCGGGAAAATCAGGGTTCTCCGAAAGAAAGCCGTAGCCCGGATGGATCGCGTCGGCACCGCACACCCGTGCCGCCCAAAGAATACGTTCTATGTCGAGGTAGTCTTTCCGTGGACCTTCCCCGATAAGGACGGCTTGATCGGCAAAACGTATAAAAAGGGCGTTGGAATCCGGTTTTTCGTATACAGCCACGGCTGCGAGGCCGAGTTCCTTCACGGTGCGAATGATCCGGAGGGCGATTTCCCCTCGATTCGCGACCAGGATCTTCTTTATATCTCTCTTTTTTGTCATAAATATACGCTCGTTTATTCTAATTTTCGAATGCGGAATCCTACACGGATTAACAGGGGGTGTCAAGCAAGGAACATCGCCCCGTCCCGCTCACACACTTTTTACTTGACTATATATAGTGTCGGTTTTATCATTCTACACAATATATAGTATGATAACATTCATTCAAGGTGGGGGCACATTTCATGCGTACAACTGTCAGGAAGCGTGACGGGCGCGAGGTACCTTTCGACGCGGAGAAGATCACCGCCGCCATCGCCAAGGCTGGCGCGGCCACCGGGGAATTCGACTACAGGACGGCGCGACAGCTCACCATACGGGTACTTAACCTTGCCGAAAAGCTCTTCGATGGAAACGCCATGGACGTGGAAGCCATACAGGACATCGTGGAAGAGGTCCTTCTTTCCACCTCCTACCGGCGGACGGCGAAGGCCTATATCATTTACCGCGACCAGCACGCCAGGCTCCGGGAAATCGCCAATACCATGGAGGTTGACCTGGTGGACCGGTACCTGAAAAAGATCGACTGGAAAATCAACGAAAACAGCAATATGGATTTTTCTCTCCAGGGCCTCAACAACTATATTTCATCAGAGGTGAGCAAGGTTTACTGGCTCAACAAGATTTATACACCCGAAATAAAGCAGGCCCAAACAAGCGGTGACTTTCACATCCACGACCTCAGTCTTCTCTCGGTATATTGTGTCGGATGGGATCTATACGACCTTCTCCTGGAAGGATTCAAGGGCGCATCGGGAAAGGTGGAGAGTCGTCCCGCGAAGCACCTCCGGAGCGCCCTCGGCCAAGTGGTCAACTTCTTCTACACCCTCCAGGGCGAGGCGGCCGGGGCCCAGGCGTTTTCAAACTTCGACACCCTGCTGGCGCCGTTCATCAGGTACGACGGCCTGGATTACACCGAGGTCCGCCAGGCCCTGCAAGAATTCATCTTCAATATCAACGTACCCACCCGCGTGGGGTTCCAGACACCCTTCACCAACATTACGCTCGATGTCCGTGTCCCCGCCGTGTACACGGACCGGAACGTCATCGTCGGCGGAAAACCACAAAAAGAAACTTACGGCGAATTCCAGAACGAAATGAACCTCTTCAACCGCGCTTTCCTCGAGGTGATGGCGGAAGGAGACGCCAGGGGGCGTGTGTTCACCTTCCCCATTCCCACTTACAACATAACGAAAGATTTCGAATGGGACGACGAGAATCTCGAGTACCTGTGGGAAATGACCGCCAAGTACGGCGTCCCCTATTTCTCCAACTTTATCAACTCGGACATGAAACCGGAAGACGCCCGGAGCATGTGCTGCCGGCTGCGGATAGACAACCGCGAATTGGAAATCAGGGGCGGCGGCCTGTTCGGATCCAACCCCCTGACCGGCTCGATCGGCGTCATAACCATAAACATGCCCCGCATCGGCTACCTGTCGAAGAGCGAGTCTGAATTCATGGGAAGGCTCGACCGCCTCATGGTAATGGCCAAGGAAAGCCTGGAGACCAAGCGCAAGGTCCTCGAATCCTTTACCGAGGGAAACCTCTATCCCTATACGAAACACTACCTCTCGGGCATCAAGGAGCGCTTCGGGGAATACTGGAAAAACCACTTCTCCACCATAGGCCTGGTGGGCATGAACGAAGCCTGCCTGAACTTTATCGGTGAAATCATCGCGGAGCCGAGAGGGAGGGAATTCGCCATCCGCGTGCTGGACTTCATGAGAAACCGCCTGTCCGACTTCCAGGAAGAAACGGGCGACAACTTCAACCTAGAGGCGACGCCGGCCGAGGGAACATCATACGGCCTGGCCAGGATCGACAGGGAAAAATATCCCGACATCATATTCGCCAACGGGAATGGAAAGGGATCCCGTCGCTCCACGGGATCACGGGGCGCCCTCCTGGAACGGGAAGTTTTCTACACAAATTCCACGCAACTGCCTGTCAACTACACCGACGATATCTTCGAGGCCCTGGATCTCCAGGATGAGATTCAAACCCGCTATACCGGCGGCACGGTATTCCATATATTCGCCGGAGAACGGACGGAGGATCCCCGTGCCGTAAAATCGCTGGTCCGAAAGATATGTACCAACTACCGCCTGCCCTACTTCACCTTTTCGCCGACTTTCAGCGTCTGCGTGAATCACGGATACCTGGCGGGCAAAGAGGAGAGATGCCCCACCTGCGGGGAAGACTGCGAAGTATACTCCCGGGTCGTGGGATACCTGCGGCCGGTTCGGCAATGGAACAAGGGCAAGCAGGCCGAATTCGCCATGAGAAAGCCCTTTGAAATTCCTCGATAGGGGACGTTTACCATGGGTCCCGCACCGATGGTTATGCGCCTAGCGTATCTCCAGAGATTTTCCCTGATAGACTATCCAGGCGCCCTATGCGCCACCCTCTTCACCAGGGGGTGCACCTTTCGCTGCCCCTGGTGTCACAACCCGGAACTCGCCGCCCCCGTTGCCCCCGAAACCGTCGAGGACGATTTCGTCCCCGGAGCCGTCCTGGATTTTCTCGAAACCAGGAGGGGCAAACTCGACGCCCTCACCATCACGGGCGGTGAACCGACGATACAGGGCGAGGGTCTCCTTTCCTTCGCAAGGGCGGTAAAAGACATGGGATTTCTCCTCAAGATCGACACCAACGGGTCGCACCCCGACATGCTCCGGCGACTGCTTGATGAAAGGCTCGTGGACTACATTGCCATGGATGTCAAAGGACCGCTCGACCGTTACGAGTCCCTCGCGGGAGTCGCCGTGGACCCGGCGACAATACGCCGGAGCATCGAGATCATCATGAACGAGGCCCCGGACTACGAGTTTCGTACCACAGTGGCGAGATCCCTGCTTTCGCCCGACGCACTGGAGGAAACGTCCCGAACCGTCGAGGGCGCCGGGCGGTACTTCCTGCAGAAAATGGGAATGGAAAAAACACTCGATCCATCCTTCATGGGCGGGCAAGACTACGAGCCGGAAGAGATCCGGCACATCCTGGCGCGCGTCCGCCGATTCGTCCCCGCCGCCGAGACGCGCGGATGGTAAAAACCCGGGTGTCGCCCGTCGTCGCCTATAACGTGCCGCCTCCGAAAATAAAGACGGGGGCGCCGACAGCCGCCCCCGTCACTGCCAAGTCATCACCCGTTCCCTTACTACCTACCGGGGAGTGATTCTGAATTCGTCGCGCCTGTTCTTCGCCCAGGCCTCTTCGTTGTTCCGGGGATCCACCGGCCGTTCGAGACCGTAGCTTATTGTCCTGATCCTTCCGGGCTCGACACCCAGATTGACAAGGTATTCCTTCGCCGATTCCGCGCGGCGTTCTCCGAGGGCCAGGTTGTATTCAGGGCTTCCACGGTTGTCGCAGTGTCCCTCTATGAGAAGCTCGAAATCCTTGTTTTCCCGCAGCCAGGCGCCAAGCTCGTCCAGGACGGCCCTGGCTTCGGGAGTGAGGTCATGGCGGTCGAAGTGAAAATGAATGGGCTTGGCCTCGAACATCTTCGCCTCTTTGACGGCCCGTTCCCGCCGCAGGCGTTCCCCCTCCGCCGCTTCCAGCGTCTGTTCCTCTATCTTGGACGCCCGGTCGAGCGCCGTGACATCCCCGCGCGCCTCTGAATCCTTGGAAACGGAGACCTCCCGAACCGTTGCCTCCCTGTGTCCGGCGCAACCACCCGCGACGAGCGCCATGGAAAAGGCCGCAAAAATCAACAACAGCGAAAGACGCCATTTTCTATTCATCACATTTTACCTCCCCGCTTACTGTGGTTTCAGCGAGCGGTCGACCTCAAAACCCCTCCGACGTGCCGTCACTCGCGTGATTCAAAATTACGAAACGTCTTATATCACGAAACTCCGCCGATCTTCAACATCAATCCGAGTCACAAAAAAATCTCTTCCATCACCGTTCGCGCCGTGCTCGTCGAAGGGCCCGGGACGAACGGTGGATATATACCGCCCTCGCCCCTCGCCTTTTTTATTTTTTATTTAATTTTTTCGGTTGACTTCCGATATTATTTGTTAGATATACGACACCGATCATAACTTACACCTCACGCGATTACACCACCCGGCGATAGGCGGCAAAAAAAAGGAGGGCAAAGGCCGCGGGAGGAGGACGGGCAAAGGAATCCCACCTTCCGCTTCTTCAGAGGCAACACAGGCAAAGACACGCGGGGCGCAACCCCGATCCACACTCGAAAAGGAGATAGGCTATGTTGAAGAAAGGCGATCAGAAAGGTTTTACACTCATCGAAATCATCGCGGTCCTCGTGCTCCTGGGCATACTGGCGGCGGTGGCGATCCCCAGGTTTATCGGGATGCAGGAAAAGGCCCGCGAAGAAGGCCTCCGCACCCTGGTGTCCGCGGCCCAGAGCCAACTTTCCATGGAGTATTCACGGCTACTCCTCGAAGAAGGCGGGGACGCTTCGGCGGCATGGAATGCAATATCGGGTTCAGCCGCCAAGGAGATGTGCGAAAAGGTCTCTGCCGACGGCTGGCTGGCGACCGATGCCACATTGGAATGCGTGCCGTCCGGTAACAACGCAGTAAAGATCACTGCCACATGGAAAAAGAATACTGCTATCACCGCTTCCGGCACCTTCACCAATCCGGCTAAAGACTAGTGGAACAAGCAGTGATCCAAGCACCGGCACCGAAACCGCGAACCAACAAATAGACCTTCCCGGACGGCCTCTCCCCTCGCCGTCCGGGAAGGCGTCTCCGAACCGACCGCCGAATCCGCCCCCCTCCCCGACTTATTATCACTCAATGATCGGCAAGCCATGATTAAAAGGGGCGCACCCGGGCCGCCCGGCGGTTCGGGCTTTACCCTCATCGAAATAATCGCCGTTCTCGTCCTCCTGGGCATACTGACGGCCATGGCCGTCCCACGCTTTCTCGGCATCCAGGAGCGGGCGAGGGAGGAAGGCCTCCAGGCTCTCGCGGCCGCCGCACAATCCCAGCTCGCATCGGAATACGCAAGGGCCCTCCTGCAGGAAGGGGGAGACACCTCCGCCGCCTGGGCGGCGGTGGTCGCGGACGTCACCGGCGCCTGCGAAAGGGTGTCGCGCGAGGGGTGGCTTGCCGACGCGAGCCTTGTCTGCCGGGACGCCGGAGCGACGCGTATCGTGATCACCGCGACCCACCGGAACGTTCCGAGAGACGTAACGGGCGGGTTTACGCGTCCCGGGGAATGAGCCACCGGGATCAGGGCCTTTTTTACATGACAACCGCTTCATTGACCGCCTTTACCACGAGAGGCTTCATTTCCCGGGGATCGCCCCTGAATACCACGTTGTCCCTGTCGGGGTCGGCCGTGAAGGTGTCGAACATATCCTCCCAGCTCAAATTTTCCTCCGACTTGAGAAAGAGGATGCGTACCGCCGCCCGGCGCATCAGCCCGTCGTCGCCCCTCAATCGGCCCAGGCGAAGGAGAGCGAACTGGGCTTCCAGGCTCCGCGGCCTTTTTTCGGAAAAGGTCTCCCACATGGCGACGGCCTCGTCGTACTCCCCTTTCATGGCGTGAACTTCACCCAGGACCTTGTACGCCGCCGGATCGCCCCCGCCTTCAACGGCCTTCCGGGCGCTCTCCGCGGCGGCGTCATATTCCTCCAGCCGGAAGAGGACCAGGCAGTGGAGGGACCGAATCCTCACATGGTCGTACCCCGCTTCGAGGATTTCTTCGATCACCGCGCGGGCGTCCTCGTACTCGCCGAGGTAGTAGAGGGCGCGGGCTATCTCCAGCGCCGCCGGCCACCGGGAAGGATCGACGGCGTACGCTCGGTCAAGGGCCTCTATCGCCTTCCGGGGTTCACCCGTCTGCAGGTAACAGAATCCCAAATTGAAAAGGGGCGGGTAACGCAGATCTTTCCTTTGATAACGGTTCGCCTCGATCGACGCCAGGCAGGCCTTTTTCGCCTCCTCGTACAGGCCCAACTCGATGTAGGCCTGGGCCAGGTTGGTGTGTACACGGCTCATCCCCGGAGCCTTTTCGGCGTTATGGTACCAGAGGAACAGGGGGTGCTCGAACAGCATGTTGTACTGGATCACCGAATACCCCTGGCCCGCGACGGTGACCACGATAATGGCACAGGCCAACCCGCGGATGAGCCGCTTTTCGCTGAAGTCGCGAAGTAAGGCCATGACGGCCACGGCGACAAGAAGAAAGAGCGTCATCGAGGGAAGATAGTTGCGATGCTCGAAAACCAGCTCCAAGGGGATGAAGGTGCTTTCCGTGAGGTGGTTCACCACGAAAAAGAGGAGGCAGAACGCCGCGAGGGGGCGCCGCTTCGCCAGGAACAACCCCAGTGCCGTCCAGACCGCCCAGAAGAGGATGGCCGGGATCGTCGTCCAGGGAGACAAGAGGGATCGGGAGATCTCTATCTCGTGAACCAGGGCGAAACGATCCGTCATGGGGTATAACATGAGCGAGAGGTAATGCACCAGGATCCTGGGCTGGGTGAGAAGCCGCTCCCGGAGGGTGAAGTACCGGTTTTCATAGGCCGTCCCCGACAGGTAGGCGAGGGGATTCGTGAAGACGAAGGCCATGACGACAAGGAAAAGAAAGATGGCGCCCAGCCAGGGCAGGTGGCGCTTCAGGTTCTCTTTCGTCGCCCCCTGTATGAGCAGCAGGTCGAGCATGTAAAGCGCCACGGGAAGCATGACGGCGTTTTCCTTCGTCGCCAGGGCCGCCGCGCCGGACACGGCGGAGAGGACGAACCAGCCGATCTTGCGGTATAGCCCCGGCGTGGTTCTTCCCAGGAGGTAAAAGTACATGGACATGATGAAAAACATGGCGCACATGGATGCCATGCGCTGTACGATGACGGTGACCGCCGTGACATGGATGGGGCTTGTCGCCCAGAGGGCCGAGGCCAAAAGGGCGATGGACCCTGCACGGTCAGAGTATCTCTCTCTCAGCATGGGGAGATGGAGTGTCCGAAAGATGAAAAGATAGAGAAAGACCGTCGCCAGGCAGTGAACGATGAAATTGACCAGGTGATAGCCGAATTCATCGAGGCCGTGGAAGTAGTGATTTATCCCGAAGCTCAGATAAGCGAGAGGTCTGTTGATTTTCCCTCGGGCTCCGTAGAAGGTCCCCTTTATGCTTTCCCAGTCGAGGCTTTCGAGGTGAAGCCGGGTGTTTTCCGTTATGTTGAGGTAATCGTCGAACACCCACGTGCCTTTGAAGCTGTTCGCGTAACTTACCGCAAGTAGAATAAAAAGGAGGAACAGGGGGACGCAATGCGTCCGCCTGCACCGTGTTTGATCGGGCGTGCACGAAGTAAAGGCATTTTCATTGACCGTCATGGTTGATATCCCCCGCTTGAGTAATGAGTAACAGTGGACGGCAAAGTGGACAACTCGACCTCGGGATCAATGTCTTCGGCACGGAAATCATGGAACGCCCCCGCCATCCCCATTTTCGCGCACCTTAGCAGAATTCCCCGTCCATGTAAAAATAAACAATTTTCTCCCGGGGTCGGGTTTGAGGGGGGGGGGTGATTGACCTTTGGGTTTGGGGGGGATAGAATTTCGGGACGGGTAAAAGGCAAGGGGCGAGGGGAAGGAGGAGTTTTCATGGGTGAACGAGTCGCGACAATTCTGTCGGTTACCGCCTTCCTGTTTCTTTTATTCGTCGTGCCCTGTTTCGCCGCCGAGAAGCACGACACGCCGGGAACGGCCGAGGCAAGACGGCGCATGGTGGCCCTGCTGAAGGAAAAGTACGATATTCACGATGAAAAGATATTGGAGGTGATGGGCCGGGTGCCACGCCACCTCTTCGTACCGGAACACCAAAGGAAGAACGCCTACGAAGACCGACCTCTCCCCATCGGTTACGGGCAGACCATATCACAACCCGCCATGGTGGCTTACATGACTCAACTCGCCCGGATAGACGGCACGTCCAAGGTGTTGGAAATCGGTTCCGGCAGCGGGTACCAGGCGGCAGTGCTTGCCGAAACAGCCGAAGCCGTCTTTACCGTGGAAATAATCCCCGAACTGGCGCGGCGGGCGGAAGAGAACCTCCGAAGGACGGGGTACGGGAACGTGAAGGTGAGACAAGGCGACGGGTATTACGGGTGGCCCGAGGAAGCCCCCTTCGACGCCATCGTCGTGACGGCCGCCGCTCCTCATATACCGCCTCCGCTCATGGATCAGCTCGAGGATGGCGGCCGCATGATCATTCCCGTGGGCTCGCCCTATCGCACCCAGCATCTTGTGCTTGTGGAACGGGAAGGAAGTGAATTTCGAACGCAGACCCTCATGCCGGTGCGCTTCGTCCCGCTCGTGCGCCCGGAAGAACCATGAGGATCGTCACGAAAAGACCCTGGAATTCCATGGCCTGGGACGGCGTCGTATTCCTGGCCTCCCTCGTGGTCATCGCCTTGCAGATCGTTCTCATGCAGGCCGTCTCGCAGATCCAGGGCCATCATTTCGCCTACGTGGTCATCTCCATCGCCCTCCTTGGATTCGGCTGCAGCGGCACGGTCATCGCCCTGGCGGAAGGATGGATGCGACGCCGAACGGACAGGCTGGTCCCGGCCTTTCTCTTGCTCACCGCCCTTTCCTGTCTCACGGTTTTTCCACCGGCCTTTCACATGGCGGCGGGAACGGACATTCACCTGTTACTCGTGGATATGAGCGAGTGGCCCGCCCTTCTGGCGGCGGGGGGACTGGCCTTCCTGCCTTTTTTCCTGCTCGCCATGGTCCTCGGCCTCGTTTTTATAAGGGACACGGAAACCATCGGGCGACGCTACGGGGCGAACCTCGTGGGCTCCGCCTGCGGCGGCGGGCTGGCGCTTGTCCTCCTTCTCTTTTTCCATCCTGAAGAAACACTTCCGCTTTTCTGCTGCCTTACGGCAGCGGGCGCCGTGATTCCCCCGGTTACGGAAAAGAGGAACCGGTCGAAAAGAATATACGCCGCCCTGTCGTCGGTCCTGTTTCTCGCGGGACTCGCCGTATGCGCGAACGCGCCGCCTCTTCCCCTGTCCCCTTGAGACGTTTGCACAATTCCGATCTTTTAAAATATGTTTAAATTCGGCAATTTTAAAAAAAATCGTTGGTTAATTTTCACATTTGATCCGTTAAAATGCTCTTTGACATTCAGTTTGCTTCCCTTGTGTCTCCATAAAGGAGCTGTTCGGTATGAGAACATATACCTATCCTCATACAGCCGCCATGATCTCCTGTTTTCTCTTTGTCAGGATCACTCTTTTGATGTTGAATGCCATGGCTCCGGATAGATGATCCCAACTCTCCTTCAGGATAGTGGTGAATCGGGCTTTACCTGCTCCGTGGTATTTTTCGGTAATTCCGAAGTACTGCTCAATCTTGTATCTGACCTTTGAGATCATCTTGTTTCTCCGAATTTCGTGTTCCGTCAGTGCTGCATTGATCTGGTTCTTTCTCATGATACCATCACCTATGTTATTCATATTCAAAAAGTTCCTGTTCGGCTCACCGCAGTAGCCTTTGTCGGCATACACCTTCGGAGGAAGCTCTTTACCATGGATGGCTTTTGCCACGGTATATTGAAAGTAGTTGGTATCATGTTCGGATGCCTTCGATACACAGGTGGATAATACCAGACCGCTCTTCACATCAATGGCGGCATGTTCTTTCATACCAAAGACTGGCTTATTGTTCTTGACTGTCCAGTCCGAATCAAGATCCCGTTGGAATCTCATGGATCGCCGGGTTGCCTTTCTCTGTTGCGCTCTTGCCTTTCTCTTCTCTCTAAGAACTTTCAGTTTCCTGCCGGGCACGGGACGACTTGCAGACTTGATTATCCTTGCGTCAACGGCCATGCCTGATTCAATGGAGAAGCCCAGGGAATCAAACTGATACAGCAGTTCATGATGAATATCTTCCAGTGTATCTTTGCCAACACGTTCTCTGAATCTGCAAATAACTGAATGATCAGGTGAAGGATCTGCTAAGGGCAGACCTATGAAGGTCTTGAATGATATGCGATCATTTATCTGGTTTTCCAGTTCGGGATCGGATTTAATACCGAACCATTTCTGCAGGAGTGTTGCTTTTAATAACATCAAGGGAGGATAGGCCTTATTACCATAATCTGATTGTCCTACGGGATAGTTTGATGTCACTATTGATTCGAGTGGTTCCCAATCGATGTAGGAATCAACATTCGAGAGGAATTTCTGTGTTCTTGATTTTCCGATTATGCTGCTCAATTCTATTTCAAGGAAGCTTGGTCTATGATTATATTCTTTAAATGCCATCCCGGTCTCCTTTATCAGTGTAATTTGACCGGATATGTAACATAAAAATCACGTATTGTCAAATATTATTAAATAGTTATGATAGATTTTATCGTTTTAAATTCAGATTTAAGCGCACATTTTCAAGAGGGGGTTGTGCAAAGGTTTTCCCTTACAAGGATCTGAGTTACGCGGCGCGGCTCCCCGGTACCGTCATCACCGAAGACAGGTCCCATCCCATGGGTCGGGTTCAGGTGGCGCGTTCGCCGTCCCTGCGTTACGGAAAGGGATTGAGTCTTTCCTACCGCGGAGATCTGCCCGATACCCCCCGTGTATACATAAACGGCGACGAGTACGGAGTCGTCCTCTCGTCTGAAAAGGGGGACAGCCACATCTTGGACTACTCCGTGCAAACACTTCCCCTCTCGCTTCGCCTCCCCGAACGGGCGCTGGTGCTCGACGCCGGAGCCGTCGCTTCTCTTTCCCACCTCCTTCATCATGGCGTGCCGAGCGTCGATGCCGTGGAGCCTCATCCTGAGGTGGCGGATTTGCTCGAAATAACCCATGAAGAGGACGTGCGAAACGGAAGGTTCTCCGTCAGGATCATGGACAGTCGTTCTTTCCTCTCCGAAAGGGAATCGCGGTACGACCTGGTACTTCTCCCCATACAGGGAACCTTCGGCGGATCGGTCGGCCTGCAGGCGCTCCAGGAAAACTACCTGCTCACCCGCGAGGCCTTTCGGGCCGCCTGGGAGGCGCTGGATGACAAGGGGATTCTTTCGGTCAGCCTCTATGTCGATTATCCACCCCGGTTGAGCCTAAAACTGATATCGCTGCTGGCTGAAACGATCTCCGAAGCCGGCATCGACGATCCCTCTTCCCACCTGGCCGCCCTGAGAAACTGGGACCTTGTGACGATCGCGGTTTCTCCGTCACCGCTGGGTGAAGAGGCGCGGTCAAGGCTTGCCGAACTGGCCGAGACCCACGGGTTCGACCGGGCCTGGGTTCCGGGCGCCGGACCTCACCCCGGAGACCGGCGTCACCTCGTTGAAGACGATCTTTTTGCGGAGGCGATGACGGCCCTGCTGGAAAAAAGAAGAGAGTGGACCGCCGGGGCCTATCCCTTCATGATCAGCGCCCCCACTGACGATCGGCCTTTTTTTTACCAGACTCTCCACCTGGGGCAACTTGAGGAAGCGAGGCGCGCCCTGGGAGGCGGGTCGCTCGCCTATACGGAAATGGGTGTGATCTTGCTCGCCCTGACCACGGGGATTCTCGCGGTCGCCGCCTTCCTGCTGATCCTGGCGCCCCTCTTGAAACTCCGCGGCAAAGCGGGCATGGAAAGCGCGCCGACGCTCTTCTATTTCGCGGCCCTGGGGCTTGGTTTTATGTTCCTTGAAATCCTGTGGATCCAGCGTTTCATCTTGTACTGGGGACACCCCCTTTACAGTGCCGCGGGTGTCATCTCGGCCCTGTTGGTGGGCATGGGATTGGGAAGCATGGCCACCTCCGGAATGCCGGCCAGGGGCACGGTTATTCCCCTGGCGGCGGCTCTTGTGTGCGTCGTTCTCGTTCTCTCGATTGCCTTGCTTACGCCGCTCTTCGAGGCTACCCTTTCATTTCCGGGACCCGTGCGATACTGCCTGGGGCTCGCGGCGATCGCCGCTCCTTCTTTTCTCATGGGGATGCCCTTCCCCCTCGCCCTCCGCCGCCTGGGCCGCGTCAATCCCCACCTGACCGCCTGGGCGTGGGGAATAAACGGCTGTTTTTCCGTCCTGGGCGCCCCACTCGCCGCACTGGCCGCCATGCAATTCGGTTTCACCGTCCTCGGGTGGGGGGTCGTGGCGGCCTACCTGGCGGCCTTCGTCTCCGCCCTCCCGGGGACTCTGTCAAATAGATGAAGTGCCTCTATTGCCCATAAATCACTCCGGCCGGTCGAAGCGTCATAGGCCTGCCCCGGACCGGATCGTGAAAAGGTCTTACGTCCCAAAGTAACGTAAGACCTCGATATTATTGGCGCGCCCAGAAGGATTCGAACCTTCGACCCTCGGATTCGTAGTCCGATACTCTATCCAGCTGAGCTATGGGCGCCGATTTGAAAAATATTGATTATGGCCTCATAAAAAGTCTGAAGGCGAGGATAACTCGATTTTAGACTTTTTTGAGCCTCTCAATAAATAATGGCGGAGAGAGGGCGATTCGAACCCCCGGTACACCTTTTGGGGCGTACAATCGCTTAGCAGGCGATCGCTTTCAGCCACTCAGCCATCTCTCCGCTGCTTGCCCGGCATATCTTATGGCGGAGGGAGCAGGATTCGAACCCGCGAACCTTTCGGTTAACGGTTTTCAAGACCGCCGCCTTCGACCACTCGGCCATCCCTCCTATTTAACAGATCGTTTTAACTTGATAAAAAGCATTTGTTCACCGCGCATTTTGCGAAAATATTACCTGTCGGCCACTATCCTGTCAACTCCATTCATATAAGGTATGAGCGCCCCTGGAACGGTGACACTACCGTCTTTCTGCTGAAAATTCTCAAGCACCGCCACGAAGGTCCTGCCCACGGCCAGCCCGGATCCGTTGAGGGTATGAGCGTATTCGACCTTGGACGTCTCTGAACGTCTAAACCTGATGCCCGCCCGCCGTGCCTGGAAGTCTTCGAAATTACTGCACGACGATATCTCCCTGTAGGCGTTCTGACCGGGCATCCATGCCTCTATGTCATAGGTCTTGGCGGCGGAAAAGCCCAGATCACCCGTACAGAGATTCACCGTGCGAAAGGGAATGTTCAATCTCTTCAGCACCTCTTCGGCGTCAAGGGTCAATTTCTCCAGTTCATCGTAGGAATCTTCCGGCTTGGCGAACTTTACCAGCTCCACTTTGTTGAACTGGTGTTGCCTTATTAGTCCCCTGGTATCTTTCCCGTACGATCCCGCTTCAGCCCTGAAACATGCCGACCAGGACACGTAATATATGGGAAGTCCCTCCTCGTCCAGTATTTCACCGGCATGAAGATTCGTCACGGGAACCTCCGCCGTGGGAATAAGGTAGTAATCGGTGCCCTCGATCTTGAAGAGATCTTCTTCGAACTTGGGCAGTTGGCCCGTGCCCTGCATGCTTTCACGGTTCACCATGAACGGTGTCAGCACTTCGCGGTACCCGTGTTTCTCCGTATGAAGATCCAGCATGAAATTTATCAGCGCTCTTTCGAGCCTGGCGCCGGCGCCGCTGTATACGGAAAAACGGGCGCCCGCTATCTTGGACGCCCGGCCGAAATCAAGGATGCCAAGGGCCTCGCCGAGGTCCCAATGGGGTTTCGGGTCAAAATCAAATGCCCGTGGTTCGCCCCATGTTCGAACGACCTCGTTGTCTTCGCTGCCCGAACCTACTGGGACCGATTCATGGGGTATATTGGGGATCTCGAGCATCAGGCTCGTAAGTTTCGATTCCACGCCCTTGAGCTCTTCCTCGAGTTCCTTGATCCTTGCCGACACGACGGCGGTCTTTTCGATCAGGTCCGTGGCGTCGAGACCTTTCTTTTTTCTTGCCCCCACTTCTTTGGAGGCGACATTCCTCTCGTTTCTGAGGGCTTCCACTTCTCTCAGAATATCGCGCCGTTGTCGCTCCAGGGACTCGAAGGCTTCGACGTCGAAACCGGCTCCCCTTTCCCGTTGTTTTCTCTTGACGAAATCAAGATTCGACCTGACAAATTTCAAATCGAGCATGGGCATTCACCTGTCATACATTCACAATAAGGTTGTACTCACTACCATTTCGACCGTAGCAAGTCAATACTCCCCAGACCACCCGGGGCCGCCCCGGCGGAATATGGTGAAGGTGAAAAACGCTTGTCTTTATAAAAACCATTTGGTCACCACGATGCTCATCTTTTGTAAAATACCGATAGCAACCGATCCCGCAGAAAGATCATTTCGTCGCTCCGCATAAGTAAGGAAGCGATAACGAACACCCCGACCCCCACGGCCATTGCCCCTATCAGCATGAACGTCTTTGCCGCAAGTGACGCGGTCGGGTCCCATCCCGCGAGGACGAGAAGACCCCACATGACAACTCCCATGAGCAACGATGAGATCAGACAGCATTTTATAGACCGCCAAAAGTCCTCGTCAAGGAATGCCCCGATCTTTATCCTCATTACGAAAAAGAGCGACAGGAAGTTCACCGATGCCGATATGGACAGGGCGAGAGCCAGACCTCCATGGTGCAGGGGACCCATGAGCAAAAGACCTGCCGCCGCATTTACGATGAAGGCAAGAAATGCTGTTTTTACCGGTGTCGAGGTGTCCTTTAGGGAGTAGAAGGCGGATATCATCACCCGTAGACCGGAATAAGCCCACAGCCCGAGGGTATAGAAAAAAAGCGCCGTGGCGGAGGCGTGAGTGGCTGTCACGTCAAACTCACCGTGCTGGAACAGAACGGATATTATGGGTGCGCGAAGCACGAAAAGGGCCGCCATGCATGGCAAGGTGACAAAAAAGATGATCCGTAACGCAAAAGAGAGTGTCTTCTTCAGTTCATCATACTTTCTCAGGGCGACCTGCTCCGAAAAACTTGGAAGAGCCGCCGTCCCTATTGCTATGGCGAACATGCCGAGCGGAAGCTGGACTACGCGGTCGGCGTAGTAGAGGTAGGAAACGCTCCCTCCTGGAAGAAAGGAGGCGAGCAGTGTCCCCACGAACTGGTTGAGCTGGTACACGGCGGCGCCGAAAACCGCCGGCAGCATGAGGATCCCTATCTTTCGCAGCCCCGCATTGTTGAAGTCGAAGTCGGGCCGAAGCCTCACTCCCAGGCGGAAGAGGACTGGAAACTGCATTAGCAGCTGCAAAACACCCCCCACAAGCACCCCCACGGCAAGGGCCAGTGTGGGCTCATTAAACAGGCCTCGGAGAAATAGGGCGGCCACGATCATCGAGATGTTGAGCATCACGGGCGAAAGGGCCGGCATGGCGAAGTGACGCAGGGAGTTGAGAATGCCCATGCAGAGGGCAACCAGAGATATCAAGAATATGTAGGGAAACATCAGTCGTGTCAGGTATACGGTGAGTCGGAACTTTTCGGGGTCCGAGGCGAACCCCCAGGCGATGATCCGTACGATCCACGGCGACAAGAGAATCCCCGCCACGGTAATTAAGACCAAAATGAGGGATAAAACCGTGAAGGCGGAATTGGCGAGTTTCAACGCCTCGCCACGCGTGCGGGTTTTTAAGTATTCGGTGAACACAGGAACGAAGGCGATGGTGAGAGATCCCTCGGCGAGAAGGCTTCGCAGGAGGTTGGGTATACGGAAGGCCACGAAAAAGGCGTCGGTCCTCATGCCTGCGCCGAAGACGGCCGCAATCACCATGTCGCGGACAAAACCGAAAACGCGGCTCAGGAAGGTTGCCCCTCCCACCACGCCGGCGGCGTGAACAATACGGGAACGTTCAGAGCTTTCCGACCTCGGTTCTCCGCTCTCCTCGCGCCTCCCCGGTCCATTCATGGTTCGCGAATCCTGGATTCCAGCTCCGCCCTGGTGATTCCGGCCACAAATAGACGTTTGTTTTTCGACTTCAAGCCGGCCGTAATCGTAACACACGATCCCGCGACCCCCAAGACTCGGGAAAGATATTTGACGCAGGCTTCGTTAGCCCTGCCTTCAACCGGAGGAGCCGTCAGCTTGATTTTAAGGGCATCATCTTGAATACCGGCGATCTCGTTTCTGGATGACCGGGGAACGATCCTCACGGCAAAGGAAACCCCTTCCTCTGTTTCCGTAATGGGGAGCACTTCGATCTAGTCTTCCTCTTCCCTTTCCCAAATTTTGAGAAGTTCGACATTAAACCTCAAGAAAGACCTGAAATAGGTCTCCAAGGAATGTTTTTCCTCTTTCATCATGTTTACGATGCTTTCAAGCTGGTTTGCTCTCGCCTGCGCCGACTTAATAATGTCGTCCGCGGCATAACGGGCTTCGCTTACCATTTTGTTTCGGTAAGCCGTGGCTTCCTCCATGCGCCGCCTCACTTTTTCCTCTTCCTCTTTAAGCCCGGCCACCTCTTTCTCGAGGGCGGCGACCTTGTCCCTCAACATGCTGTTTTCGGCTGATAACGTTTCCACCTCGTCAGCGATGAGTCCGAGAAAATTTTCCACTTCCTTGGTATCAAATCCCCTGAATGTTATCTTGAACATGCGGGAGTTGATGTCCGCGGGGCTTATGCGTGCCATGGCCTCCTCCATTATTAATGCAGGCTCATCGCTATCTGGAGCAGCGTTTTCACGAGAAAGCCCTGCAGGAAAATTATTGCCAATATTACGATAATTGGAGAGAGATCGATACCCAGACCTCTTGTGGGCATGATTCGCCGAACAGGCCGAAGTACCGGTTCTGTCAAGAGATATAGAGCGCGAACAATGGGGTTGTAAGGATCGGGGCTGACCCACGATACGAGCGCGCGAATGATGATGATCCACATATAGATTGTAAGCCCGATCTGGAGGATACGGGCGGACGCTTCGAGAAAATTTGCCAGAATAAACATTGAAAAATCCCTGATATAGTTTATAAATTTAGGATTTAAATAATGATTGCCCAATTAAAAGTCAAGCGTTATATGGGATGCAGGCTGGATCAGGTATTTTACAATGAAAATGAAAAGGACCTAACCGATGATCAATGAAAAGCGCGTGGCTGTTGTGGGGGCGGGGAACATGGGCGAGGTGCTCACCTGCGCCCTGATAGAAAAATGCGGCGTCCCCCCGGACCGGATAACCGTCTCTGACATCAGCACTGAACGGCTTGAACTTTTCGAGTCCAGGTATAGTACAAAAACAACCACAGACAATCTTGAGGCCGTGAGAGAGGCCGACCTTGTCATCCTGGCAGTCAAACCCCAGGTCATGGAACCGGTCTTACGTGAGATGGCGCATGAAGCACCTTCCGGGCTTATCATATCCGTGGCAGCCGGTGTCGCCCTTTCAACAATCGAAGAAATCCTGGGCGGACAATGCCGGATCATACGGGTGATGCCCAACACACCCGCCCTCGTGGGCGAAGGCGCTTCGGCAATCTCCCCCGGAAAGAACACCGATGACGAAGATCTTGAACTGGCCCGGGCTATTTTCGACAGCTTGGGACTTACCGTTGTGGTGGATGAGCGTCTTATGGACGCGGTCACCGGCCTGAGTGGAAGCGGGCCGGCTTATTGTTTCATAATAGTGGAAGCGCTGACGGATGCCGGCGTCAAGATGGGGCTCCCACGGGAAACGGCCTTGAAACTGGCCGCACAAACCATGCTTGGATCCGCCGCCCTCTGTCTACGTGACGGACGAACCCCTTCACAATTAAAAGACATGGTCACCTCTCCCGGCGGCACCACCATTGAAGGGATCAAGGCACTGGAAAAGGGTGGAATCCGGGCGACGATCATGGACGCCGTCGAGGCGTCGGCGCTTCGCTCAAAGGCCATGGGGATAAAGAAAGACTGACAGAGAATGGTTCGGCAAGAGGGTGGGCGGGGAACCGCGTACTTCCCCTTGTCCTCATATTTTCAACAAGTTGTAAAACCTTTTCACTATCCCCATTTTTTCATGGCCCTCTTCATCCTGATCGGTGGATCCCAGTACCTGTTCCTCGGGAATAACAGGTATATCGTCACCGTTCTCCAAGGCTGATTGGGGAGGTTCCTTTATCCGCGCGACACTTTCGGCTGCGGCGGTGGAATCTTCACACTTAGGCCGACGGCGCCGCGGACGATGCCTGGATCTTGGGGATCGATTTTCCGAAGGCTTTTCCTTTTGCTCATCCGACCCGTTTTTACCCTTTTCCGTCGATGCCTCACCGTTTACAACCGAAGGATCACCGGAATGAAGTTCCCGCTTCACAATGTTGAATTCTCCCACGGTCCGCGCCATCTGGCCGCTTCCCTTGATGTATACCGACACACCGTATGTCAGTTCCAGCCTGCTTATTTCGCTCCTCTTTTGATTCAGAAGATAGGACGCCACGTCGGCGGGAAGGGTGATTTCGATTTCCGATACACCTCCACCCACGGCTTCACGCTTTATTCTGCGGAAGCTGTTGAGGGCCAGGTACTCCACCGATGGAACCCAACCGCTGCCCTTGCAGTGCTCGCAAGTGGTATAGCTGATCTCCTGGATAGTGGATTGTTTTTTCTGCCTGGATAGTTCGAGTATGCCGAATTTCGATATACGTGCAAGCTGAATTCGGGAGCGGTCGTTTTTGAGAGCCTCTTTGAACGTTCGCTCTACCTCGCTTATGTGTTTTCTGTCATTCATGTCGATGAAATCAATAACGATGAGTCCTCCGAGGTCACGAAGTCTGAGTTGCCTGGCGATTTCCTCGGCCGCCTCCAGGTTCGTCCGAAAGGACGTTTCCTCCGCGTCACGCTTGTGAAGCCGCCCGGAATTTACATCGATGGTGATAAGCGCCTCCGTCGGCTCGATTACTATCGAACCGCCTGATTTCAACTCCACCCTTTCCCGGTAGATGGCATCTATCTGTTCTTCGAGATTGTACTTATCGAAAATCGGCGTTTCTTCCTTGTACAACCTCACCGATTTCACACTCCGGGGCGACACGGCCCTGCAATAATCTTTCATCATCTTGAAGGTTTCCACGTCATCGACGAGGATTTCATCTATGTCCGATGTGAAATAATCCCGAAGGACACGTATGGCGAAATCACTCTCCTTGTAAACCAGCACCGGGGCGCTCATCCCCTCCGCCTTTTTCTTTATTTCATTCCAGAGTCGGACCATCATCTGGAAATCTCGGAGTAGTTCCTGTTTCGTACGGTTTATACCGGCGGTTCGAACTATAAAACCCATCCCTTCTTTTTCGCTGATTTCATCCATTACCTGTTTCAGCTTTTTACGGACAGACTCCCCCTCGATCCGGCGCGAAACGCCTCTGCTCTCGCGATTCGGCATCAGGACCGTATATCTACCCGGAAGTGAAATATAGGTGGTCAGCATCGCGCCCTTGTCTCCCTTTTCCTCGCGAACAACCTGCACGAAAAGTTCCGTGCCGGGTTGTAGCCCCTTGCCATCGTTCATATACTCCGAACTTACATCGCGCAGGGGCAGGAAACCGTTTTTCCGGGCGCCGTAATCTACAAAGGCTGCGTGTAGTCCCTTTTGAATATTGCGTACAATTCCCTTGTAAATATTCCCCGTTATGGGTTCCCGCACGGCCGTCTTGATGTTGAATTCCACCAGTTTGCCGTTTTCTACTATAGCCATGCGGCTTTCTTCTTCGTCTATCGTGTTTATAAGCATCTGCTTGGACATATGATACGTTATTCCTTTCAATTCCTTCAGAAAACCGAGACATCCCCTTTTGCCGCCCTGATAACCCTCGGCGTTTCCTCGACCAGGCTCACCACGCTGGAAAGTTCGTCCCCGACAATGCCGCCGTCGATGACGCAATCCACCACATGCCCGTAGATCTCTTCCATTTCTTCCGGATCGATCATAATCTCACCGCTGGCGTTCTTCACACTGGTGCTGATAATGGGACGGCCGAACTCCCTTACCAACGTGAGGCATATCTGGTTATCGGGAACCCTTATGCCCACTTCCTTTCGTTTCGGCAGCAGTATTTTGGGAACCATCCGCGAGGCCGGAAGAATGAACGTGTATGGGCCTGGAAGGAGGTGTCTCATAATCTTGTAGGCGTAATTGGGAACGGCGGCATAATTGCTTATGTCGCTAAGATCGGCGCACACGAAACTGAAGGGTTGGTTTCTGTTTCTCTTCTTTATGTTATATATCTTTTCAATGGCCTTTTTGTTGAAAAGGTCACATCCCAGTCCATAAACGGTATCCGTGGGATAAATGATAACTCCCCCCTTGTCGAGGATGTCCGCGACTTTCCTGATAAGACGAATCTGGGGATTCTGATTGTTAATGGTAATCAGCAATAACACACCTCTCGTTGTAAAATATACATCGACCTGAGCCGCCGGCCACGATCTCGAACTTATTCTTCGTAGCTCATTTATGTAACATTTTGTAATTTATTTGTATACCATTCAGTCTCGCCGCATTCAAGCGTTTATACCCCTTATGTCAAGGACTGTGCCGGCGGCATAGGCACAAAAATCTATGTCGGCCAAAAAGAGATGTTAAACAAAACATATCGCGCCCATAGCCCACAGCCCACAGCCTATAACCCCCTTGCCTGCGGCAAAGCCGTGCACCCCGCCCCTTACCTTTACCCTTAACCTTTTACCTCCAACCCATATCTTTTCCCCAAATGTCAAGTTTAAAGATTTGACCCCTATCTTGGTTTTTTTTGTTGACTTTTATCTTAATCAATCATAGTAATAAAGGTTCTTTTCATTCCTGCCAGCATCCCGGCTGGAGAATCCCGTGGAAAAGCGGGTTGATATAGCGTTGGGGCGGCGTTAGGCTCAGCCTGGATCTTCTCTGCCGGTTCATTCGGATAGGCTGATTCCGCCCGTACATACCCGACCGGTGGATGCTGAGATGATAAGAAAAAAGAGAAAATCGCACAATAACCGAATTGCGATAGAGGACGAGTAAAGATGGCGAAAGACATTGAAAAAGTTCGTAATATAGGAATCAGCGCCCACATCGATTCCGGAAAGACGACTCTAACCGAGCGGATTCTTTTTTATACCAAACGTATTCACGCAATCCACGACGTCAAGGGAAAAGACGGCGTGGGCGCCACCATGGACTCCATGGAACTCGAGCGGGAACGGGGGATCACTATCGCTTCCGCTGCCACTTACTGTGAATGGAAGAACCACGAGATCAATATTATCGACACCCCCGGTCACGTGGATTTCACCGTTGAAGTCGAGAGATCCTTGCGCGTCCTTGACGGAGCGGTACTTGTACTCTGTTCCGTGGGCGGCGTACAGTCACAGTCCATCACGGTGGACCAACAGATGAAGCGCTACAAGGTCCCCTGCATCGCTTTTATTAACAAGCTGGATCGAAGCGGCGCCAATCCTTTCAGAGTGATCGGTCAGCTTCGCTCGAAACTGGGACATAATGCCGTTGCCATGCAGATACCCCTTGGCCTCGAGAACGACCACGAGGGAATCATCGATCTTGTTCACATGAAGGCCATTCGTTTCGCGGGTGAAAACGGCGACGAGGTGGTAATCGGCGATATCCCGGAAGAATTCATGAAAGAAGCGATGGCCGGGAGAGAGAAACTGGTTGACGCGGCATCACTGTTTTCCGATGAACTGACCGAGGCCGTTCTCAATGAAGAAGAAATAAACGAATCGCTTCTGCTGGACGCCCTTCGAAAGGGCACGCTCCAGCGCAAAATAACGCCGGTTTTCATGGGATCGGCTTACAGGAACAAGGGGATCCAGCCCCTGCTCGACGGAATAACGGAACTGCTTCCGAGCCCCAAAGATATACAGACGGAAGCCCTCGACCAGAAGAATGGCGAGACCCCCGTTTTGCTGGAAAGTGATCCCGCCAAACCGGTGGTGGCGCTGGCCTTCAAACTGGAAGACGGCCCCTACGGTCAGCTCACGTATGTGAGGGTGTACCAGGGAACTCTTGCAAAGGGCACGATCGTCATGAACGCGAGAACGGGAAAGAAGATAAAAATAGGCCGACTGGTACGAATGCATGCCGACCAGATGGAGGATATCGAGAAACTGCCCGCCGGTTATATTGGGGCCCTTTTCGGCGTTGACTGCGCTTCGGGTGATACCTTCACCTCTCCCGATCTGAATTTAAGCATGACCTCCATGTATGTGCCCAATCCTGTCATCTCTCTTTCCATCGCCCCCAAGGATTCCAAGGCACAGGCGGCGCTGTCCAGGGCACTGAACCGCTTTGCAAAAGAAGATCCCACGTTCAAAACCTACGTGGATGAAGAAACAAACGAGACGATCATCGAAGGAATGGGTGAATTGCACCTCGAGGTATACGTGGAGCGGATGCGCCGGGAATACAACGCCGAGGTAATCACCGGCGCGCCTCGAGTGGCCTACCGTGAAACCATCACGCAGAGGGCCGATTTCAACTATTCACACAAGAAACAAACCGGAGGCGCGGGTCAGTACGCCCGCGTAGCCGGCTATATCGAACCGTGGTCCGAAGGAGACTTCGAATTCGTGAACGAGATAAAGGGGGGCGTTATTCCATCCCAGTTCATCCCGGCCTGCGAAAAGGGATTTCGTGAATCCATGAAAAAGGGGCCGAAAATGGAGTTCCCGGTCACCGGCGTTCGCGTGGTCATAAACGACGGCCAATTTCACGCCGTCGATTCCTCTGACATGGCATTCCAGGCAGCGGCCCGCGGCGCCTTTAAAGAGGCTTACCTGCGCGCCCGCCCGGTCATACACGAACCGATCATGAAGGTCGTGGTGGAAACCCCCACGGAGTTCCAGGGCGCCGCCATGGGTCTCTTGAACCAACGCCGCGGCATGATCGTGGGCACCCAAGACGAGGGGATAATGTGCACGATCGAAGCCCAGGTACCCCTTTCCGAGATGTTCGGGTTTTCAACGATTCTTCGATCGGCCACTCAGGGACAGGCTCAGTTTACAATGGAATTTCACCAGTACAGGCAGGTACCTTCTTCCGTGGCTGAAGCCCTCGAGGAGGAAGCCGCGAAAAAGAAAAAGGCGGCGATGTAACCGAGGGCGTGGGTCGATGGAACAGACTTGGTGCAACCCGGAACGCATCGACTGTATTCCGGGCCGAGTAATCCAACTGAAAAAAAGGAGTATCGCCATGACGACAAATGAACTGGCGGCCGCGAGCCCCCTTCGCAGGCTTGAGAAAGAAGGTGCCCTGCTTTCACGAGGAAACCTTGGACTGGTGCTTTCCCCGGCGGGCGTCGGGAAAACGGCCTTCGTGGTCCAGGTGGCAATTGATGCCATGTTGCAAAAAAAACCGGTGCTCCATGTAAGCCTCGGCGATTCGATCGACAAAATAACACTTTGGTACAGGGAATTATTTCATAACCTGGCTGAATATCACTCCATTGGGGGAGCGGAAGAAATCTGGCAAACCATCCTTCCATGGAGGTTTATCATAACCTTCAAAATAGCCAAGTTCAGTGCCCCCGTGTTGGAAGAACGACTGTCCGACTTGAGGGAACAGGATATTTTCCACCCGTCGATTGTTGTCATCGACGGTCTGTCCCAGGGGGAAAGCGAGGGGGCGTCGGTAATTGAGATAAAAGATCTGGCAGAAACCCACAACATTTCAGTCTGGGTTACGGCCAACATTGACGAGGATGATGAACGCGATTCAATGGGTATTCCCTTGAGGCTCTATCCATCGATCGAAATTTTCGAAAAAATTCTGGAGCTGGTCCCCGGCGAAGGGACCATCGCCGTCGCCCTCCTCAAGGGAAAACCACCCGGTGACGAGCGCCTTCACCTGGACCCGTCAACCATGCTGATCAAAAACGATTGAAGGCTGAAGAACTGACCCGCGTCCCACCCATGCAAGGATTAACGCAAACCGATCAATGCCTATCCCTGCTGCGGCGTATGGATTCGTAGGCCGCCTTTATGGACATGGTTTTCTCGGCCGCGAATTGCATCATCTCCTCGGGCAGTCCCTTGGAGACAAGCGTATCGGGATGATACTGCATGATGAGTCTGCGGTACGCCTTCCGCAGCTCGGAGTCCGAGGCGTTCCCGGAAAGACCCAGCAGGCGGTACGCATCTTCAAGGCCGGAGTCTTTCGATTCCCCCCCCATCATTACAATCATTCTCTCCAGCTCAGCCAACGGAAAACCGACTCTCTCACAGATGCGATACAAGACCCGTTTCTCCGATTCATGAAGGCCACCGTCCGCCATAGCCGTTGTTAGAAGCATTTCGAAAAACATCCTTACCAAGTTGCGCCTTCCCCGGCATTCCTTCGCGAACTGGTCGAGAACGGCATCCAGCGGAAAATCGGCTTCCTTGCCTCTGTTGAAGAGATTTGCCGCGGTCTTTCGCTGTAACTTCGAAAGCCTCATGCGTCTCATCAAGGCTCTGACCGATTTCGCCTCTTCCTCCGAGACCCTGCCGTCAATCCTTGCAAGATGACCCATAACCGAAAAGGTGGTGGTAAAAAAAACGGCTTGGACACGCTCGTTCGCCTCCAGCCTCCCGGACGCCTCCTCTTCTTGGAACGTATCGTACCCGTGACCGATCGAGGCACCCAGGACGGCCCCGAGTGGACCACCCATCACGAATCCCACAGTTCCACCAATCGCCTTTCCCCACCAACTCATGGTGCTCTCTCCCACTATGCCTGAAATATCCCTTGAAGTTCGCCTATCGTCCCTACCGGATAGTTATCGTCCATGTGCAGGATGCATCGGGCGGACATCCTTCCGGACGCTCCCCGGGGGGCGCAAAAAGACATGTAACCTCGGCCGAGGAATCTATCTGCCTGAAAAAGGCCTGCCGTAAGCACAAGGCGATCTCGCCGCAGTCGTAATATTCCAGACCCCACTTCCTTGCCGCCTTCTGAGATGAACAGTTCAGAGTCGTCATGCGTATGGAGCTGTCGGACAACCTCGCTATATCGATGTTCTCGAAGGCACACCAGTGGGAATGCTCCAGAAACCGGATCAACCGGTCGACGCCTTCGAGGTTCCCGTCCACTGTTTTCGCCAGGCGTTTCGCCTCGTAAGAACCGAATTCCTCGGCCATGTAATGTCTCCCCTCCCGCGCCGCTGCCTCGGGGCAATTTTTGTCTATCCACTGTTCCGCTATGAACCACATGTAATTAAAACTATACAGCAGTTCCAACATCACATCGTGAACCCGCTCCTTACTCCAGTTTTCAATGGAAAACATTCCGGCCTCCTTGCTTTGTAGATTAATTAGTCATCTCCTCGCGGCATGGCTTTTGTTGTTCAGAGAAATAAAGAATAACGGCGGTTCTGTCAATCATTTCACTTTCCTTTTGGGTTTGAAGGTAAAATGTGTTATATCTACGGATTGTAAAAACATTTAAAACACGATCAGGGCGAATGATGCCATGTGGTTTTCGCGATTACGGAGGCTCTTTGCGGGCGTTGTCTTGATTTTCGTTACGGTTTCGGCATGGGCGGTTGCGGCTCGCGCCGACATATATCTTTACAAGGATGAAAAGGGCGTTTGCCATTTCTCCGATCAGCCTCTCACCCCCGAGTACCGCCTATTCATAAGACAATGGCGGACACCGCCCGAACCGGCATCCACCATAACTATCGATACGTCGATTTATGATGAACATATCGAGGAAGCGGCCGGCCGGTACGGCCTGGATCCCACACTTATCAAGGCCGTAATGAAGGTCGAATCAAATTTCAATCCCAGGGCGGTGTCGCGGAAGGGTGCCAGGGGACTGATGCAGATCATGCCCGAGAACTTCTCATACCTGGATATCAGGGATCCCTTCGACCCGAGGGAAAATATCATGGGAGGCGCTCGTTATCTCAACGAGATGTTGAACCGTTACGGCGATCTATCGCTCGCACTCGCAGCCTATAACGCCGGCCCGGCCGCCGTGGACCGACACAACTCCGTGCCGCCTTTCAGGGAAACCAAGTCATACGTAAGAGAGGTACTGCGATATTACCGCGCGCTACAACAGCGCTAAGGAGAACAGGGATGGAAAAAAGTAAACGCCGTGAAGCCCTCCGGCTGCGTTTCCGAAGTACAAAAGGAGTTTTGCCCTTGTGGTTCCTCTCTGCGAGCCTTGTATTTCTTGCCGCCTCGTGCGCCTCGACAACGGTCTACAATATCGATCTCGCCTACATTCCGACCGGCGACAGCCCGACGACCGTGGAGGCAGTGGACGGGCCTACCGTAACGGTCGCCCTTTTTAATGACGAACGTACCATCGACGACCCCATCGTGATAGGAAGGGTCGTCGAAGCCAACGGTCGCCCTTCCCCGATCCTGCCGCAACACAGGGAACCTTGCCGAGCGGTTGTACAAGCAGTTTCGGCATTTCTGACACATGCGGGCTACCGCGTCGCGCCCGACCATCCCCCATGGGATCTTCGAGAAGAATCAATCGACCCCTCCTGGGGCAAAATACTCCTGGGTGGAACCATCAACGAACTCTTCATCGAGTGCGACCGTTCCCGGCCTCTCCGAAGGTACTCCTCGAGGGTCAACCTTACTTTCGTCCTCGCTGACGTGAAAAACAAAAGTATACTGCACAGGGTGACCGTGGATACGGCACCCGTAAAACAGCACCTTCGATTTTCAGAAATCAAGATAGAGGAAGAATTGAGCAATACCTTGTCACAGGCCCTGGAAAAGGCCTTCGCGGAAAGCGATCTCCCGAATCTGATAAACGGTCTCCGGGATAGGAGAAACGAGTAACCGAGGTTCGGCTGCCTTGTGAAAAGGGGATCAAAACGTGACGGAGATCGAAATGACGAGGAAAGGGATTCGCGAATCCTTCCCGGGCAAGAGAAGGCGAACGCCGGTCATTCCCGCTCGAAGGTGATGCCGTATTTTTCCAGCTTACGTTCGAAGGTAGGCCGAGCGATGCCAAGAATCTGGCAGATCTCTCCTTTGTTGAGGTTGGTTTCCGTGACCACCCTGCGTATATGGCGTTCTTCCACTTCTTCCAGCGTAAGGAACCGCCCGCTGCGGTCCTTTCCTTCGTCATCCGCACCGGCGGTAACGTCCTCCCCCCTTTCTCCTCCGAGCAGATCGGGGAAGTCGCTCTTTACGAGTATCTGCCCCTTGGCGACGACAGCTGCACGAACGAGAAGGTTCTCCAACTCCCTTATGTTGCCGGGCCAGTCATAGTCCAGAAACATTTCCATCACTTCATCCGATACGCCCCCTATGCGTTTGTGAAGCTCAAGGTTGATCTTGGTGAGCAGATAGTCCACCAACGGGGCCATGTCTTCAGGACGTTCCCGTAGCGGAGGGATGTTGATAGAAACGATATTGAGCCTGTAAAACAGGTCATCGCGAAACGTTCCCTCCTTGACCATGCGGCGAAGGTCTTTGTTCGTGGCCGCTATAATTCGCGCGTGCACGGGGACGCGTTCCTTGCCTCCCACGCGTTCCACCTCTCGTTCCTGCAACACCCTTAGCAGCTTTGCCTGGAGATTGAGTGACATTTCACTTATCTCGTCCAAAAATACCGTACCGTGCCTTGCCAATTCGAATTTACCTTGCTTGCGGGCAATGGCGCCGGTGAACGACCCCTTTTCGTGGCCGAACAATTCCGATTCAAGCAGCGTCTCGACGATTGCCGAACAGTTGACGGCGATATAGGGTTCGTCCGGAGAAGTGTTGTTATGAATCACCTTGGCTATGAGTTCCTTGCCTGTCCCACTTTCTCCCTGTATGAGCACGGTGGCCCTGCTCTGGGAAACCACGCCGATCGTCTTGAATATCTCGCTCATTTGGGGCCCGGTACCTATGATGTCGCCCGTTTTGAAGGTCCGCCTCGGCTCCATGAGAAGTCCGTCGATGCGCTTCTCCATTTCGATCGTTTTAAGCGCCTTCTTTATGGCGATGTCCAGTTGGTCGATATTGATCGGTTTATGAATGTAGTCAAAGGCCCCAAGCTTCATGGCCGTAATGGTTGTTTCCATGTCATGATATGCGGTTATCATGATAACCTTTACATTTTCATCCTCTTCGAGAAGATCCTCCAGAATGGCGAACCCGTCTACGTCGGGAAGACGGATATCCAGAATGACCACGTCGGCGGGTTCCTCGACAAAAAGGTTCAGCCCCTCCGTCCCGGTTTCGGCGGTTCGAACACGGTAACCTTCTTCGCTCAAATATAATTCCAGCGATTCCCTGATTGAACTGTCGTCGTCTATTACCAGTATCCCGGCCATTCTTTTCCAGTCCTTAACGTAGATTCCACCGCGAGAGGATCTATCGTCTCACTTATCGCTTATGGGCAGCGTTATAACCACTCTCGTTCCTTCTCCAGGCTTGCTGAAAACTTCAATGCCCCCATTGTGAACATCCACTATCTTCTTTACCTGTGCCAATCCCAGTCCCGTTCCATACTTCTTTCTGCTGAAAAAGGGATTGAAAAGAGACGAAATGTGCTCTTCTTCGATACCACACCCGTTGTCCGTGATTTCCACAAAAACCATGCGGGGGTCGTCTTTCGCCGGCCCGGTGGAGATGCTAAGCTTTCCTCCGTCATCGACGGCGTCGATGGCGTTTAAAAGTAGATTCACAATCGCCTGGGCCAACATTCCAGGATCAACTTCCACCGGGGGCAGTTCACTTTCGTAATTTTTCTCAACAACGATATGCTTGTCCGCCAACTCTCTTTCGACCATGGCGAGGGAGTGCTCGATGACGGATTCAAGCGCCGTGTGTTCCTTTTCCGGCTCTGCCGGTTTGGCGTAAAGCAGCACGTCCCGTACCAGTTGCGACAGGTGTTCCACTTCGCGCTGGGCTATCCGGAAACGCTTAAGATCGTTCCCCGTGGGTTCTAAGCGCCGTTCTAGAATTTGGAGACTCATCTTAATGGAAGAAAGGGCGTTTCTCAACTCGTGGGCGATTCCCGCCGAAAGTTGCCCCAGGGCGGCCAGCTTTTCATTGTCAAAAATGGTTTTCTGCAACTTGCGGATTTTGGTGATGTCCTGCTGGACTAGCAAAACATGGCGTGTCCCCGGTATGGGGCGTGGGGTAATCAACACGTACCGCTTAGAACCGTCGCGAGCGGTAACCTCCAATTGGTAAGGGGTAAAAATTCCCCGTTTCCCGTCTTCCCATTTTTCCTGGACAAAATCCCTGTTCTCGGGATCCACAAAATCAAGGAAATGCGTACCCTTGGCAGGACCTCTGCCGGTGAAACTTTCGCGGCTCACATAGGTTATTATTCCTTCTTCGTTGATGTCATAAATTTTTTCCGGCAGGGCCTCTATAATCGATTGGAGATACGCGTAAAGACCTTCGATCTCTTTTCTTAACCGTATGTTCGATTCCAATTCGTTCTGGAGGGTCTCCGCGTATTCCTTGAGGCTTTTCTCCAGATCCTTTTCTCTTGTTATGTCCTGGAGTGTTTCGATTGCCGCGGTAATATCGCCCTTTTCGTCGTATATGGGCGCGGCGAGAAAATATAGATGCCGGCCCTTTCCACCCATATCCTCAAAGAAATCATAGGCTTCGTAAGCATCCCGAACGGTCTTCGATTTCTGGATTTGTTTTCTCCCGTAGTAATTCTCAAGTTTTTCCAAGTCGCCTTCCACGATGATATCCGCTATCAGGGGACGTTTCTTCTTGTAAATGGCAAGGTAGTGTCTGTCCGTACCTACCATTTCTTTAGAATCATATCCCGTAAGCTCGGCGAGGGCCTTGTTCCAGAACATGACCTTGTGATCCCTGTCGATCACCATGGTCGGGATCGGAGAACCCTCGATGATGCCCTCGATGGTCATCTTTTCACGAATGATACGGTTCTGCCACTCTTCCCTTTCCGCCAGTCTCTTTCGGATTTCTTCCCACCGCGCCTGCTTGGTTACTATGTAACCCACCGCCATCGCGGCCAGGATGAGGAGGATTATAAGGCCCACCACGCCTACGGTGAAATTCAAAAACACCTCACGCATGAGTTCCACTACCTCGTCGTAAGGTGTGACCAGCGCAATGGTGAATCGGGCGCCGTCCACCACGATCGGCGCGACGGCCACCAGCATCCGTTCCGGAACTCCGCGGGCATCCCGGATAATAAAATTACCATAGCCCGCCGTATCGGAAAGGATGAATTCCCGCCATCGAACAGCATCCTCCGAGTCGCCGAGGAGAGTTTCAGGTTTTTTTCCTGTCATATAAGGATTCGAATGCACTATGATTGTTCCATCATGGCCGAAAAACCAGTTTTCGACCGAGCCGCCTTCGCGCAGCGGCCCGGCATAGCGATCAAGGACCGCGTCCAGGGAAAGAAGCGCGATAACGGTCCCTCGATAATGACCGTACTCGTTATAATGGGGGACGTGGATCAAGATTGCCGACTCGGCGTATCCGGCGGTCTCACGCAGTCTGACAAGACGGATGAAAGTTGAAGGCAACTCACGTAGATGACCGAATTTCCTGATATAATCCATCCAGTACGCGGTATCGACATGGTGGACGCCGGCGTGAGTCGGCCACATGGCTATAATTCGACCGTCGACGTCAGTCATGGCAACTATGCGAACCTGCCGCATCATGCTTTCTTGTAGGTACTTGATGCTTTTCTGAAGCGCCTCCGGATCATCCCGTTCGATTGACACAAAATTCGAAAACACAATAAGGCTTTCTCTTACGCTCGCTATGGTGTCTTCTATGCCGGCGGCGGCGGTGCGCGCGATAGCGGCGTGCCTCTCACCGAATTGCCGCACCCTGTCCTGTTCCCTCGCGTGCTTCACCGAATAGGCAAGGAGGAGGATCAATATTATAAGGGAGACCGTGGCAATGGCTATCGATACCTGCATGTCGATAGGCTTGAGTTTTGATCGGAGCTTCGTCACGGCAGCATCCTCTCCAATGCAAAAGCGAAGGAAGAAGTCTTCTTACTCGTCATCGTCATCATAAAAACTCCTGTCTCTCATAGCAAGTATTACAAATACACCGATCGCCGCCCCCAGCGAAATGACCAGCGAGACGAGTCCGCTTTCAAATCCAATTATCCAATCGCATATAAACCAGAAAACGAGATAGGTTGCCAGAGACAGAATCTCCCTCATTTCAGAACCTTTTACTGCAACAGAGATCAGGATACATTCAAAGTATCTCGCCGCGGTCGGCATCCTCAAACCGTCCCGAAGCAATGCTGGTTATGTTTCCGGTTTCCTTGAAAATTAAGTAAATATTACATACAGGGGTGCCGTTTTTATAGCAAATAAAAATATTTATCGCTCGCAAACGCGGAGAATCAGCATTTTCGTGGCCCCTATAAAGACCGGCCATAGCGCCAACAAGGGTCCGTCCGGTATATTCAATGTGTTCCGAATGCCCCGGTCAGGAAATCGACATCTGTCTTGGCAGGCCTTCACGCAAATTGAATATCGAAGGACACCGGCATAAACCGTTTTACTTTTTGTTCAATGTCCCACGCCCTGTTTAAAGTTTCGTTCAACGAAAGCGTTTTACCTTTTCCCCCCAAAAAATGCGACACATTCACAAGTAACCACTTTGCCGGACATTTTTTACATTGACGTCTTTCTACGTATGTGGCATGCAGATTGCAAATATCTGGAAGTCACAAAAAGAATCATGTATGCTTCGTCTATATAAGCATGGTTCATGATCTCGCACAAACACCTTATGGGAAAAAGAAAGGAGAATCAGGAATGAATCGCAAACACAAGAAACTGTTCTTTGGATTGGCTGCAGCGGTACTGTTGATCATGGTGACCTCGCCCTCCGCCTTTGCGGCCGACTTCATTGCCTCTGAGGGAGCGCCTTACGCGAAAGCCCTTGTCGCTATCGGGGCAATGATTGGAGCAGGTATCGCTATCGGTTTCGGCGCCATCGGCGCAGGCATCGGCATAGGTCATGCTGGAAACGGTGCGTGTAGTGCAGTCGGCAGGAACCCCGGCGTACAGGGCAAGATCCTGGTTACCATGCTCGTCGGTATGGCCATGGCAGAAGCCGTCGCTATTTACGCACTCGTTGTGTCTCTTGTTTTGCTCTTCGCAAATCCCTTCACAAGACTATTTTTCGGCTGAGGCAAGAGGTCGCTTTACCGGCGTAAGGCCGGGAACACAACGAGGTAGGGGGAGATCGCAATGACAAATAAAGAAAATGGTAAGCAGTTTTTCACTGTATCGAGGCTTTTTTTCCTGCTTATCGTCATCCCCTTGGTATTAATGGCTTTTTTTATCGCCAACAGCATTTTACAGTTAGGGGACACGTCAAAGATAAAGACCATCTCGGCCCTTGACGAAACGTTTCAGCAATCGCTGGAGACGCGTGCCGTCACCATAGCGGAAAGTGCCGCCGATTTCCTGAGGCGGGTTGAAAAGGACGCGCTCGTCGCAACGATTATTCCCGAAACCCCTGAGGCCTACAGGGAATTTGTCGACACAAACCGGCAACCTCTCCTCGTAAAGAGGGACGGGAATATGGTAAGGACCCAAGTTCCACTTTACAAGGAAATGGCTCTTATCGACAGAGATGGAAATGAAAGGATAAAAATCGTCAACGGCAAGGTGGCACCTGAATCGGCGCTTGTAAACGTCAGTGATCCCGCAAACAGGACCTACAAATCGGAAGATTACTTCGAGCAGGGACAAAAACTCGAAAAGGGCGAAGTCTACATGTCGCCGGTAACCGGCTGGTACGTCGACCGGAAGTCTTTCGAAGCGGGAAAAAGGTTTGAGGGGATCATTCGCGTAACTACGCCGCTCTTTGATCAGCAGGGATACTCCGGTCAGATAGTGCTCACGCTCGACGCAAGGCACCTGGCCAAATTTACGGACTACGTAATTCCCACGGAGCCGGGGGTCTTTTACGAGGTGGATGCAAGCGAGGGGAATTACGCCTACATGGTGGACTATAGGGGATTCGTAATCGCCCATCCCGTACACTCGCACATCGCGGGTCTATATCCGGATGGAACACCTGTTCCTCCGCTCACTCAAGAAACGATGGATGAACTGACCGCCAAAGGTGTGGAAGTCCTCAACCTGAAGTTGATGGGGTTCATAGATCCTGAACTTCCCATCATCGCGGAGGACGCGGAGGCCGGAAACTCCGGGACACGCGTATATACCTTCGGAGGTCACCAGAAAATCGTTGCCTACGCGCCCATCGAATACTTCACGGCCGCCTTTCCCGAGCCGGGTGGATTCGGCTGGGTGGCCCTGACGGTGAACGTGGACAAATTCAACGAGCAGGCTCTCGCTGCGGCGCAAAAGATCGAGGAAGAGGCGCGCGCCTGGATGACGACGGCGATCCTTATCATTGTCATAGCCATCGTACTGCTCTTCTTGATTTCGTGGATACTGGCAAGGGGCATCGCGCGTTCCATCGAAGCCGAGGTACCCGAAGAAGCCTTGAGTCCACCGGACTACGACGACGATTGAAACATCGTTGTCGATCCATGACAAGCAAAGGCCGGAACGAAAACGGGTTCCGGCCTTTTTGCGTGTGTTAATATAACGCGACGGCGGCATCATCGATTACCACCCCCGGACATGCCTTTCCTCGGAGAAAACCATAACGACGGGCCGGTCCTATATCCCCACGGGCTGCCGGGCGGTTCGATTCCCGATCGAGGTGATTTCCGTGCCTACCGATACGGGGAGGACCGGCGTATCGCACAGCGGGAGAAAGTACCGAAGCAAGACGGTTCTTTGAAGAAGAACTGCGTGAAGTCCCGGAACGAGGAACTCTCCCGGAGTTGAGCGGACCTCTCGCGTGATACTTTCTTTTCCGCCTTGACAAGGGAAGTCGGATCACATTAAGAAACAATCCTCTATCTACGAAAAATCCCGTAACAGAGACCGAGGAGAGAGATAATGAAATCGATAAAGGAAGTACTGGAGGCGAAAAATATCGCCGTATTCGGCGTGTCACAGGATCCTTTCAAACCGGGATCACTCCTTATCGCCACGTTGCAACAAAACGGGTTCCCCGGAAAAATCGCGGGCATCAACCCAAAGGGCGGTGAGTTTCGCGGCGTCCGGCTTTACCCGTCCATCGAAGAGGTCCCCTTCGATGTCGAACTGGCATCCCTTATAATACCACCCTCCGCGATCCCGGAGGCCCTCCGGGCCTGCGCGCGAAAGGGCGTCAAGGGTGTTGTCATCTCTTCGGAAGGGTTTTCAGAATCCGGTGACGAAGAAGGGAGGGCGATCCAGGAAGAAATCAGGGCGATCCTCCGTGAAACAGGCATGCGGGGATTCGGCCCAAACACGCTCGGGATCGTCAACACCGAAACGGGTCTTGCCACGTCCTATTTCGCCAACAGGAACATGCTCAGCCCCGGGTCGGTCGGATTCGCCGCCCAGTCCGGCATCTTCGTCGGAGCCCTTCTCATGCACATGAGCGCCTATCCCGTGTATCGTATCTCCAAGGGCCTCGGCCTGGGAAACAAGGTCGACGTGGACGAAAACGACGCCCTATCGTACCTGGCCCAGGACGAACAGACACGAATCATCGGCATGTACCTCGAGGATATACGAGACGGAAGGCGCTTTCTCGAAGAAGCCCGACGGGCGTCTCGAGAAAAACCGGTAATCCTGCTCAAAGGCGGTCGAAGCGATATGGGAAGCGCCGCGACGGCCTCGCACACGGCCAGCCTGGCGGTAAACGACGTCGTCCTGGAGGGGGCCCTGCGCCAGGCGGGGGTGCTGCGCGTGCGAAAAATAGACGAGATGCTGGCCATGATCATGGGTTTTCAGTGGGCGTCCCTGCCCAAGGGGAAACGTATCGCCCTGGTCACGTTCAGCGGCGCGCAGGCCATCATGTCCATCGACCGCGCCGCGGACAGGGGATTGGAGCTCGCCCGTTTCAAACCGGAGACAATGGACCGTTTGGGAACCGTTATCTCCACGGCCGCCAAGCGGAAAAATCCGGTGGACACTTATCCGGACATGAACATTCACGGCTTCGAAAAAACGTTCCTCACGATTCTTGACGCCCTCTTCGATGACGATGGAGTGGATGGCGTCTTCATTATTTCTTTCGCCGCTTATGGATCAAAGCCCCTGGAGCCCTTGGCGGCCAAAGTCAAAAAACGGGCCGACAAACCCGTCTTCTTTTCTCTTTTGGGAGATCCGGCCCAGGAAGAGGAATGTCGCAAGTATTTGATGGACAGGGAAATTCCCATATATAGTTATCCGGAAACAGGCATCGACGTTTTCGCCGGCATGTGGGAGTACGCGTCGCGGGTGCGGCGCATCGCCGGGTAATAATTGATCCCGCCCGGTTTTGTTGTTCTTCTCAAGCGACGTTCGGCATCGAAGCCCGCCTCAGCCCCCTGTTGCAACCATCACCGAACCAAATATTATCAACCCCTGTGCAACAAGGTAGGTGAACCACGGCAACTGGTACTCGAAGGAAGGATGCCGACCGTAGATAGTGGTCTCCCCCATGACGGCGTCGGAAAGAAGGAAAAAGAGCGCACCGGCCGCGACAAAATACCACGCGCCGCCGACGGCTATCGCCGCCGACAGGGCGACCGCCGTCATTCCACCCAGGATCAAGCCATAGATGAAGGCGCCCGCCGTGATCGACGAGGATCTCGATGGATTGTACACCCGCAAGCGGAAAATGATCGCCGGCAACAGGATCAGCGCCGCGAGAACCGGAATGAAATACCCCTCGGAAACAAGGATCGACGGCTCCGCCAACGACAGAAAGGCTCCAATATAGCAGAACAGGGCGAGACCGAAACTGACGATGCCCCAGAAAACCGGTTCTTTCGATCGTCTCGCGATGGAATCGAACTGCAGGTTAAAAAAATCACCGGCAAAAGACAGGGTCATCCCCAAGGGAATGAGGCAGGCCGCTGGTCTCGGCGCGTCCACAACCCCAAAGACAATCCACGAATAAAGGAGCATCTGGAATGACATGGCAAGATAGGCCCCCCTGCAGAAGGGAAGCCGTTCGCGGGGATCACCGATTTTCACCAGCGTAAGCCAGTGAACCAAAAAGGAAAGCACGACGGTCAAGGGTACAAGGGCAAAACAGATGGTTTCCATGGCGGTTTCCTCCTCTCATCGGCGCCTTATAACCACTCTTATCATCTCTTCAGGCGGACAGACATATACGTGGTTATCATAGCTGCAACAGGTTTTCCACTTCCCCTATCACCCTTTCAAGGGGATAAAGTTCACCCGGAGGCGCCTTGCCGTCTATCGGGAAAAATGTAATGACCCGAATGGGCTTCATGAAGATCTCTTCAAGATGGGCGACCGTTTCGTTCATCCGTTTTAAGACTCTCGGCCACATACTGTAAGCGCTTCCGACCGTTTCGTTGCAGCCGAAATCATCCACCAGTATGACCCCCGCCTCCCCCTGTTCGGAAAAATTGCGAGACACCTGTTCCCAAAAACGCCTGTCCGTCTTGGGGTATCCCAGATCAGCCGAATTGGCGACAACAAAACCGCCGGTATTTTCATGATGGACATGGCCAAGAGGACGAGATTCGATACCGAGCGCCGCCAGTGAGGCCATGATCACTTCTGTCGCCTCGGCGTAGTGATCGGTTGCCACGAGAACCGATATGCCCGGCCGATCCCGCAGTCTTCGGAGTGTTTTCTCCCAACGTAGATCGACGCGGAAGGACGCGAAGTAGTCACCGACAAAGCGATCCACGGCCTGCTCAAGCTTTTCTTTCGGCACATCCACGAGTCCCCCCAAGCGGCTCTTCATGAGAGGCGCGTAGCCCACCGCCGTGGTGCTTCCTTCGGTCCACGTGCGGTTGACGACCTTGTCCCAGAAAAAATCCGGCGTCTCCACGCCCAGTCCGACAAGACCAGATGAAACCAGGGCCTCGGTCAACCTTTCCGTCTCACCGAATCGAACGCACTCGAGGCAGAGCGTCCCTGAATAATCCAGGATGACGAGTTTCCGGTATTTCATAAAAAACTCCGAAGGAGATTCCCGTGCCGACGGAGCATGAAAACAGCCTTAGGTCCGCCACAATCGCACTGCGAGGTCGCAGCGGCCCATGAGTCGCTCCATCCTTTTCCGTTTCCTTCTTGAAAAGTAGGAACCGGCCGGCGCCGGACAGCAGTAGCCGGTTGTGACAGCGGTTTACGAAAAGTCTGTCACGTGGGTGCTCCAGAGAATCACCGTGCCCTGGGAGTTCAAGTTTGCCGCCCCATTACCTGCGCGGTCCGGACCTATCCGGCCGCCATGGCCGCGCCGCTGTCGGTGTATGCTCACTCAATGTTCCCCCTTTCCGAGCTTGATGGCACAGAATTCCCCGCACATGGTACACCCCTCGTCTCCGGCGCTTTCGCTCTTCTCCAGCAAGGCCCCCGCTCGTTCCGGATCGATTGCAGACGCCACCTGGCCTTCCCAGTCGAATTTTTTTCTACACCGTGCCATGGCAAGATCACGGCCAACGGCGCCGGGACAGCCCTTGGCGATGTCCGCGATATGCGCGGCGATACGGGAAGCGACAACCCCTTCCCTCACGTCGTCCAGGGTTGGAAGTTTCAGGTGTTCCGCCGGGGTCACGTAGCACAGGAAATCGGCGCCCGCCGCCCCGGCGATTGCTCCACCGATGGCCGATACAAGGTGATCGTAACCGGGAGCGATATCCGTGGGAAGAGGTCCAAGGACGTAGAACGGCGCCCCGTTGCACAGACTTTTCTGGAGGGTCACGTTGGCCTCGATCTGATCGAGTGGAATATGCCCGGGACCTTCTATCATGACCTGGACCCCGTGATTACGGGCGCGTTGCGTAAGCTCCCCCAGGAGGATCAGCTCCTGCACCTGGCCCCTGTCGGTGGCGTCGGCCAGGCACCCGGGCCGAAGACCGTCCCCCAGGCTGAGGACCATGTCGTAACGCTTCGCGATGGCCAGCAGGCGATCATACTCCTCGTAGAGGGGATTTTCCCTCTTGTTGAACCGCATCCACTTCGACAGGATGCTCCCGCCCCTGCTGACGATACCCAGGACCCGTCCCTGCTCCTCGATGCAGGCCACGCTGCGCCTCGTCACGCCGCAGTGGACCGTGATGAAATCGACGCCGTCTTCACCGTTCTCTTCGCAAACTCGGAACATATCATCGGGAGTCATCTCCACGATGGCCTTTTCACGATCAAGCATGAAGGTTGCCGCCTGGTAGATGGGAACGGTTCCCACCACCACGGGCGACGCTTCTAGGATGGTCTTGCGGATACTCCTCAGGTCGCCGCCCGTGGAAAGGTCCATAACGGCATCGGCTCCGAAACGGGCCGCGATCCTCACCTTTTCGAGTTCCATCTCCACGTCTATGCGATCCCGGGACGTTCCCACATTTGCATTTATCTTGGTGCGAAGTCCCTTGCCTATAGCACAGGGATTGACGGTACCGTGAAGCCTGTTCCGCACCACCACGATAGAACCTTCTGCCACGCCTTTCCTGATGTGCTCCGGGGAAACACCCTCCACCTCGGCGCAGAAGGCCATTTCTTCGGTTATGACGCCCTTGCGGGCTTGGTCCAGTTGGGTCATGATATTGTCCTTTCTCGGCGGGGGCGGGCGAAATCCCCCTCGATACCCATTTAAAAAGGGGGATTGAGGGTCCTCGACCGATCACTATATTAATCCCGACTTCCTTCCTGAAAACTATTGTTTCCCCCTGTGGATTGATCCGCTCCAAGGGGCGAGACCTCCGATCGAATTCAGGGGCGTAACATCATAATATCCAACGTTTTTTCACTCCCACCTTTCCCAAAGAAAGGCCGGGGGGTTCAACCAACCTCCTTGGTCCCGGGGAAACAACGCCCCTCGTGGTTCACGGCTTCCCTGCACGGACCGCCCCTGTTGTTCCTGCGGCTGCCGATCTTCCTACCGCTTTGCGATGATCAGCTCCGCCACTTTCCGCCCGGAGAGGAGCATTCCGCCGAAGATCGGCCCCATGCGGGGTCCTCCGTAGGCCGCGTTGGCCGCCATGCCCGCCGCGTAAACCCCGGGACAGATCTCTTTCGTGTTTTCCATGGTCAGCTGCTCCGCCTTTTCGGCCCACATGGAACGTTCCCCCATCACACCGCCCGTCTCCGTGTTCAGCCTGATGTCAGCCTTGCGGGCGATAACCCTGAGAATCTCCGTGTCGTGTCCCGTGGTATCGATTATGTTCCTTGCCTCGATGGACAGGGGATCCACATGAAGACCGGCTATCTCCACCGGGGACCAGCTTACGACCAGTCCCCTGACCCGTCCCTCTTTCACGATGACGTCCTCGGCGCTCATGCAATTAAAGACCTTCGCCCCCGCCTTGACGGCATGCGAACAGATGGTGCTCACCGCCTCCACTGAATCGGCCGTATAATATCCCGGTTCATATTCCATGGAAGCGATACCGAAGACATCCAGGATTTTCTTTCCTTCCTCCTGCACGACGATTTCGTTGAACATCATGCCGCCGCCCCACATGCCGCCGCCGATGCTCAATTTCCGCTCGAAGATCGCCGTCTTAACGCCCGCCTTTGCCAGGTAATAGGCGGCCACGAGGCCCGAGGGTCCTCCGCCCACGATGGCCGTATCCACTTCAGCGTATTCGCTGAATTTCTTCATAAATGTTTCAATAATCGCCCTGGAAATAGTAACCTCATTAAGCGCCATTCCTTGCAACTCCTTTCACTATGTATATTTATAACAAGTTCTTCACGGGCGCCTTTCCCCGCACGATCCCTTATTCTTTACCGTGCCCGCCGAACTATGGACAACACCTTGCGCACCACTTCTCCCGGTGATTTACCCAGAACCCGGATGACGGGTTCTTTACCTACGTCGCCCCTATCAAAAATGACATCCGGGATACCTTGGCGCTGTGACAGGACCCGGTCTGTCCCCCACTCCAGCGATGAACCTTCACGCTGTTTGACGTCTTCCGGTTCTTCGGACCGGTTGAAAGAACCCACGTCGAATCCCAGGTCACGACACACCTGGACCAGGTTTTCAGAATAACGGATATCCATGGCCGACCTATAGTCAGGGTCATAATTCATCACGGTAAGAACGATGCGAGCAACATGGCTCGATGCCCCGAAGGCCGGATCGTGAAGTGTCTCGACCCTGTCACCCACGCGAATGATCCGCCCGGGAATGCCGGCCACCTCTTCCACCGAACAGGCATAGGGAAGGGCGTAGACTAGATTCGACTGTATTTCTGGAATGATCGTGCCGATCTTTTCTTCTTTCAAGTACTGGACGGCATCGAACAGCTCCTTCACCGTACGGTACCGTTCCGCTTCACGAAAAACCGGGGCCATATGGTTGACCGGGCCATGTCCGCCGCCGATCGATAAAGAGAAACGTATAGAAGCGGTGATGTATTCTTTCGCCTGCTCCACGGCGTCACGCACGGTCATACCCCTCGCAAGACCGGTGGCTACAGCGGCGGAGAGGGTGCACCCCGTACCGTGGGTATTGCGAGTTTCCACGCGTTCGGCGGGAAACTCGTGAATCCTGCCGTTTTCGTACAGAACGTCCAGGGCGTCCCCCTCTCTGTGCCCCCCCTTGACAAGGACACTGCGGGCGCCCATTTCCCCGATAATCCCCGCGGCTTCGATCATGTCGCCTGTTGACCCGATCGATCGTCCAACAAGTACTTCCGCTTCCGGAATGTTGGGCGTCACAACGCGGGCACAGGGAATGAGTTCCTCCACGAGGGCCTCCCGGGCGTCGTCCCGGATGAGGCGGGCGCCTCCCTTGGCGACCATGACGGGATCGACGACGAGGTTTTCGATACCGTATTCCTTTACCTTTCGGGCCACAAGCCTCACAACGTCGGGATTCGCCAGCATTCCGGTTTTCGCCGCATCCACGCCTATATCGGAGGCCACGGAATCGAACTGACGCTCTATGAAATCGAGGGGAACCTCGTGAATCCCCTGGACGCCCAAGGTGTTCTGCGCCGTAAGCGCCGTTATTACGGTCATCCCGAATCCGCCCAGGGCGGTTATGGTCTTTATGTCCGCCTGAATCCCCGCTCCGCCTCCGGAATCGGACCCGGCGATGGTCAGTATTCTCGCTATTGCCATAATCCTTTCCTGTCCACCTTTTTCTTGTACTTAGACACTATGATCAACAATGACCAATAGTCTCCCCTTTTCTACTCGAATCTTTCCTTCCGGTTTTACCAGCCGGTTGCTGATACCCCGGGTTGTCCCCATCTCCATGGTGGCATCGCGGAGAGGATACTCGAAACCTTCGAGGGTGACTCCCGAGACCGCCGGCGAAAAGGGCAAAATCGACACCGTCGTGCCCGGTTCACCCATGATCGACGTTTCACCGGTAACCGCCATGATTTCACAGCGATGATCCAGGATCCGCAGGTCGATACCCTCGGGAACGGCACGCGCCATGAGAAAGATATTCGCCAGACTGTGATCGACACGCGTACCCAGGGCGGCAAAGATGACTATCCGCGAAGGCGACAGGCCGAGGGCATAGGAAAGGGCGAGCTCTGTGTCCGTCTGGTCTTTGGCGACGGGATAACGAATGATGGCGCTCCCCTTCTCTTCGAGAGACACCAGCAACTCTTCTTTAACGGAGTCCATGTCACCGATGACCGCCTGAGGCACTATCCCAAGGTCAGCGGCATGGCGCGCCCCTCCGTCGGCACAAAGCACGACCGGCGCCGGTACTTTCCGTGTTTCTTCAACAAGGCGGGAAGGGTCTTCCAGCGACCCCGCGCAAATAATGACAACCTCGCCTCCCACGGAAGCAATCCCTTTCCGGGGCTTGTTTCGAGGGGAAATAAAAAGGGCCTCCCCTCGTACCGGGCAGGCCCAACAAAAAAGATATCGTGTTCTCTCCCTACGCCGGCATTACCCGGGTCAGGTTCAAAGGGTATCCTCTCAGCCGTTCCGGCACCCCTGAATTTAATTTAACTATCGTTGGTTCATATAACACAAGAACCTGCCCTTAATCAAGGCAGTTCTTTCCGAAAAAAGTTTCCTTCGATGCACCGTCGATCACCTTTCCTCCCGCTCGGCCTGTATCCGCGTCTGTTGAGCGAGGGCCTCACCGTCATCATAACTTTTCCCCTTTCCCGAAATGCAAGGACTGGAAGATGATTCCGCACACCGTAAGCCCCGCGAACACAGTAAAGGCCGCGGATCCGTTCCACCCCGTCCCTGCTGTAACCGCGCCCGCTCCAACGAGGGACGATATTATGATGATCGCACGGTCCATCACGAGGGCCGCCAGCAGCCCTCCCGCCAATGCTCCCGCCAGTGACAATGCCAGGCTTACCGTCTCTGAAAGCGGATCGGTGAGGATGAGCAAAAGATACAGCACCCCGAAAAATCCTGCCAGGGCAAACGCGACCCGGTTCAGTATTACGGAAAGAAAAACCCCCAGAAGTCCCGTGCCCAAGGCGGCGATGAGAATCATCCACGAAGGCTCCTCGGGAAAGAAAAGAACCGCCGTGTGCATTCCGGCCAGGAATCCGACCAATCCCACAAAAAGCCAGAACAACCTGCGGCCGAACAACAACATGAGCAGCCCCATGGTGATTGTTAAGGCGTCCATGGTAAATCGAAATCTCCCTTCTTTCGGTTCACGTTTCAGTGTGCCTCCATGATGCCCGAAACAATAATATTATATCCAACCCTCCCTCAACGGAAAAGATGCCCTCGAACTTGCCGGACCACCAAAAGGCACTAAAAAAACGGCCTTCCGAATCTCAAGGCGGAAGGCCGTTTTCAGGTCTCTGAAACTGTCGTCACTTGATTTTTTCCTGCAGCTGTTTCCCGGGTTTGAACTTTACAACCTTTTTGGCCTTGATCTTGATCTCTTTGCCCGTTTGGGGATTTCTGCCCGTCCTGGCTTTTCTTTTCACCACCGAAAAGCTGCCGAAACCAACCAGTCCGATTTTCCCGTTTTTCTTGAGCTCTTGCTGGACGTTCTTTATGAAGGAGTCCAGCACTTTACCGGCTACGGCCTTGGTCACATTCGCGTCCTTGGCCATGGCTGCGATCAACTCAGCCTTCGTCATACCTGTTTCCCCCTTTCACTCTTTTTTGGTTTGTCTTACAACCTGACGGCACCCCCTCCTCTGTCGAGTCTTCACTCGGAGTGCCCGCCAGCACCGCACCAAAGTCCGACCGATCCTGCCCTCCGCGCTGTCGACCTTTCGGAAAGGCAGCAACACATCAGTTTTGCTGTAAGTAGCACAAAGAAAATACAGTATCAACAAAAAACTGCCGTAATTGTGGCAAAATTCACCTATTTCTCAAATAGTTACCAGTAAAGACAATGTTAATTACGAGAGATAACCCTCATCATAGCTGAAACCTATCATTCAAAATGAGGATAACCGCCTGAATATTTTCAATAAACACAGACTTGAGGTGCTTCGCATCAAATCATGCTCCCTGTCTTCGCTATCGCTTTGCTCCAAGATTCACAATACTGCAATACTGATTGTGCAACCTATTTTCTTGACAGGAGGTTTTCACTTTAGCTAAATACACATGTCCAGCTCAGGTTCCCTCGGTACGTTTCTTCATTCTCGTTTTCCCCAAGTACGTCATCATTGTAATTACGGGAGGATTCACCCATGGGTGGTTGTGTCCGCTGCCGGGATTATCGGGAGACGTTGCGGACCTGTACAAGCGTGCACGTGACTCCATCGATGGAAATCTACTATAGTCGAAAGCCCGTGGAAGATTGTCCCTATTTCAGGGAACGGGGGTCGGCTGCCACGCCGCCCCGGCAAGGACTGTTAATCAACTTTTTCCGGAAATTACGCGGAAATCGCGTATATCGCTGAGCGGCAGCGTCGCGATCCGGAGCACCCTCGTCCGCCGTTTCGAGGCGTTATTGATTCCTTTTTTCTCGGACGCCACACCACCTTTTCCACCCCCGGCAATGTTTCTTGACAGGTGAAAACCGCCCTTCTATAGTAGATTTACATCACGCAGATATATTCCGACCTCATGAAAGCGACGGGATGGAAGACAAAAACAACAAAGAACAGAGCGTACCCACAGCCGGCAGAGGAATGAGGCCTGTATTCGTGATCCTCATCGTCATAGCCGCCGTGGTCCTGACGGCGGAGGCTTCCTGGTGGCTTTACGGGCACTACCTCTTTCCGAAAGAATTCAAGCCCGTTGAGCTGGCGCCCCATGAAGAACGGATATTGGAAAACAAGATGCGGGCAATGGGCATTGAAGGCACGGCTCAAGATTCCGAAGAATCCCCCCTTGAACCGGAACCATACAACGAAGCGGGATCTACTCGGGAGATAACCTTGACCGAGCGGGAACTCAACGCCATGTCGGCAAAGAACACCGACCTTGCCCGGAAACCCGCCATCGACCTTTCCGACGACCTGGTAAGCGCCAAGCTGCTGATCCCCCTGGAGGAGGATTTCCCCCTGCTTGGCGGCAAAACACTGAGGATACACACGGGAGCGGAACTGGCCTTTCGGAACGGCCGACCGGTAGTGGTCCTGAAAGGGGTCAGCGTCATGGGCGTTCCCATCCCCAGCGCCTGGCCGGGCAACAGAAAGACGTGGATCTGGTGCAGGAATTCTACGACGCCGAGGGTTTCTGGAAAAGCTTCGCCGACGGCGTGGAGCACATCCGAGTCGAAGACGGCCGCATGATTGTCAGGTTGAGGGAGTAAGGCGCTTCGGCAGCGATCCCTTACGACTCCTCCAGTAGTTCCCCGTGCAACACGGAACCCGCATTATCCCGCCGCAGGCGGCGTTTTGCGGAAATCATCGCCATACCGGGAGGCCGTTGTAGAAAGAGGGTTTCGATTCATACTCAACCGGAAGGGACGCCGTTTTGGCAATCGGTACATTCAAACGCCCGCGGGTTCTCGTCATGACCTCCACCTTTCCCCGCTGGAAGGGGGATCCCGAACCGGCCTTTGTATATGAACTGTCTCGTCGCCTTGCCGTTGATTTCGACATTACTGTTCTTGCCCCGCGTGCGCCGGGAAGCCTTCGGGAAGAACAGATGGCGGGGCTCCGGGTAATTCGCTTTCCCTATTTCCTGCAACGCATGGAAACACTGGCCATGCACGGCGGCGGCATTTTGAACAACCTGAAAACGAACCCCCTGGCCTACCTGCTTGTCCCCTTCTTCCTGATTGGACAACTGCTCAGTCTTGTGCAACTGCTCCGTCGGGAGCCCTTCCACCTGATCCACGCACACTGGATCATTCCCCAGGGATTGACTGCCGTCATTGCCCGCTTTATAACCGGTCGGAAGGTGCCTCTTGTATGCACGTCCCACGGCGGTGATCTTTACGCCCTGCGGGGACGGTTTTTCCGCTGGCTTAAACGAATCGTCATCAATAAAAGCAGCGCGCTGACCGTCGTCAGTCGCGCCATGCGGGACATCGTTGTCGATATGGGGACGGCATCCGAAAAGGTTCACGTTATCTCCATGGGGGTTGACCTGAAGCTCCTCTTCACCCCCGATCCCGCCGTCGAGCGAAGTGACCATGGACTGCTTTTCGTGGGACGGCTGGTGGAGGTGAAAGGACTTCGTATATTATTTGAAGCTCTGCCCAAAATCCTTATGAGCTTTCCCAAAACCCGCTTGACCGTGGCAGGATCGGGTCCCCTCGAAGCTGAACTGCAGGAAATAGCAAAAGAGTTAAACATATCGAACCATATAGATATGCTGGGAATGGTTCCACAGGCTCAACTGCCCGAACTTTATCGTCGTGCCGCTGTCGCCGTTTTTCCCTTTATTGTCACCAAAAGAGGTGTTCAGGAAGGGTTTGGTCTGGTCCAGGTGGAAGCAATGGGATGCGGGTGCCCCGTTATTTCAGGCGACCTTCCCTCCGTTCACGACATTATGATTCACGGAGAAACGGGCCTTCTCGTCCCCCCGGGAAACGCCGAACTTCTGGCCCAGGCAATCATATTCCTGCTTTCCAACCCGGAACATCGTCGCACATTGGCCGAAAACGGACGCGCCAGCGTGCTGGAGCAGTTTGACTGGGAGGTGATTGCTGGGAAGTATGGGGCGGTGTATGGTGAAGTGATAGAAAGATGAAGCAGTGACTGTCGTTATCTTGACAGGACTTCTTCGAACAGTTCCCGATATTGCTTGATCATACGATCAAGAGTAAACTTTTCTTCAACCTTCGCCCGGTTGTATTGCCCCATTTCATGACGAAGCCCCGGGTTCTCGGCAAGGAAATTGATCTTTTCGGCAAAGTCGGCAACATCCCCCACGGGACACAGATACCCCCCTTTCCCTTCGTCAATCAACTCGGGCAAGGCGGAACAATCCGTTGCAACCACGGGCAGACCGCAGGCCATGGCCTCGGCAGCGGCCAGACCGAAACCCTCACGAACCGTGGGAAAAAGAAGAATATCGGCACTTCGGTACAGATCGGGCATTTCATCAAAAGCTAATCGTCCAAGATTCTTCAAATTTGACCGACAGGGCAAAGAGAAACCCCCTCGCAATCCACTCGTATAGACAATTTCTATACCCGGCGCCAATTTTGCCGCGATGTCGGGCAGCAAATTCGCTCCTTTTCGAAGACTGTTATTCCCCGCAAAAAGGACACGGACAGGTCCCTTGATCGCCTTCCCGTCGCCCGGTGTAAATCTATTCGTGTTAATGCCATTGTAAATGACGCGAACAGGACCTTTATAGTTGAGCTCGTCCCGTACCATGTTTGCCGAAAACTGGCTCACAGCGTTTACCGCCGTGGCTTTCCTGACGGTGAGGCTTGTAAGCAAACGCAAATCGGTACTGTAGTGTATACGCTGTAAAGGCGAGCTGTATCGTCGCATAAATGAATCAAGAACGAGATGGTGAACAGTGACAACAAGTGGGATCCCCGCTCGATGAAAAAAGAAGCCCTGGTCGGGCGTGGCATGAATCAAAGCTGCTTTCTTGTTTCGGTAAAAAACCGGCAAGGCAAAGGGGAAGTACTCCCACCGAGGGTCATAATCAACCACCCGGTATCCCTCGACACGCCCCTCAAGCATTTTGTGAAGAACATG